>CAYLXH010000018.1:7740-22421 GCA_964387535.1 uncultured Butyricicoccus sp. | reverse complement strand
TGTCCTCTTCGCTCTCCAGCGTGATGGTGTTGGAGGGAACCATCTCTACTTCAGCGGATACGAATTCAAAACCGCCCTCCTGGAGTGCATCGCGGACGGCAGCGAACTCTTCCGGAGCAGTGAATACCTGGAATACGTCCTCATCGGCCTGGAAATCGTCAGCGCCGGCGTCCAGGGCAGTCATCATGACTTCGTCCTCATCCAGCTCGCCGCGCTCAATGACCAGCACACCCTTCTGCTCGAACTGCCACGAGACACAGCCGGCGTTGCCCAGACCGGTGCCGAACTTATCGAAGTAGTGGCGCACATCCGCTACCGTGCGGTTACGGTTGTCGGTCAGCGTCTCACAGATGACAGCGATGCCGGACGGGCCGTAGCCTTCGTAGGTGTTGGACTCGTAGTTTACCGCGCCGTTGTCGCCGCTGAAGCGGTCGAGCATGCGCTTGATGTTGTCCTTGGGGACGTTGTTTGCCTTGGCATCTGCGATGACGTCACGCAGCTTGCTGTTGTTATCGGGGTTGGCGCTGCCGCCTTCCTTGATGGCAACGGCCATCTTACGGCCGATTTTGGTAAAAATTGCGGCTCTCTTGGCGTCGTTTGCGCCCTTGGTCTTTTGGATATTATGCCATTTGGAATGTCCTGACATGGAAAGTACCTCCTGTATGATATGTGAAATAATATGAATCAAAATGGGTGAAAAGATTGTCATATGGCATACGACAACAATTTATTATATCAAACACAAAAATGCTTGACAAGACGTTCGGTGGAAAAAAGAGCGGCATTTTGTGTGTTTGGAGCGATGATGATGCATCGTGTCGGTAAGGTTTCTGCTGCGCCATCCTGATTTGTTCCGGACAAAACGGAGGTGTTGCGCTTCTGAACAAAAGGAGCGGGATAAAACTCATGGGTTTGGATATACTAGTGCTGCAAAAGAAAAGAGGTGATTCCATGTCCAGAGATAACAATCAGAACAACCAGAAGCAGAACCAGAACAATCAGAACCAGAACAATCAGAACCAGAACAATCAGAATAACCAGAACCAGAACAACCAGAAGCAGAATCAGAACAATCAGTTCAATAGCAGAAACAAGAAGAATTCTTCGGAATTCTAATTTGGGGAACCGAGGGAAGCTGACCGCAGATGGTTGGTTTCCCTCAGTGCTTTTCCGCCCACTCCTGAGCGGCGGGGAGAAGCACTGCATACAGCTCGTTGAGACGGTCGTAGCGCTGCTGGAGATACAGCCAGCCAAACAAGGTTTCCACCGCTGTCGCGTGTGCATATTCGGAGACAGTGGAGGACTTTGGGATGGATTTGGGCTTGGCATTGCGTCCGCGGCGGAACACGGTCAGCTCGTCCTCCGTCAAAAGCGGATGAATTGCGGCGGCGCCGGCGGCCTGTGCACCGGCACAGACCAGACGGATGGTATGACGGTGCAGGTTGCGGCTGGTGACCAAGCCTGAAGTGGTCAGCCAGGAACGGGTCATGATTTCGTATACACAGTCGCCGATGTGTGCCAGCGCGAGCGAACTCATGGCATTGAGATGGTCAGAATCCATGGATGGATGAAGAAAATCGGTCATATTCATACCTTTCCAACAAAAAAATTTCTATAATTTGCAAAATAATGATTCACAATTTATGAGAAAGAGGATATAATGTGTATATTATAACGCAGCTCTGTAGGATTTGCAAAGTCCCTGCAGAGAACGATGTATGATTCCGGAAAGGAAGAGAAATGTAATGTCAATTATACATATTCATGAAGGAGAATTCGATAAGGAAGTGCTGAACTCCCCCATGCCGGTCTGTGTGGATTTTTGGGCGGAGTGGTGTGAACCGTGCCGAATGCTGGGGCCGATTGTGGAGCAGCTGGCGACTGCCTATTGTGGACGGATGAAATTCGTGAAGGTCAATATTGATGAGATGCCGCAGGTAGCCGTAGAGCATAAAATTCTGTCGATTCCGACGGTCAGTCTGTTCGTCGGAGGAAAAGAGGTCAAGCGTCTGGTTGGACTGCGGGATAAGAGTGAACTCAAGCAGGAGCTGGATACGGTGCTCCCCGGCTGATTTTACTGCACCATGAGGCGAGGGAGGGATCTGCGGATCCAAGCCCTCGCTTTTTGTCGCGAAGGAGAACGCAGGATGAGGATGGATGATGCTGGCATCCAATTCCGGAATCCGACGGCTGACAAGAGGGAAAGTCTTGCAAGCGGGATCGGATTTGATATAATAAAGAAAGAATGGAACGAACGCTGCGGGGCCGAGCCTCCGCAGTTTGCTGGGAGGGCATAGCGTATGAATCTCAAGGGAAATCACTTTTTAAAGCTGCTGGATTTCACGCCGGAGGAAATTCTGGGATTACTGGATCTGGCGGCAGAGCTGAAGGCCAAGAAAAAAGCCGGTATTGCGCACGACACACTGCGCGGCAAAAATATTGCACTGATTTTTGAAAAGACCAGCACCCGTACCCGATGCAGCTTTGAAGTGGCGGCACACGATCTGGGTATGCAGGTGACCTATCTGGACCCCTCCGGCTCGCAGATTGGAAAGAAGGAGAGCATTGCAGATACCGCTCGTGTACTGGGCCGCATGTTTGATGGCATCGAGTACCGTGGATATGGACAGGACATTGTTGAGGAGCTGGCGCGGTATGCCGGCGTGCCGGTTTGGAATGGCCTGACCAATGAATTTCATCCGACCCAGATTCTCGCCGATATGCTGACGATCCGGGAGCATTTTGGACGGCTTCAGGGAATTAACTTCGTCTATCTGGGAGATGCACGCTATAACATGGGCAATTCGCTGATGGTTGGCTGTGCCAAGCTCGGCCTGAACTTTACCGCCTGTGCCCCCAAGGCATATTTCCCCGACGAGGCACTGATCGCACAGTGTCAGGAAATTGCGGCGCAGACCGGTGCGACGCTCCGGTTCCTGGAGGACCCGATGGAGGCGACCAAGGGCGCTGATGTTTTGTACACCGATGTCTGGGTCTCCATGGGCGAGCCGGTTGAGGTATGGGAGGAGCGTATTGAGCAGCTCGGTCCGTATCAGGTCGATCAGAGACTGATGGAGAATGCCGGTCCGCAGGCGGTCTTTATGCACTGTCTGCCGGCGTTCCATGACCATAAGACGGAAATCGGCCGCGAGATGGGAGAGCGCTTTGCACGCGAAGCCATGGAAGTGACCGATGAGGTCTTTGAAGGTCCGCAGTCAATTGTCTTTGATGAGGCGGAAAACCGTATGCACACGATCAAAGCGGTTATGGCTGCGACGCTGTGACGCAGAAAAGGAGGAACCAATCATGACGATGGAACAAATCGAAGAAAAATACATTGGCCGCCGTGTCAATCAAAACCGGTTGGATCTGAATTTCCGTATGATGGGCAAGTTTGGCAGAGCGTCCATGTATGACTTTAGCTTTCATACATCAGACTATAAAATTTCAACCGATGTCTGCATTGAGCGCGGCCGAATTACCGGAATTGTTCCGGATAAAGAACAGCGGGAGGACGATTGGGGCCGCAATCCTGATCCGGGACCGGAAGAAATTCAGCCGGAGGAATATGACACGATTGCGCGGTATCTGGACTGCGTGCTGGCGGCAGAAAGCGACTGGACCGATTGATCGGTCTTCTGTTGGAATACAATGAAATCCCCGCCGACCAACGGGTCGGCGGGGATGTTTTTTTCAGTTGGCGGACAGGGTTTGGGTGCGAATGTACTGCAGCAGCTCCTCTGCGTGCGGGAAAATATGACGGCATAGCTGTCGCATTTCCTCCGTTACGGGCTGCTGGTCGGGAATCATGATGGGCATCATTCCGGCACGGTAGGCCGCACGGATGCCGTTGTAGGAATCCTCGACCGCGTAGGCGTGCTGCGGAGCAACGCCGAGCATGTCACAGGCCAGCAGATAGATATCCGGCTCCGGTTTGCTCCGTGTCAGGCGGTCTCCGCCGATCAGAACAGAAAAGTAAGGAAGAATACCGACGTCACCGAGCTGTTTGCGCACGATGGCCTCCTTGGTGGACGAGGCAACCGCCAGCGTGCAGCCCAACTCGTGCAGTCCGACAATGGCCTCCCGGACATGCGACTTGATCGGAGTGCCTGTGCGGTTGAATTCGTCATAGAAATAGGTTCGGCAGTCTGCCATGAAGTCATCGTAGGCGAACGTGGGGCCATAGGCGTCAAGCAAGCGCTGACGGGTGGCCTGCGGCGTGGTGCCCATACAGGAACGGCAGAACTCGCCGGGATTCTGTATGCCATAATTTGGACCGCAGGCGATCCAGGAGTTGAGGACGACGCGTTCGCTGTCAATCAGCACGCCATCCATATCAAATACCAGGTATGGGGTGTCTCTCATGCGTAAAAAGCCTCCTTCGGGATGCCGGAGGCATTCCCGTGATTGCCAAACCAGTATAGCATGATTTGCGGCATGCGGCAAGGGTCAGCGGAATCGCTCCCACAGCATGAAGCCGACGGTCAGCGCTCCGGCAAAATGCAGTGTGTTGGCGGAGGAGTGCAGTAAGGCGTCGGGAACCAGCGCGAAGGGAACCCATGTGAGCCCGTTGAGAACGGGGGCCAGCAAAGGGGACAGAGCTAGATACAGTGCAGGAAGGCCGACGAACACGAGTTCCATCCATCCGATGCCCCAGAGAGAGAGCTGGGCAAGAAACGCGCCGCAGACCACGCAGGTCAGCAGCAGGACGAGATAGGACGAGGTGGTGCTGCTCAGCAGCTGGCTGGCGGCGTATCCGGTGGAAAGGACAAGAAAAAACAATGCATCCCAGATAATCAGACGCAGAAAGCGCGACATGAAGTGTGGCCTCCTCTCAGACGGTGGTAGAACAATTTCACTGATATTGTTACTCATTATAGCGAAAATGAGATTGCGACTCAAGGGAGTTCCCAGAAATTCACCGGATTTGTAAAGAAAATAGAAAATTGGTGTGCCAAACCGTGAAAAACTGTGATATACTGAAAGTGTTTACTGAAGCAGAGAGAGAGGAAGCCCTCTTTTCATAGAAATGGGGAGACGATCGAGCATGTATGAAAAACTTGTGCTGCCGAATGGGGTGCGTGTGATCTATGAGCGCATGCCTAATGTGCGTTCAGCAGCCATTGGAGTCTGGGTAATGAACGGCTCTCGCCATGAGCCGGAGGAATGGAGCGGGATCTCTCATTTCGTCGAACATATGGTGTTCAAGGGAACGAAGGAGCGCACTGCCAAGCAGATTGCGGTGGCGATGGATGCGATTGGCGGACAGGTCAATGCATTCACAACAAAGGAATGCACCTGCTTTTATCTCAAGACACTGGATGCACATCTGCAGAAAGGCGTGGAGATTTTAGCGGATATGGTTCTGCACCCACTGTTTGATGATCGGGATGTCGATCTGGAACGCGGCGTGGTGGAAGAAGAGATTGACATGTATGAGGATTCTCCCGAGGATATGGCCACAGAGCAGCTGTTTCAACAATGCTTTCAGGGCAGTGCGTTGGGACGCCCAATTCTGGGCGAATCCGAGACGCTGGACAACATTCACGGTGAGGAGCTTCATGCGTTTGTGGAAGAGTATTACCGCCCGGAGGACACCGTGGTCGCGCTGGCGGGCTCGTTTACCATACAGGATGTCGAGTATCTGTGTGACTTGTTTGGTACGATGACCGGAAGTGGACGCAATGTGTTGGTTCCGGCACAGTATCAGCCGGCGGTATTTACCAAAAAGAAAGAAATCGAACAGAATCATCTGTGCATTGGCTTTGAGGGAGTGCCGATGAATTCCAAACAACGGTACGTCAACGCGCTGCTGGGAACCATCCTGGGCGGGGGAATGTCCTCCCGTTTGTTCCAGACCATTCGGGAGCAAAACGGCCTGTGCTATTCGGTCTATTCGTTCCACACGTCGCATCAGGATGTTGGACTGTTTAATGTCTATATGGCATTGGGACAGGAGACGGAAGCGCGGGCGATCGAGCTCGTGGTGCAGGAATGCCGTCATTTGGCAGAGTATGGCCCGGATGACGCGGAGCTGGAGCGCTGCAAAGAGCAGGCCAAAACCAGTGTACTGCTTGGCCTGGAGAGTACGTCCGCGCGGATGAATCAGATTGCGCGTGCGGAAATGTTTTTCGGGGAGAGTCCCGAGGTGGAGACCGTTTTGGCGCTGTACGATCGGGTGACCAAGGATGATGTGGCAGAGCTGGCGCAACAGATGTTTGACATGGATCGCAGCGCGATCAGTGTGGTCGGCCAGGTGAAATCAGCTGATTATTATGCCGAGCTGTTATATTGAACTCATAAGAGATACAGCCTCTTTGCGCAAGGCAAAGGGGCTGTTTTGTACAGAGGAGGAATTAGGATGAGCTATATCATGGCATTGGATGCTGGGACGACCAGTGCGCGCTGTATCATATTCGATCACTCCGGCTCAATTTGTGCGATGGCACAGCGGGAACTGAAAAACAGCTTTCCGCAGGAAGGCTGGGTTGAGCAGGATGCGGAAGAAATTTGGGAGACGCAGCTGGCGGTGTGCCGTGAGGCGATGGACAAGCTCGGGATCACCGGAGCCCAGATCGCAGCAATCGGCATTGCAAACCAGCGGGAGACGACGATTGTCTGGGATAGAGCGAGCGGAAAGCCAATCGCACCGGCGATTGTGTGGCAGTGCCGACGAACTGCCGATATGGCAGAGCAACTCAAACAGCGAGGCATGGAGGCCACAATCCGAAGCAGGACAGGTCTGACGATAGATGCCTACTTCTCTGCGACGAAGCTTCACTGGATGCTGCAGCATGTGCCGGGAGCGCAGCAGCGCGCACAGCGGGGAGAGCTGCTGTTCGGTACGGTGGACTGCTGGCTGATCTGGAATTTGACCGAGGGACGGGTACACGCGACGGAGTATTCCAATGCAGCGCGAACCATGCTGTTTAATATCCATACGCTGACGTGGGATGAGGAAATCTGTGCGATGCTGGATATTCCGATGGCCGTGCTGCCGGAGGTGCTTCCGTCCAGCGGGATTGTTGGGACGACAGTGTTGCTCGGAGGATGTATTCCGATCAGCGGTGCAGCGGGCGATCAGCAAGCCGCGCTGTT
The DNA here is from genome assembly GCA_964387535.1 of uncultured Butyricicoccus sp. Classification (GTDB taxonomy): domain Bacteria; phylum Bacillota; class Clostridia; order Oscillospirales; family Butyricicoccaceae; genus Butyricicoccus_A. The sequence goes on along the minus strand of CAYLXH010000018.1, from coordinate 15,323 downwards.
CGGACAGAATTGCTTTGCGCCAGGGGATGCCAAGAATACATATGGAACCGGTTGCTTTTTGCTCATGAATACCGGTGTGACACCGGTGGAGAGCAAGCATGGTCTGCTGACTACGATTGCCTGGGGCATCGACGGACAGGTTAGCTATGCGCTGGAAGGATCGGTTTTTGTCGCGGGAGCAGCCATTCAATGGCTGCGCGATCAGTTGGGGCTGATTGAGCACGCGGCGGATACGGAGAGGCTGGCCCGCAGTGTGGACGGCACCGGAGGGGTGTATCTGGTTCCCGCGTTTGTAGGATTGGGGGCTCCGCATTGGGACCCATACGCCCGCGGCACCCTCGTGGGATTGACGCGCGGAACCGGACGGGCACACATTGTGCGCGCGGCACTGGAATCCGTGGCGTACCAGACGGTGGATGTGTTGGAAGCAATGCAGAACGATGCCGGAGTTCCGTTGCGTTCCCTCCGCGTGGATGGCGGCGCCTGCGCCAATGACTTCCTGATGGAATTTCAGGCGGATGTGATCGGTGTGCCTATTGTCCGTCCGCGCTGCGTTGAGACGACAGGGCTGGGGGCCGCGTATCTGGCCGGGCTGGCGGTTGGCTATTGGGAGAGCGAGGAAGAAATCCGGCGCAATGCAGAGATAGACCGCGTGTTTGCACCCAATATGGCACAAAAGCGACGAAATAGTCTGTTATCGGACTGGAAACGAGCCGTCGAGCGGGCAAAACAGTGGGTTCGATAAAAAAACAAAAAAATTAGAAAAAAGAATTGACAACATCCGTGTTTCTTGTTATACTAATCAGGCAGTCAAGAGATTGCGGTATGCGCCAGTAGCTCAGCTGGATAGAGTGTTTGGCTACGAACCAAAAGGTCGGGGGTTCGAATCCCTTCTGGCGTACCAGATAAACCGGTTATTTCGTAAGAAATAACCGGTTTTCTGTATTTTTTATTGTGTTCGGAGAAACGCCTGTCATTTATATTCTGACAGGTGTTTTTTGTTTGCCAAATAGACACACGACAAACTGACTTCCGTGTGAGAAAAATGGTATGGCAGGGAGAGGCGTGAGCAACTGCGATCCAGACATGCATTCCTGCTCTTAAGGAAGAGAGACCAGAATCGGGGGATGCTGTATTGCGGGCAGTACTGTGTCGAGCAAGTCATGCATCGGGAAGCGGATGCTGGAGGTATTGACACAGGGGTGACACCCGATATGACTGTGTTTCAGTATGGATTGATCCATCACGAGCTGAACCACGCCATCGGTGTCGTGCATCAGCCCCATGACGCTGGCAGAACCGGGCAGACAGTGGAGGAGGTGCTGCAGAGTTTCCTCTTTGGCAAAGGACAGGCGCGGCGCACCGAGTTGTTTGGACAGGTCTTTGCCGGAAAAGGATTTGCTCTCTGGAATCATCAACAGATAGAATTTTGTTGCACGGCGGTTGCAAAGCAGAAGATTCTTGCAGATGACCGCATGCAGGGAGCGGTCAATCTCCGCGCACAGGTCTGGCGTATCTGCGGGCGCGTGGTCAAGACGTTGGTATGGGATCCCCAGGGAATCCAGAAGATCATAGGTTTGGCGTTCGGCTTCCAATCGGTTTATCGCATCAGCAGGCCGTCCGTTTTGCAGTGTGAGCATAAGTTCTTCTCCTTGAGTTTGAGATACGATGGATCATGAATAGAGGCGCCGAGGGAGGCAACAACTCGTGATGGGCGAAGTCCGGGGAACTGTCCGCTGTTTCTACCATATCGGAAATACCATGAAAAATCAACAAAAAAATACTGATAATCGTATAAATCAGCGGGAAATAGCCGTAGAAGTACATAAATTTAGTTATACTGTTTCACAAAAAAGGTGATGCAAGGATCAAAAAGTATTGGAAACGAATTGTAAAATATTTGGAAACGCAGTTGACAGTTTTGGAGGAGTTTTATATACTGAGTGTACTAAGATGCATAATACAATGGGACAGAACAATGGGGGGATTGTATGCAGAAAAGACAACGGCTACTGCTCACGCTGTGTGGAGCATGCTCTGCGCTGGGGGTATTGCTTTGCATTCTGCGCGTGATGTACTGGGAGCAGAGTACGGCAGTCTGCATTGGGAAAAGTGGATTCAGCGGCTTCACGGATGAAGTATATCGTGCTGCTGGGCTGTATGTGGGTACAATCCTTCTTCTGATCGGGACAGCGATTCTTGCCGCACGGATCTGGAATCAGAGACGATAGGTATATACAAAAAGAAAATCGAAGGGACTCGATACAATACGACAAAATGACGCGCTGGATTCCAACGGGACCCGGCGCGTTTGTGCATTGTGACGTGTTTTCCTGCCGGCGGGCGCGTGCGCTGCTGCGTCAATGGAGGAAAATATGGCTATTATGTCATCAATGAAAAAAGAACGTCATGAATTGTGAGAAATTTTATAAAATCAGGATGAAGTATTGACAATTCTACCAATAATGACGAAAATAAATGGTGAAAAGGATACAAAAACACTGGAATGTCACGATTACTTCACGACAAATCTGAAATAGAAATCCATTGTTTTTGATCAAGACTATCGGTACAATGGACATAGGATGAGAGGGGTGTGACAGGATATGTCAGTATCTTCGGAAGGAAGGCGTCGGCGTCAGGTCTTGACCACGCGCCAGAAAATGATTATCCAGATTTTGGTTCGCATGGCTTCCGAGCCGGTGACGGTATCTGCAATCTCCGAAAAGCTGAATGTTTCTTCGCGCACCATCCTTCGGGAAATGCCCGCAGTAGAGAGCTGGTTCCGGGATAATGATTTTCGATTTATCCGGAAGCCGGGCGTCGGTTTGATGATTGAGGAGAACAGTGATCAGCTGATGCTGATTCGGGAACTGTTGGATATGGAGGATGTCATCCCGGTGTTCAGCCGACAGGAGCGACGCCGTCATTTGCTCGGGGAGCTGCTGTCGAATACAGAACCAGTCAAGGCATATGTGTATACCTCTCGTTATCATGTGTCGGAGGGGACGCTGTATGGCGACCTCGACGCACTGGGACGCTGGCTGAGTGACTATCAGGTGAAAATATCACGCCGCCCCGGAGTGGGTCTGTATATGGAGTGCCGCGAATCAGCGTATCGGCAGGCAGCTGCCAATGCGGTATTTGAGTTCATGGAAGAAGACCAGCTGTTTGCGCTGATTAATGAAGAGATCAGCAAGGATGACAGTGAGCGACGTGATGATAAATTGATTCATTTTCTGGAACCCAAAGCAATCCGTCTCGTCCGCATGCTGCTGTCTGAAGCGGAGAGCCAATTGAACATCCAGTACACAGACAGTGGATATATGAATTTGGTTGTCCATCTGACGTTGGCACTCAGCCGAATGCAGGCAGGACGGGTTGTGGAACGAATGGAGGAGCGCGGCCGGCTCAAACAGACCTCAGAATATGAGGTGGCATCCCGGATGGCGGTGGAAATGGAAAAGCATTTTCTGGTGGATGTTCCCGAGTCGGAGATTGATTTTATCGCGATGCACCTGACCTCGGCAAGGATCTGGCCGTGCGGCACCTCGTCGCGGGGACAGCGAAAGGTGATGAGCGATCGCCAGATCGTCATGTCCATGGCTGGCGTCGTGGAGCAGTTGATTGGCCTGCCGTTTCGTTCGTGTTCGGACATGATTGATGATCTGGTCACGCATATGCACGCGATGATGAGCAGGCTGGCGATGAATCTTCGGATCGAGAATTCACAGACCGAATCGATCCGTCAGAATTATCCGGAAATTTATCAGGCAGTGGAGACCTCCTGTGAAGTCCTCAAAGAGATGTTTGCTATGAGCGAAATGCCGGAGGCAGAAGTCGGATATATTGCGATGCATTTTGCCGCGGCGGCGGAAAAGCTGCAGGAGACCGAACAGCGCATTGTAGTCGTAGTGGTGTGCCCCACAGGAATGGGGACGTCAAAGATGCTGGCGGCCAATGTGCGGCGTAGCTTTCATAATATTGAAATTCGAAAAATCATCTCGGCGTTTGGCATCAGCCCGGAGGAGCTGCGGAGAGACGGTGTGGATCTGATTTTGTCCACGGTTGTGCTCAACACAGATTTTCCACATCTGTGTGTCAGCCCGATTTTACAGGAACAGGATAAGCTGTTGCTGCAAAATACAATCGAAGCGATTCATCGGCGGCGCATCCGCCGGAAGAGTCGAAATTACTATCGGACACCGGTTCCGGATTTGGAGTCCATTGTGCGCATTTCCCGAATCGGACTGGAAATCGCAGAAATTATCTATACCTTCCGGATTGGACGGAAGGAATGCGCGGTGGATGTGCGGGAGCTGATCCAACAGGCAGCTGCGCTGTTTGCGGACACGGACGAGAAGAAACATGAAATTGCACGGGCGATTGAGGCGAGGGAGAAGCTGGCGGATACCTTCATCTCGGAGATGGGGGTTTACCTGCTGCATTGCCGTACGGCCGCGGTGACCAGTGATCGCTTTGGCTATCTCTGTCTGGAGACGCCCATGCAGACGGAAAAAGGAGAGGCGCGGGGTGCAGTTGTCATGCTGATTCCGGACAATGATGCCACCGTGCACGCAGAGGTTCTCAGCAGCCTGAGTGTCCTTCTGGTGGAAAAGGCGGACTTTTTGCAGGCGTTGTGCAGCGGAGATCAGATGTCGGCGTCCGCGATGGCGAAAGAGGCACTGATTCGCTATTATCAGGCGGAGACAGGAAAGCAGCTTGGGATTACAGAACGATGATGGTTTACTTTGTATGCCAGGTGGGACTGGTGACGGCCGCGCTGGGCGCGGCGCGGATACAGAAACGGCTGGAGGAGGCGGGAGCGTTCGTGTACTGCCGACACGTTCGGCCGGAAGAGCTTCCGGAGGACGCTGCGATTGTCGTTTGTCGTCCGGAGCAGAGCGTGTCGCTTGGCCGGCGCGCGCCGCAGGCGGACCTGCTTGTGGTCAACAGTTTTCTCAATGATCCGGCGCTGGAGCGCCTGGTCGAGACACTGAGCCGGCGGTCGCGGCGTGGGCCGGAGATGCTTCCGCGGGAGGCCATCCGATTGGGACAGCGTGCGGAGAGCTGTGAAACGGCGATTCGCGCTGTTGGAAAACAGCTGTATCAGCTGGGCTGTGTTGAGGAAAGCTATATTGACGCTATGCTGGCGCGCGAAGCGCTGGCGACGACGAATATTGGCATGGGAGTGGCTGTGCCGCACGGACTGGTGCGGGATGATAGCCTGATCCGACGATCCGGCGCTGTGCTGTTTCAATATCCGGACGGGGTGTTGTTTGGCGGTGAGCCGGTGCAGCTGGTGTTTGGGATTGCCGGAATCGGTGAGGAGCATTTGAATTTTTTGAGTCAGCTGTGTACGATGTTGGAGGATGAGCGGACGCTGGAAACGTGCAGAACGACGGACGACCCGGATGCGATATGGAGGTTGTTTGCACACGGGGCGGAATGACCGCCGAATATGGGAGGAATAATGGGTGAAACAACGGGTGGTACACGCGCCCCGGCCGATTCGCTTTCATGCGCGGGTGGCGTCGGAGATTGCGCGGAGAGCGGAATGCTTTGCGAGCACGGTTTCGCTGGGAACCAATAACCATATGGTCAACGCGAAGCGGGCGCTTTCTCTCATGCTTCTGGAACCGGAGAGTTCCGTGCAGCTTGTGACGGAAGGCCCTGACGAAGAGCAGGCTGTGGAGGCAATAGAAACAACGATAATGACCGTCTGCGGATGGTAATTATAGAAGAGCAAGAGAGGTCATGCCGATGCATGACAGAGAAGAACAAGCAAGGAGGCAATGTAGTATGAATTCGTTTGAGTTTACGGTAAAAGATCCGGAAGGTATCCATGCTCGTCCGGCAGGTGTCCTGACCAAGGCGGCGAAGAGCCTCGGCGGCGGCATCATGATCACCAAGGGTGAGAAGACCATTGACGCACAGAAGATGTTTGCCCTGATGGGCCTGGGCATCAAGTCGGGAGAGACCATCACGGTGTCCAGCGAAAATGCAGAGGCGCTGGCTGAGTTCAAGAAGATTCTGGAAGAAAATCTCTGATGACCAAGCACACGGACGCAGTGTGATTCCGGCAGGAATCCCTGCCCTGGTTCCCCCGCATGACGGCACAGCCGGCAGTGCGGGGGAAACGCCCTACCGCAGACGCTCCCTGCGCTGCCGGATACGGCGAAGCATGGAGACAGCGAAAGGACACAAGGAAGAACAACTTGGGAGAGGAGAGAAACGACTATGGTATTGATTGAAGGAAAAGGCGTATCCAAGGGTGTTGCAGAAGGCCCTCTGTACTTCTACCAGCGCAGCAGCGGGGATATCATCCGCACGCAGGTTGAGGATACCGAGGCGGAGCTGGCCCGCTTTGAGGAGGCCCGCCAGAGTGCGATGGTGCAGCTGCAGCAGCTGTACGACAAGGCCGTTGCCGAGGTCGGCGAAGAGGGAGCAGCGTTGTTTGAAGCCCATCAGATGATGCTGGAAGACCTGGACTATGTGGAAGGCATTCAGGATGCGATTGGCAGTGGACTGAATGCCGAAGCGGCCGTGTCTGATGTGGCGGAACAGTTTGCGGAGATGCTCGCAGCGATGGATGACGCGTATATGCAGGCACGCGCAGCGGACGTCCGCGATATTTCCAACCGCGTGATCGGCATTCTGTCCGGTGTAGTGGCAGGCGGCATTGATTCGGATGTTCCGGTTATTCTGGCGGCGGACGATTTGGCCCCGTCGGAGACCGTTCAGTTGGATAAATCCAAGATTCTGGGCTTTGTCACTGCCGGCGGCTCCGGCAACAGCCATACGGCAATTCTCGCCCGCACGATGGGTATTCCTGCCATTATCGGTGTTGGCAACGCGCTGCAGGAGACAGCGGAAGGCAAGACAGCAATCATCGACGGTGAGACCGGTGAGGTTGTTATTGAGCCAGATACCGTCACGGCGGACCGTCTGCGCAAAAAGCAGGCCAAGGAAAAAGCGCTCAAGGATATGCTTGAGCAGCTCAAGGGAAAGGAGAACATCACCGAGGACGGCAAGCGAGTCATGGTATACTGCAACATCGGCTCGCCGGACGATGTTGACGTTGTGCTGAGCAACGACGGCGGCGGAATCGGCCTGTTCCGTTCCGAGTTCCTGTATTTGCAGAACAGTGATTATCCGACTGAGGAGCAGCAGTTCCAGGCCTATAAGACGGTTGCGGAGCGGATGGGCGGCAAACGCGTCATTATTCGCACGCTGGACATCGGTGCCGACAAGCAGGCGGATTATTTCCAGCTGGAGAAGGAAGAGAACCCGGCGATGGGTCTGCGCGCGATTCGTATCTGCCTGTCCCGTCCGGAGGTGTTCAAGACGCAGCTGCGCGCGCTGTACCGTGCATCGGCCTACGGAAAGATTGCGATTATGTTCCCGATGATTACCTCGGTCTGGGAGGTTCAGGAGATCAAGCGCATTTGCGAGGCAGTGAAGGCAGAGCTGCGCGCAGAGGAAGTAGCATTTGATGAGCAGCTGGAAATCGGTATTATGATTGAGACTCCGGCGTCGATCATGATGAGTGCGGAGCTGGCACAGGAGGTTGACTTCTTCTC
>CAYLXH010000018.1:0-7730 GCA_964387535.1 uncultured Butyricicoccus sp. | reverse complement strand
GCACCAACGATCTGACCCAGTACACGCTGGCGGTAGACCGTCAGGGCAACAATCTGGACCGCTTCTATGACGCCCATCATCCGGCGGTTCTGCGCATGATCAAGATGGCAGCGGACAATGCACACAAGGCTGGCATCTGGATTGGCATCTGTGGTGAGCTGGGAGCGGACACATCGCTGACCGAAACCTTCCTCGCGATCGGCGTAGATGAGCTGAGCGTATCTCCGTCGTCGGTACTGCCGCTGCGCAATGTGATTCGTTCGCTGAACACGGCGAAAAACCGCGATGAGATTCTAAAAAATCTGTAAGAAGCATAGCGGGATTTCCGTTGTGCAATAATAAACACAACCCTTTTCTAAACAACGCAAAAGGCCGCGGACAAGATTGTCCACGGCCTTTTGTGTTGCAGTCACAAAAGCGCTTCGGTTGTGATGATCGTGGTGTTGACGTAACGGATGGTGCGGCGGATGGGCCGGTGATACAGCAGCATCTGCCCCAAAACGACGAGCGCTTCGTAAATCTGTCCGGGGAAATCCTGCTCGATGACAAAATCAATCCGGCCGTTCTTGAGCTCCTTTCGGTTGATGGGAGTCAGGTCGTTACAGATTAGCGTCAGCGGCGAAGTTCGGTGCTGGAGTGCACGAAGGCAGCCCTTGACACTCTCGCCGGCCATGAAAATACCGCGAAGATCGGGATGATGGGTGAGACAGTCATGAACGAGGGAATAGGTCATCTGCTCGTCCTCCAGCGATTCTACCAGCGTATACGAGCTGTCGGGATAGCCGAGCTCACGCATGCGCTCGATGTATCCGTCAATGCGCCGGCGGTGGGAGTAGAAGTCCAGATTGCCGCCCACAATCAGGACGTGTTCCTTGGGGGAGACGCTGCGTGCCATGAGACCGGCGGCAATCCGTCCGGATTTGATGAGATCTTGTCCGACATGAAAGACGCGCTGGGAGTCAACCAGATCCGAGTTGTAGGTGACAACCTTGATGCCGCGCTGCGTGAGACTGTCGATCTCCGCATGAATCAAATAGTTGTCCGAGGCGTTGAGTGCGAGCCCGTGGATACCCTGCTGAGCCAGCTCCTCGCAGCGGCGGATGTATTCCTCATCCGACCGGCTGTGCATCTGGCACACGAGCAACTCGACCTCCTGGGGGCGGAGCAGCTTTTGAGCGCGGCGGATGCCCTCCATTGTCTGACGGGTGAAGTAGTCATCGTGCCAGAACGGGACGATGACACCGATGCGAACCAGCACCGACGAGGCGGCGGTTGTTGGACGATAACCGGTTTCTTCGATATTTTTCTGCACACGGGCGCGCACTTTAGGATTGACGTTTGGCTGGTTATTGAGCACGCGGCTGACGGTGCCGCGGGATACACCAGCCATCTCGGCGATGGATCGAACAGTTGGTTTCATGGGTTCCATCTCCTCTTTCTGTTATAGTGATGACCATAGTATAACATAGGTAAAACAGGTTGTCACACGTCACAGAAATTTTTACAGAAAAAATAGCAAAATGCTGTGCGCTCTGTTGAAAAAATAGACAGAGAGATTGAACAACTAAACGAACTTTTTAGGGGAAGTTGACAGGATAATTGGGGAAGATTTATACTATATATACAATCTGAAACAGAATTACAGGAGAATGCGGACGGAGCAAGAGGGATAGTAGAAGAGAAAATTGGAGAACTCATGGGCGATGAAAAGTGATGAGGAGAGATAAGTCATTTTGGACAACATCGCACATGATCCGAACGCAGCAGGGTGTATGGTCTGTTGGATTGTTCCACAGAGGAAACGAACTGACAGGGCTGAAAACGGCACGGTTTTGTAGGAGAGAAGGGCCGGATGCCGTTGTTTAGCTGAGGGCGAGTGACCGTAGAGCAACTGTGGAGTTCCCCGAAAAAGAGCCTGACGGAGGACACGTCAGGCTCTTTTTTTGCGTCTGTGGCGTTGGAACGAAAAACCCAGCAGATCGGAGTGGATCTGCTGGGGAACGTGCAAACTCAGTGCGGAACAAAGCGGTCTTATGTGCGCTTCATGTCCCGGACAATGGCGTTGAGGTGCATCAGCTGGTCGTCCTCCAGCTGCTTGAGGTTGGAGACCAGCTCATCCAGCATCGGCGGGTAGGCTGGCGGGACTGACACGGCGGTCTCATCATAAAAGAATTCCTGCGGTGTGATGCCGAGGTAGTCGCAGATGTTGAAGAACACAAACATGGACGGCAGATTGTGCCGGTTCTCAATGTTGTTGATATAACTTGGGCTTTGGCCGAGCGAGAGACTCATTTCCCTTGCAGAAACACCTTTGCGCTTTCTAAGCGTATATAACCGATTGCGGAAGAAATTCTCAACAGAGAAAGTGTCCATCTTCATCACCACCTGTGTCTAATTGTACTGTATGCAATGACGCAAACTTAATGCATGATGAAGTGGAACAACTTGATTTAACTATTTAAAATAGATATAATAAGAAAAATGTCTAGTTTAACAATGCGTGTGCTGGTGGCGGCAGAATGGCGACCAGAGATGCCGCCCGTCAAAGATAGGAGAAATACAATGACGCTCAACCAATTCAAAGATACGTTGTTTGATGTCCTCAACGAAAGCGAGGAATTGGATCTCGCCGACCTCCAGGCCGACGATGAGAACAACACGTTTTGCGTTACCACGCGGGACGGAAGCCGGTTTCCCCTGGCCTGTCAGCGGAATCGGGATGGGGAAATGCGATGACCGGGACAGAAGAAAAAAACGAGCCTGACGGGATCGGTCAGGCTCGTTTTTTGTTGCGAAAGAATCAGGCTCGTTTGTGGCGAGAGAGCAGCGGGGCGGTGATGCGCGGGGTAGTGTCCGCGCCGGAGTCGTGCCAGACGCCGCGGAGATAGCAGCCGATGGACAGTGCGGTGCCGATGATCCATCCGACGGGATATGCCCAGCAGATTGCGCGGAAGCCGAGCAGACCCGCAAACGCAAAGGAAAACGCGATGCGTATCAGCAGATCGGAGAACGTAGTTGCCATGAAGGCCTTCATGGCGCCGCCGCCGCGCAGAATGCTGTCACAGCAATTCTTGATGCCGACGAGGAAGTAAAACGGGCAGATGGTGTGCAGGAACTGCGTGCCGATGGCGATGACGGTGCGCTGGGAGGCGTCGGTGACGAACAGACGAATCAGGAAGGAGGCCTTGAGGAAGAACAGTGCGTTGATGGACAGAATGATCACTTCCGCGATGACCAGCGAGATGCGCAGACCCTGACGGACGCGCTCAAATTCACGCGCCCCGATGTTCTGGGAGGCGAAGCTGGAGAGGGCGTTGGGGAAAGTGTTCATCACCATCAGGGCAAACGTACTGATTTTCAGTGCGGCGGAGAACGCGGCGATGGTGTCCGAACCAAAGCTGTTGACGACGCTCTGTACCAGAAAAATGCCGATGGAGACAAAGGACTGCTGGCAGATGCTTGGGATAGCGATGGTCAGGATGCTGATCAGCAGGCCGCGGTTCCATACCTCGACGCGTCCCGAGGTCGGGATGCGGCGGACGCGGAAAATCAGCGTGAAGGCGGCGAGCAGGGCGGAGCAGCCCTGTGCGGCAACGGTGGCCCACGCGAGACCGGCGACGCCCAGATGCAGGCGGTTGACAAAGAACAGATCCAGAGCGACGTTCAGAGCGGATGAGAGGATCAGGAAGCACAGCGGCGTGCGGGAATCTCCCAGACCGTTATAGATGGAGGTCGCCGCATTGTACAGAAAGACAAAGATCAGACCGCCGATGTAGATGCGGAGATAGTGGGCTGCGTCGTCAAACAGATTGGCCGGGGTGCCGATGACGTGCAGCAGGACCGAACTGCTCAGCAAGCCCAGAGCGGTCAGGACGGCGGACAGGGCCAGCAGAGTGAGGATCGTGGTGTAGATGGCACTTTTGACGCGTTCCATCAGCCTGGCGCCGAAAAACTGAGAGATGACCACGGCGCTGCCGACACTCGCGCCGGTGGCGACGGCGAGAAACAACGTAGTGATCGGATAGGAGGCGCCGGTGGCGGCCAGTCCGTCCACACCGATGAAATTGCCGGCGATGATGCTGTCGATGATGCTGTACAGCTGCTGAAAGATCATACTGGTCAGCATGGGAAGAGAGAAGGTGATGAGGATTTTTAATGGATTTCCGGTGGTCATGCTGTTCATGGTAACTTGTCTCCCTGAGTGAATTGTTCTCCGCGATGGCTGCGCGGTTTGGGCACAGGGCGGAATGCTTTTTCTGTATTGTAAGTTAATATGCACAAAAATTCTACCGTTATATTATGAAAAATGACCATGAAATTTTCGGAAGATTTTCTCAATGTTTCTATTGAAAACCAGAATGAGGAGAAATACAGACGAGAACGAGGTGCATGTGTTCGAGCGCCTTGTTGGCAGTGCTGTTGTCAGATATCCTCATAGTATCGGCAGTATTACTCCCGATATTGCGCCCTGAAGCGCACAAAAAGGCAAAAAGTAAGAGGTATTGCAGATGCAATACCTCTTTTTTGTTTCCGGAGAGGGAAGCGGTGCTCACTTGAGACGAGCTTCCAGGGAAGCCTTGGCATCTTCGTAGCCCGGCTTGCCGAGCAGAGCAAACATGTTCTTTTTGTAGCTCTCGACACCCGGCTGGTTGAACGGGTTGACGCCCAGCAGATAGCCGGACAGACCGCAGGCTTTCTCAAAGAAGTAGACGAGATAGCCGAAGTGATAGTCGTCGGCGCGGTCGATCTCCAAAATGATATTCGGGCAGCCGCCGTCAACGTGCGCCAGCAGCGTGCCGGCATACGCCTTGGAGTTTGCAAACTGCATGGTTTTTCCGGCCAGGTAGTTCAGACCATCCAGATCGCCGTCCATTTCCTCTACCGTCACCTCAGAGCGGGCCTCGTTGACCCACAGGACGGTCTCAAACAGATTGCGAGTGCCGTCCTGAATGAACTGGCCAATGGAGTGCAGGTCGGTGGAGAAGTTGGCGGATACCGGGAAAATGCCCTTGAGGTCCTTGCCCTCGGATTCTGCGTACAGCTGCTTGAACCACTCGCCGAACATCGTGAGTGCCGGCTCATAGTTGACCAGAATTTCGGTGCCCTTGCCCTTGCGGTACAGGATGTTGCGCAGTGCGGCATAGCGGAAGCACTGGTTGTCCGTGGTCGTACCGGTCAGAAATTCCTCGCGGGCCTCTGCTGCACCCTTCATCATCGCGGCGATGTCGATGCCGGCTGCGGCGATGGGGAGCAGACCGACGGCAGACAGAACAGAGAAGCGTCCGCCGACGTCGTCCGGAACCACAAAAGTCTCATATCCTTCGTCGGTTGCCAGCTGCTTGAGTGCGCCGCGCGCCTTATCGGTGGTGGCATAGATGCGGTCCTTCGCGCCTTCCTTGCCGTATTTCTTTTCGCAGAGCGCCTTGAAGAAGCGGAAAGCAATGGCAGGTTCCGTGGTGGTACCGGACTTGGAGATGACGTTGATGCCGAAATCACGGTCGCCGATGATCTTGACGATGTCATTCAGCTGGGCCGAGCTGATGTTGTTGCCGGCAAAATATACCTCCGGAATGCCTTCCGGACGAACGGCATTGTACATCTGGCCGTTGACAAACTCAATTGCGGCACGGGCACCGAGATACGAGCCGCCGATACCGATGACGATGAGCACATCACAGGTTTTCTGAATTTTCTCTGCGGCGGCCTGAATGCGGGCAAATTCCTCCTTGTCATAGTCTACCGGGAGATTGACCCAGCCGAGGAAGTCGTTTCCAACCGCATTTTTATTGAGCAGCATATCATTACAGGTTTGAATGAGCGGGTCCATGTTGACGAGCTCGGATTCCTTGACGAAGTCAGTCAAACCGGTCATTTTCAATTCCATTGCCATAATTACAATTCCACCTTTTCACAATTCTCTTTTATGGTTGTGTGTAAAATTGAACACACGTAACATGATACAACCCTAGTATATCACGCTTTTCGGTAGATTTCCAGTGTATATTGTGCATTGTAACATTCTTTTCCCCGTTACTTCCTTAAAAATTGTCAGTATCGACAAGAAACGTGCCATTGCTGGGAATCTTGCGTCGGGGGTACCGGTGAGACAGTCGGGGGATGGAAAAAGAAACCACACGCTGCCTCTGGGCAGCGTGTGGTGGGAGAATGTTCTTGTATGCGTTATTCCACGGTGACGGATTTTGCCAGATTTCTCGGCTTGTCGACATCACAGCCGCGGTCAATGGCCATGTAGTAGGCCAGCAGCTGCATTGGAATGACGGTGAGCGTCGAAGTATAGAGATTTTCGGTTTCCGGAATATAGATGACCTCATCGGCGATGTCCTGAATATCCGTGCAGCCCTCCTTGACGATGGCGACAACGTACGCGCCGCGGGCCTTGACCTCCTTGACGTTGCTGACGAGCTTTTCGTACAGCGCGTCCTGCGTGGCAACGGCAATGACCGGGGAGCCTTCCTCAATCAGGGAGATGGTTCCGTGCTTGAGCTCACCGGCAGCATAGGCCTCGGAGTGGACATAAGAGATCTCCTTGAGCTTGAGGGAGCTCTCTAGGGAAGCACCGTAGTCGATGCCGCGTCCGATGATGAAAACGTCGTTTTTGTCGGAGAACTGCTTGGCCATGGTGCACAGGCGATCCTCCATGTTGACCAGCTGCTCAATCTGATCCGGCAGCTTGACCAGGGCATCCATCAGCTCCTGGATGCGCTGTGGGCGCATGGTTTCACGAATCATGGCAAACTTGAGGGCCAGCAGATAGATGACGGCCAACTGGGTAGAATAGCCCTTGGTGGTGGCGACGGCGATTTCCGGTCCGGCCATGGTGTACAGTACATCGTCGCTCTCGCGGGCGATGGAGCTGCCGACCGCGTTGACAATGGACAAGACATGCACGTCGTTGGCGCGCGCCTCGCGCAGAGCAGCCAACGTGTCAGCCGTCTCGCCGGACTGGCTGATGACAATGCACAGGTCGTTGCGGGAGAGGATTGGGCGGCGGTAGCGGAACTCGGAGGCCAAATCAACCTCAACCGGAATGCGGGCCATCTCCTCAATGACATACTTGGCGACGAGACCGGCGTGCCATGCACTGCCGCAGGCTACAATGTGGATGCGGCCGATGTTCTGAATCTGTTCGGTCGTGAGACGAATTTTGTCCAGAACGATGTCACCGTTTTCGCGAAGGCGGGAGCCGATGCAGGTGCGGACGGCCTGCGGCTGCTCCTTGATTTCCTTCATCATATAGTAATCATATCCGCCCTTTTCTGCGGCGGAAATGTCGTAGTTTGCCTCATAGACATCGCGGTGGACGGGATTTTTCTGCATGTCAAGGATTTCCACAGAGTCTGCCTTGAGGATGACAATCTCGTTGTCCTGCAGCAGGTAGTACTTGCGGGTATGTTCCAAAACAGCCGGAATATCCGATGCGATGTAGTTTTCGTTTTCGCCCAGGCCGACGATCAGCGGGCTGTCCTTGCGCACGGCGAGGATGGTGTCCGGGTGGTCCGAACTCATGATACCCAGGGCATAGGAGCCGCGCAGGCGGCCGATCACGCGGATCAGCGTGTCAACCATATCGCCCTCATAGTAGTAGTCAAACAGCTGTGCGACGACTTCGGTGTCGGTTTCAGAGCGGAAGACCACACCGGCGGCCTCCAGCTCCTGCTTGAGCGGGATGTAGTTTTCGATGATGCCGTTGTGGACGATAGTAATGCGTC
>CAYLXH010000017.1:19173-22702 GCA_964387535.1 uncultured Butyricicoccus sp. | reverse complement strand
TTCCTTCTCTTTCTGGAATAGGATATTCTGTGTTTGATATTTTACCTGAAATTTTTTGCCTTTGCAATTCCTACCATGCTTTTCCTGCAAAAATCTTTGAGTTGCTCTTTTCTTTCCCTTTATTTTGTTGTATACTGCGATTGAGTTTAATTAATCAAGAGGAGGATCCGATCATGTATCGTATTTTACAGCTGTTGGAGCAGGATGCCCGTCTGACTCCAAAACGGATTGCGGGTATTCTGAATCTCAGTGAAGAGGAAGTGATTCGTAAAATTCGTGACTATGAGGACGAAAACATCGTCCTTGGCTATAAAACAATTGTGGACTGGGAAAAAACCGAAAAAGAGAGTGTTACTGCACTGATTGAAGTTCGTGTCAGCCCACAGAAAGGAATGGGATTTGACGAATTGGCGCGTCGTATCAAAAGCTATCCACAGGTGCAAAGTTTATATTTAATGAGTGGAAGCTTCGATTTTACCGTTGTCATCAGTGGACGCACCCTTTTGGAGGTTTCCCGTTTTGTTTCAGAAAATTTAGCGACAATGGAAAACGTCATATCTACCTCCACCCATTTTGTGCTGAAGAAGTACAAGGATGCCGGCGTCGATTATAATCCACGTGACGAGAGAGAGGATTTCCGCAATGCTTGATTATTCCTCGTTGATTTCGGACAAAGCCAATATTGTAAAACCTTCGGGCATTCGTAAATTTTTTGATATTGTCAGCACGATGGACGGTGCAATTTCTCTCGGAGTAGGGGAACCAGATTTTCAAACTCCGTGGCAGATTCGACGTGCCGGAATCGCGTCAATTGAAAAGGGTCGGACATTTTATACCTCCAATTGGGGCTTGGCCGATCTCCGTCATGAAATCAGCGTATATTCCAAAAAGAACTATAATCTGGATTACGATGAGCGAGATGAGATCATTGTCACAGTCGGCGGTTCAGAAGCGATTGATAATGCTCTGCGATCTTTTGTATCAAATGGGGATGAAGTGCTGATTCCAGAACCATCTTTTGTTTGCTATACCCCATTGGCAATTATGGCAGGAGGAGTCCCAGTTCCTTTAAAGACAACAATGGAAGATGGCTTTAAGCTAACCGCCAGCGCATTGCGTGCTGCCATCACTCCGAAGACAAAGGTACTGATCATGCCATATCCAAACAATCCGACCGGTGCCATCATGACTCGCGAAGATTTAGAAGAGATTGCAGCCGTTTTGCGAGATACCAATATTATTGTAATCTCGGATGAAATTTATTGTGAATTGACTTACGGTGGAAAACGACATGTATGTTTTGCTGAACTGCCTGGCATGAGGGAACGCACCATCGTTATCAATGGATTTTCGAAATCCTATGCCATGACTGGATGGCGGTTAGGTTGGGTTATGGCTCCACGAGAAATGCTGAAGCCGTTGGTCAAAATTCATCAGTTTGGAATTATGTCTGCACCGACAGTCAGTCAGTTTGCTGGTATCGAAGCAATGCGGTCCTGTGCCGAAGATATCGCCTACATGCGGAATGAATATGATATGCGGCGCCGCTATGTTTATTCTGCACTGCTTGAAATGGGAATGACCTGCTTTGAACCGGAAGGTGCATTTTATATCTTCCCGAATATTTCCAAATTTTATGATGATGATGAGGAATTTTGTGAACGCTTGCTGCATTCCAAAAAAATCGCGGTTGTACCAGGGAGCGCTTTTGGAGAAAGCGGACGTGGTCATATTCGTATTTCTTATTCATACTCCATGAAACATTTGCATACTGCATTAGAGCGTATGCAGGAATTCTTAAACGAACTATAATTATTTCAAAAATATTCCTCTGGCTATGCCGGGGGAATATTTATTTTCTTTTCCTTAAAAATTTTTCATCCAATTTTCATTTAAACCTATTATACTAATAATGACAATTAATGACGATCGATTGAGAATCAGGAGGAAAATGCTATGCGAATTCTAGTCGTTGAGGATGAGCCGCGTTTGTGCGAATTAACTTGTGCTCGGTTAAGGCAAGAGCATTACAGTGTGGACGGCTGCCAAAATGGTAATGACGCATTGGATTATTTAGCATGTGCACAATATGACCTTTTAGTTTTAGATATCATGTTGCCAGGAATTAGTGGATTGGAGATCCTACGTCGTCTGAGAGCGCAGGGAGACACTACCCCGGTACTCTTACTCACTGCATTGGACAGTATTCCTGACAGAGTATCTGGACTTGATGCTGGAGCAGATGACTATCTGGTCAAACCATTTGCATTTGATGAGCTATTGGCTCGTATTCGTGTGTTGCTGCGTCGTCGTTTCGGAAGTGTGAGCAATGTTTATTCCGTTGCGGATCTCACAGTGGATTGTGATGCTCGTACAGTCTGTCGTGGTGAAACCATGATTTCTTTATCTGCAAAAGAATTCTCTATTTTAGAATATCTGATTCGAAATGCCGGAATTGTCCTCTCTCGTGAGCGCATCAGCAATCATATATGGAATTACGATTATGAAGGTGGATCCAATATTGTTGATGTGTACATTCGGTATTTGCGCAAAAAACTGGACGATGGTTTTTCTCCTAAACTGATTCACACCGTTCGCGGTGTCGGCTATGTACTAAGGGAGGAAGTATGAAACGACTTTCTATTCGGCTGCGCGTAACACTATGGTTTACCGTGTTGATGTCATTGTTAGCAATTTTTGTACTGATATTTTTATATCTGGCCGGGCAGTATACTATACGCAGCTTCCTGCAAGATCGTTTAGTCCATATTGTTGAGAACAGCTTAGAGAGTATTGAAGTTGATGATGATGGGCTGGAGATAGATGATGATATGAATTTTTTTATCAACGGTGTCTATCGTTCTGTCTATGATTCAGAGGGCCGCCTACTATATGGCAGTATTCCGACCGAATATGACGGTATACAAGCTTTTTGTAACGAAACGATTCAATATTACGATGATGAAGAAAACCGCTGGTATATCTACGACATCAAGCATACTGTTCCGGGATATGGATCTCTTTGGGTTCGCGGTATTCTGTATTCTGAAAATGCTAGTTCGGCCTTTTCTACATTGTTTCGCTTGGCAGCAATTGCCCTCCCACTTTTTGTTCTATTTGGTGCATTTGGTGGATACTTTTTGCTCAATCGAGCGTTTCTTCCTGTACGTCATATTACTGCCACTGCGGAACAAATCAGCAGCGGAAATGATCTTACCCCTCGAATTGCGTTAGGAGAAGGAAAGGACGAAATTTACCAGCTTGCCGCGACAGTAGATAGGATGCTGGATCGGTTAGAAGACTCGTTTGAACGAGAAAAACAGTTTACCTCGGACGCATCTCATGAATTGCGCACTCCATTATCGGTTATCCTTTCTCAATGTGACTACACACTGTCCCAGCCACAAACGGAGAGGGAGTCAGTACAAGCACTCGAAACTATCCAGGAGCAGGCCTGTAAAATGTCCTCATTAATCTCTCAGTTGCTCACATTGGCACGTGCTGATCGTGGACAGGATAGGCTGTTGTC
>CAYLXH010000017.1:12160-19163 GCA_964387535.1 uncultured Butyricicoccus sp. | reverse complement strand
ATATGAGCTACCTGACTGAAATCATCTCCGCCCAAACGATGGAGAACGCACAGGAAAAGGGAATTACCGTGCATACTGATATTGCTCCCAATCTTCTGGTCAATGGGGATGAAACGATGCTCATGCGGCTTTTGCTCAATCTGATGGACAATGGAGTGAAATATGGACGCCAAAATGGGAATCTATGGGTAACACTGTTCCAACATGATGAGCAAGTCTATGGGAAAATACAGGATGATGGTATTGGTATCGCACCAGAGCATCTATCAAAGATCTGGGATCGTTTTTATCAGGTTGATCCATCACGTTCTTCTATGGTCGGTGGTGTCGGACTAGGTCTTTCGATGGTGCAGTATATCGTTCATGCACATGGCGGTTCCATCACTGCAGAAAGCCAACTCGGTGAGGGCTCCTGCTTCATGTTTTCTCTCCCAATGCGGTAAATAAAAAAATAATTTTTCTCATTTTATTTTCATTTTTGTCAAGTATAATAGAAATACAATCACAAGGGGAAACAATTATTATAATTTGAAAGGATGATTTATAATGAAAAAAAACATGATGCTTGTCGTAAGTTCCACTGCATTCGCTGCATTACTACTCGCAGGCTGTGGCAATTCGACCACTCAGTCAGAGCAGGGCAGTGTTGTTCCGCAAACTGACACTGCTGCGTCTGTTGTCAATACAGCAGATTATATCGGAGAAGACAAAGCGAAAGAGATCGCATTAAATGATGCTGGTAAAGATGAAAAAGATGTGACTGATCTCCAAGTGTATCTTGATGAAGATCAGGAAGGAAACGACCCTGCTGCCTATGATGTAGAATTCTTCGTGGGAAATGATGAGTATGATTATGAAATCAATGCATCCACCGGCGATATTATTTCTCAAGATATAGACACTGCAGATGAGTCGACTTCCCAAAATGAGACAAGCATTCGCACTTCCGAGGGTTATATTACGAAAGCAAAGGCCAAAAAGATCGCACTTTCTGATGCCGGTCTCAAATCCTCTCAAGTATCTGGTATGCATGTTGTTTTAGATCTGGATGATGACAGAGAAGGAGAGCCTGCAGTTTATGATGTAGAATTTTACTCTGGGACCACAGAATATGACTATGAAATTGATGCTACCACCGGAGACATCTATTCCAAAGATCAGGATGCGGAAGGCATTAGCAGCAGTGATATGACCGCTTCGAAAGAGGATCTCATCAGTGCATCCAAAGCGCAGAACAAGGCCCTTAAGCACGCTGGATTCCAGAAAAATGATGTCACCGCATTGTACGCGGAATTAGATTCTGACGACGGCACTTTCGTATATGACGTTGAATTTTATCACGGTGGAAAAGAATACAGTTATGAAATTAACGCTGTAAGTGGCGAAATTATTTCCCATGAATCAGAATATGATGATTAAACCCAAGCAATAATCCCCTTTTGTGAACGATACCTCGCTGGTCATGCAGTGCGATGTGCTGCTGGCTGGCGAGGTATCTATTTGTAACCGATATTACTGATTGTGAATTCGCTGTTTTCGATCACTTGAACCTACCGTATGAATGTGCTACTATTAAACAGAAAATGAATTGTATCTTATATCATATGATTGAGGAGAATTCCTGTGAATGATTATCTATTTGAACAGACTGACCAAGGTTCTGTTTTAACCAAAGTATTAACATCTCCAACACATGCCGTAATCCCAGAAATGGCAGATGGCCGTCCGGTATATGCTATTGGGAAGTATGCTTTCGAAGGACAAAGTCAACTGGAAAGTGTTCATTTTCCTGCAACAGTAAGGGAAATCAGAAGTCATGCTTTTTACAACTGTACTAACTTGAATCACTTAATGTTGGAGCAAGGCATACATGCTGTTTCAGATGGTGCATTCAAAAATTGCCGTTCACTGCACCAAATTACCATGAATGGAATGAAATACATCGAACAGTTTTTATCTGACTCCACATTGGAAGTTACGGTAACAATGCATTTTGAGGACGGGCAGACTGCCGTTTTATTGTTTCCAGAATACGACTATACCTATGTTGAGATGGTTCAGCCGCGCGGCTTTCAGGCAATCAACTATGGATCGGGGTCATTCTACCGTCTGTGCTTTTATCGCTCACAGATCGACTTCTCGCAATATGATCGAACCTTTCCGCGTGCTGTGCAGAACGACACAACAGAAGTGATGATTTCTGTTGCTGCTCTTCGTTTACAGTATCCATATCAGCTTCACAGCGCAGCAAAAGAGCGATATCTTTCTTATTTAACGGAGCATGCCTATGAAGCGGCAGAACTGGCATTGAATTCTTATGATATGGAACGATTAGAGTTACTGATTCAATATAAATTGTTCAATGAAACTGTCACGCAGGATCTGATCTCTTTGTGTGCACAACAGGATTTTCCAGAAGCAGTCAGCCTACTTATGGACTATCGCCTCACACAGTTTGGAAATCGTCGTGCACGGTTTATCTTATAATGATACGAGGAATGTCTATGAACAAGGTCCACCAAGAACTGATTCAAATAGGAGAGCGAATTTTATCTTTATCTCGCAGCGAATTGTACCTCTCTCTGCGTTATCTTGATCTGGCTTTATCTTCTCTCTCCTTCGACATGGATCTGCGAACTCGGACGATTGCAACCGATGGCGTACATCTGTTTTATAATCCCACTTATTTGGCTTCCTCTTACCGTGATGATCCCGTCCGTGTAAATCGAGCCTATCTGCATCTCATTCTTCACGGAATCTTCCATCATTTAACTAGATGCGGAGAACGTGATACCGAGGATTGGAATCTTGCCTGTGATATTGCGGTGGAATCCATTATTGATTCTATGGATTATCACTGTGTACGTCAAATTGTCACAGACCAAAAAAAAGACTACTATCATCAGCTCTCTTTATCTGTACTCAATGCAGAACAGGTGTACACACAACTGCGCGGAATTCCATATCATACGAAAGAAGCCATGCGAACCATTTTCACTGCAGATGATCATCAATTCTGGGAACAATTCAGTGACGAGCAAACAAAACAGCCTGAGCAGGGAGGCGGACAGGACGACGGGGAAGAGCCCCCGCCAGATCGGGATGAGGTCGAGCAAAAATGGCAGGATATCAGCCAAAAGACGCAGACTGCAATGGAAACATTTCATCGAGATCTTAATTTAATGGCAGGAGATCTTTTGCAGCAGCTGCGCATTGAAAATCGAACTCGCGTAGATTATCATAAATTTTTGCAGCAGTTTGCTGTTTTACGCGAGGAGGTTTCTATTGATCCGGATAGTTTTGACTACGGCTTTTATAGCTATGGATTGCAACTATATCACAATATTCCATTGATTGAGGAACTTGAATACCGTGAAGCGAAAAAAATACATGATTTTGTCATCTCAATTGACACGTCCGGCTCGTGCAGTGAAACACTGATGCAGCATTTTCTCGAACAGACCGTTTCTATGTTATTGGACAGTAATAGTTTTTTCCATACCGTGAATGTCCATATTGTTCAATGTGATGCCGATATTCAATCAGACACCAAGATTACCAACATGCAGCAGCTCAAAGAAACAATGCAGGATTTTAAAACAGCCGGTAATGGAGATACAGATTTTCGGCCAGTTTTTACATACGTCGATGACCTGATTCAGAAAGGTGAGTTATCTCATTTGCAGGGACTGCTCTTTTTTACGGATGGCTATGGTATCTTTCCGCGCAAACGCCCATCGTATGACACGGCTTTTATCTTTCTTGATGACAGCTATTCCGAGCATCTTGTTCCCCCTTGGGCGATTCGGCTTGTTGTGGGATCGGAAGATATATAAATATTTCATATAACTATAGGCAGGATAATAAGTTATGGATATCAATCGCGCAAAACAGGAAATCAAAAATACAGTACACGCCTATCTGGCAAAGGATGAGACAGGAAATTATCAGATTCCATCCATTCGGCAGCGCCCAATTCTACTGATGGGCCCTCCTGGAATTGGTAAAACAGCAATTATGGAACAAGCTGCGAATGAATGTGGGATCGCCTTGGTTTCCTATACCATCACGCACCATACTCGCCAAAGTGCAATTGGTTTGCCGTTTATCAGCAAGCATATCTATGGTGGACAAGAATATACGATTACAGAATACACGATGAGTGAGATCATTGCTTCCGTCTACGACAAAATGGAGGAAACTGGTCTTACCGAAGGTATCTTATTTATTGATGAGATCAATTGTGTTTCCGAAACGCTGGCTCCTACTATGCTGCAGTTTTTGCAGCGTAAATCATTTGGAAGTCATTTTGTTCCAGAAGGCTGGATTATTGTTGCTGCTGGAAATCCGCCCGAATATAATAAATCAGTCCGTGATTTTGATATTGTTACACTGGATCGTCTCAAACGTATTGATGTGAACGAAGATCTCGAAGTCTGGAAACGCTATGCATACCGGAATCAAATTCATCCGTCAATTATTTCTTATCTGGATATTAAAAAACAGAACTTTTATGTCATCGAGACGACGGTGGACGGAAAAGCATTTGTGACAGCCCGCGGTTGGGAGGATTTATCCAGTCTTCTGCTGACCTATGAAGGGCTGGGAATTCCTGTAGCTGAGGATGTTGTTTTAGAGTATCTTCAGCACCCGCGTATTGCACGTGATTTTGCTGCATACTATGATTTATTTCAAAAATATCAATCAGATTATCACATCACCAGCATTTTGGATGGACAAATGCCGGGTTCCGCAGTAGAGCGATTACAAAATGCTCCATTTGATGAACGACTCAGTGTCATTGGCCTTTTGATGGGGAAATTGACAAATGCTTTTGCTTCCATATATTATGAAGAGCTTATGATTCACCGCGTTTATGATAGCCTGCGGTGCATCAAGACCATGCTTGGACAGTCCTCACTTTCTGTCCTATTAGAGCAGGAAGCAGAATCCATTCGCACCTCAAAAGATATGCAAAAAAAGGCTTCTATGGTAGATCCCAAAGAAAATGCCGCTTTGGATCGTGCTGCCTCTGTTCTGGAAACATACCGAAAGCAGATTACTTCTGCGATGAGCCCAGAGGATGGCTTTGCCCAGTTATCACAACAATTCACAACATTGACAGAGAACTTTGAATGCCACGTTGAACAGGCTTCCCGTTCATTGGCAGCTGCCTTTGAGTTTTTAGATGCTGTCTTTGGAAGAAGTCAGGAACTTGTCGTTTTTGTCACCGAATTAAACACAGATTTTTATTCTATGCAGTTCATTGCACACAATGGCAGTGAAGCGTATAGCCGGTACAATAAAGAGCTTATGATCGGTCAGCAACGGCGTGATCTTTTAAACGATATTGAAAAGGTTCAGGTATTTCTTAAAGGGCTTTAATCAGTAAGATCTACTCTGATGGGATACATATCCGAAACACATTCTGGATATGTATCCCTACTTTATTTGGGAAAAAACAACAAAAAAAGACAAAAAATTTACAATGTAGTATAGTGAGAAGGTTGAAGGTTTCTATACATTACGCACATTTTATGATATGATAGGAGCAACTAGTAGAGAGGGGGAATATGCATGTTATTTGGTCTTTCTCCATTTGTATTCTGGATTGGGCTTCTTATCCTCTGCTGCGTAATAGAAGCACTGACCGTGCAGCTCGTATCGCTTTGGTTTGCCGCAGGCTCACTGGGAGCATTACTGGCGGCATGGTTTGGTCTTCCGATACTATGGCAATGGATGATTTTTGCTCTGCTATCGCTACTGTTGTTGTTATTGCTTCGTCCGATGGTCGCTCATTTGCTTCATCCGGGAGCTAACAGAACCAACGCTGACCGCATCGTTGGCATGGCCGCTATCGTCACGGAAACAATTGACAATCAATCCGGTACAGGACAGATTCGGTTATTATCCCAAACTTGGACCGCAAGAACAATACAGGAGGGGGTAATTGTTCCAGAGGGAAGTACCGTGTACGTAGAGAGCATACAGGGCGTAAAAGCTATGGTTGTTCTCACACAAAATGAACTGGGAGGTATTGTTGTATGATAATTTGGTTAGTATTATTAGTATTGCTGATTATTTTATTAGCTACTAATGTTGTTATTGTTCCACAGGCAAAAGCTTATGTGCTCGAGCGCCTTGGATCCTATCAATCCACTTGGCAAACTGGGCTGCATTTTAAAATTCCATTAATCGAGCATGTATCCCGAAAAGTTACGCTGAAAGAACAAGTCGTTGACTTTCCACCGCAGCCTGTCATTACTAAGGACAATGTCACAATTCAGATTGATACTGTGGTTTATTTTCAGATAACTGATCCGAAACTGTATACCTATGGGGTAGAAAATCCCATGTCTGCAATTGAAAATTTGACAGCGACTACATTAAGAAACATCATTGGTGATTTGGAACTGGATCAAACATTAACCTCTCGCGACGTGATTAATAGTAAAATGCGTTCCATACTCGATGAGGCAACCGACGCGTGGGGCATTAAAGTCAATCGAGTGGAGCTGAAAAATATCATTCCACCCAAAGCAATTCAGGAAGCCATGGAGAAACAGATGAAGGCAGAACGCGAGCGGCGTGAAGCAATCCTCGTTGCGGAAGGTAAAAAACAGTCGGCCATTCTGGTCGCAGAAGGCGAAAAAGAATCTATGGTACTGCGAGCAGACGCCATCCGGGAATCAAAAATTCGCGAGGCAGAAGGTGAAGCGGAAGCTCTGATGAAAGTACAAAAGGCACTGGCAGATTCTATCGATTATTTAAATCAAGCAGCGCCAACTGACTCTGTTATTCGCCTGAAGGCTTTAGAGGCCTTCCAAAAAGCTGCGGATGGTCAAGCTACCAAGATTATCATTCCGTCTGAGATTCAGAGTCTGGCCGGGATGGCCACAAGCCTTGGAGAGCTGTTGAAAAAGGACGAATAAGAGAATTACGCCATAAGGGAGGGGCTGCGAAAGCCTCTCCCTTAATTTTTGAGTTTCCCTCTTTTCTTATC
>CAYLXH010000017.1:0-12150 GCA_964387535.1 uncultured Butyricicoccus sp. | reverse complement strand
TCAGGGACTTGCTGGCCTCGCAACTTCTATCAAGGATATCTGGACAACAGAAACACCAAAATCTTCGAAACAATAACAGCGAGTGACAGGCACGCCGTAATCTTGGCGGCGTGCCTGTATTTTTATATGAGATGTATGATTTTCATACTGGACTCATAAATTAGACCGGGAATGCTTTTCCGTTAGGAGTGAATGAGTGATGAATAAGACAAAGTGGCTCGTACTTATTATAATCGTAGCAGCAGTCGCAGGAATGATTGGTTTTCGGATGAGTCATACACGCAATCCAGAACCGGTACCTGGAAGTGTCATATCGACAGAAGAGCACAGTTCAGAACCCAAAGAAATCGAGCAAACAACTGAAACAGTAACATTGACTATGGACGAATGGACAAATCACGTACTGACGGCATTGGATTGTGCCGGAGAAGATGGAGAGGTCACAATAGATGGTGAGCAAATGACCGTAAGCGGTGAGCTTCCAAAAACAACCATTGAAACATGGCTCAACGAAGGGAATGTTGAATTAAGTGGTATGTACAATACAATTTTTTCCGCTCTTCCAGATTCTTTACCGATGACTTTAACCTGCGCAGTAACATGTGAAAACGGAAAGGTTATGCTGGAAGAAAATCGCATAGAAGCCGCCGGAATAGAATTGCCAACCGATATCATTGCTGATTCTGTTTGGGATGGAATCAACGAATCATTAAATGATCAATTATCAAGACAGATTGACTCCATTTCTGCGATTCGCTTTGAGGGTCAATCCGTTCTGTTGGAGCCATAAAAATTAAAAAGAGAGAAAGAGGTGACAGGTATTTCATGAATGGGATGCCTGTCATCGTTTTATATGGCATTTGTATTTGATCACTTGGATGGATTGATTCATTGTGAGAGAGGAGAAACGAAATCTATTGCCAACTGCACAAAAGAAATCTTTTGTGCAGTTGAGGGGATGTCTTCCACGGTATCTTCCTATTGTCAATAAGTTTTGTGCAGTTGACTCTACTTTTTCCGTTTGTTATAATACAGTTGAATCTCTGGTACAATACTAATGTCATGCTTCTTATCCGGATGATAAACTACATCAGAAAGAGGTGAATGTCGAGATAAGCTACTCGGCGATACCAATGTCTAAATCTCCCATCAGCGAAATAATTGAATCGCCAGAAACACCTCAAGTATTAAAGGACTATATGTCTTACATCCAAGTCATTAAAGGAAAATCCGCCAGTACGGCAAAAGAATATTTTCTTGATTTAAGGATGTTCTTTCGATACCTAAAACAACAGCGCGGTTTGACGAATGAAACGGATTTTTCCAATATATCAATAGCGGATATTGATGAAGAATTTATCCGCTCTATTACTCTTTCTGATGCATACAATTTTCTTTTATATACTGCAAACCAGCGAACAGTTCATCCTGGAACAACGAGTGTTTCGGTTGGTTTAAACGCAGCTTCACGGGCAAGAAAAACTTCATCTTTACGCCAATTTTTTCGATATGCATCGGACAAAGCTCATATTATTGATCACAATCCTCTTCAAAATCTCGAAGCTCCTGCCAAAATAAAAAAACTCCCTCAATACCTTACATTGGAGCAAAGCAAACAGCTTTTATCTGTGGTCGATGGTCCCTATAAAGAGCGAGATTTTTGTATTTTGATGTTTTTTTTGAATTGTGGCCTCCGTGTATCCGAACTCACAGCCTTAAACACCACGGATATCCAGCAAGATAAACTCCGTGTTCTCGGAAAAGGTAAAAAAGAACGTATTTTATATCTGAATGATGTATGTATGGATGCGCTCAATGACTACCTTCCCCATCGTTTAACACCGAAACCTACGGAACACCCAAACGCGCTGTTTGTCTCTCGAAACAGGAACCGAATGAGTCGCAGAACAGTCGAACTCATGGTTACTAATTATTTAAAAAAAGCTGGAATTTATGCAGAACATCTATCTGTCCATAAACTACGGCACTCAGCAGCAACCATGATGTTTCAGAACGGGACGGATATTAGAAATATCCAAGATGTATTAGGTCATTCCACCATCGCCACAACACAAATCTATACACATGTCGCAAACGCAAACATTGAAGATGCGTTGAAAAAACAAGCAGATTTGTTTAAAATCAGTAGAGATAACAAGGATACCGATGAGTCAGACACTTAAACAGAAGCAATAATTCAAAAGAACAAGGATAGCAAAAGCGCTAGGTTCTTACTGATTCGTAAGAACCTAGCGCTTCATTTTTTAAAATAACACAACTTAAAGTTTTTTCATATTAAAGTTTTTTCATAAACTGTGCTGCTGCATTTGCCATTAATCGTTTGGTCCCAACGCGGTCAAAGGTGATCTCTAATAAAACATCTCCTCCCATCGGTTTGCATGACGTAATCATACCATGCCCAAACGCTCGATGATCCACTTGGTCTCCAGGTTTTAGATCAAGTGCAGCAATGCGTGTAGAGACTCTGGAAGAAAACGACCTCTGGCTGATATCCCTCGCCCGCTGTGACCGATACTGTGGCGATCCTGTTTTTTCCAATTCTTCGAATTCATTGAATTTGGGTGCAGACAAGTTGCTATCAATTCGATCTTTCGGTAATTCGTCCAAAAACTGCGATGGTGTGGAATAGCGAGTCTGTCCGTACATCATGCGACGTTGCGCGCAGGTTAGGACAAGCTGCTGTTTTGCTCGTGTCAGTGCGACATAGCACAAACGGCGTTCTTCCTCCAGTTCTTCCTGTGTTTCCATTGCACGAAATCCAGGAAAAATTCCATTTTCCATACCGCATAAGAACACATTAGGAAACTCCAGCCCTTTGGCAGAATGCATCGTCATCATCACAACGGCATCCGCATCCGCATCCATTCGATCGATGTCGGTAAATAGCGAAACTTCTTCTAAAAATTCACTCAGCGTTGCATGTTCGATTCGAGAAGAAAACTCTGTAAGATTTGATTTTAACTCCATTACATTTTCAATGCGTGCTAACGATTCAGAATCTCCCTTTTTCTCCAACGCATCAGTATACCCTGTTTGATCAAGCAGCATATCATAAAGCTCATCCAACGGCAATTCGTCAGCCATTTGCCGCAACTGGAGAATCATTTTACTGAATTTTGACAATGCCGCTGTTGCTCTCCCCAATTCAGAATACTGATCAGCATGAGAAATAATCTCAAACAAACTGGTATGATTCTGTTGAGCTAATTCCAATGCAGTTTCCACTGTTTTGCTTCCAATTTTTCTTGCAGGAACATTGATAATACGTCGTAAACGCAAGTCATCAGATGGATTTAGAATCACCCAAAGATATGCCAGCATATCGCGTACTTCGGCACGATCAAAAAATCGTAGTCCGCTCACAATACGGTATGGGATACTATTTCGTTTGAATGCACTCTCGATGTTGTTGGATAACACATGATTGCGGTATAAAATAGCGTATTCTCCCCAGCGATGCCCTTTTGAATATCCATCCAGAATGCTTTCTGCGATATATTCTGCCTCTCCTTCCTGCGTGTCAGAACAGTGGATACGAATCTTTGCTCCATCACCATTACTCGTCCACAACTCTTTTCCCTTTCGGTTAGCGTTGTTGCGAATCAGTTCATTCGCAGCAGACAGAATATTTTGAGTTGATCGATAGTTCTGTTCCAATCGAATTGTCACAGCATCGTGATATTCATGTTCAAACTCTAAGATATTGGCAACGGTGGCACCACGAAATTTATAGATGCTCTGGTCATCATCGCCTACCACACAGATGTTTCCATATCCTCCCGCCAACAGACTAATCAGCATATACTGAGCATGATTCGTGTCTTGATACTCATCTGCCATAACATAACGGAACTGATGCTGATAGTGTTCCCGAACTTCTTTCTTCTCCTGTAACAGCCGCACCGTCTGCATAACAAGATCATCGAAGTCCATGGCATTGGATTCTTTCAAGGATGCCGCATATTCTTTATACAGTTCAGCAACGGTCATCTTATAATAATCATTTCCCGCCTCTGCCAGATAATCGCGCGGAGTCATCAAATTGTCCTTTGCACGACTAATCTGTGCCAGAACGCCACGTACATCATATAGTTTCTCGTCCAACCTTCGGCGTTTGATAATCGCAATCATGACACGCTTTTGGTCGTCTGTGTCATAAATTGTAAAGGAGCGGTCGTAACCAATATAATCTGCATAGCGACGAAGAATCCGTACACAGCAGGAATGAAACGTTGATGCCCAGATTTCTTTTGCAAACTCTTCTCCAATTGCATGACACAGACGTTCCTGTATCTCTTTTGCTGCCTTATTCGTGAAGGTGATTGCAAGGATT
Source organism: uncultured Butyricicoccus sp. (assembly GCA_964387535.1). Lineage (GTDB taxonomy): Bacteria > Bacillota > Clostridia > Oscillospirales > Butyricicoccaceae > Butyricicoccus_A. The sequence goes on along the minus strand of CAYLXH010000017.1, from coordinate 7,796 downwards.
TGCCATGGCCGTGCTGTGTTAACTGCACACAACAATTCCGCGCGCATACGGTCCTGTTCATTCGGATTTTGAAGATAGCCTCGCAAGAAGAGAAGATCATCCTCAGTAACGTCGTGTGGGGCATATGGGCAGTGATATCCTTCTCCAAATCGCAAAAGATTGAGAATCCGGTGAATTAACACTGTTGTTTTGCCGCTTCCTGCTCCAGCCAGCACAAGTAGTGGCCCTTCCGTATGAAACACAGCCTTGCGTTGCTGCTCATTCAAGGTCTGAAATTCTCGCTCAATGATAGCGCTTCGCACTGCGGAAAACTGTAAATCGAATGTGGTCTGCTCCATGAAAAACTCCTTACAATAAAACAACCAAAAATGGCATGCGATAACAAGGGAAAGCGGCAAGAATCTGCCTGTGCTATTTAGTATACCATATTGCCGACTCGTAAATCAATCCTACTCACCCCTTGCTGAAAAGACAAAAAGACTGGAACCATACTTGATTCCAGTCGGAAAGATCGTAAAATATACAATATAAAATCTACCATGAGAAAACAGCAATCGAAACCGCTTATTGGGAGTCTAACATCCAACAACGCAGCTTGTCCAAAACTCTCCGTTCAAGGCGGGAGACTTGAACTTGAGATACCCCCAATTCCAGGGCGCATTGTTGTTGAGTCTGAGCTCGAAAATACCGCAAAAGCAACAGTTTTTTTTCGCGTGGCTCCAGTTTTTCCATTGCTTCTTGTAGGGCTAGATGTTCAAAGAAGCGGTCCTCCTGCTCCGTATCCACCAACACTTGTTCCAACGTCCCTCCATCATCTCCGAGTGGACGTTGAAGATAATCTGTTGGAAGCACAGCTGTTTCTGTGGACGCAATCTCTTCTGGTGATAAATCGAGCCTTGCGGATAGCTCAGAAAGGGTTGGTTCCTCTCCGGTTTGCTGCAACACCTCTTCTCGCATGCGTGAAATCCGTATGGCATTGCTTTTTGTGGACCGACTTACTTTGATTAATCCATCATCTCTCAGAAATCGACGAATCTCTCCAATAATCTTGGGCACCGCATACGTAGAAAACTGTGTACCATACTCTGTATCAAACCCTTGAATTGCTTTGATTAGTCCAATACACCCTAGCTGAAACAAATCTTCCCGTTCCACACCGCGTCCAACATATCTTCCCACAATGCTCCAAACAAGCGGAGTATTCGTGCGAACGAGTTCTTCCAAGGCAGTATCTTCGCCGGCCTGCGCCCGTTCAATCAGCATAAAACGTTCTTCACGCATGGGCATCGCGCGGCCGGATCGGGATATGTTTGGTCATTGTCACCAGAGTGCCAATCCCCTCCCGCGAAGATACATGCACCCGATCCATAAAGCTCTCCATAATTGTAAATCCCATACCGGATCGCTCTGAGTCTCCGGTTGTAAAGAGAGGCTCTCTGGCTTTGCTGACATCTGGGATACCGCATCCTTTGTCTTTGATTTGAATACGAATATCCCCTGTGTCAAAAATGCAAGCGGTCAATGTAATACTGCCACTGCCATTGCGGTAGGCATGAACAACACAATTCGTAACTGCCTCGCTGACAGCAGTCTTGATATCGTTCAATTCTTCCATTGTTGGGTCAAGCTGTGAAGCAAATGCAGCAATTACCTGACGGGCAAACGCTTCGTTACAGGAACGGCTGTCAAATTTTAAGCTCATACGATTACGTTCTATCCGTGCCATTCGTTGTCACCTCCTTTGAATGAGTTTTCTCAGGAATTGCTGGCTCAAAACAAATGCGTGATGTCAGTCCCGCCGCACGGAAAATCCTCATTGCAAACGGCGGAGCACCCACTATGCAAAGACTCTGGCCCGCTCCCAAAACACTCCTCTGCGCATTTAGCACTACGGCAATGCCAGAACTATCCATAAAAGTCAGCGTAGAAAAATCTAAAAAGATAGGATCCGTTGAATACAATGTCATAATTTTTTCCAAATATTCAATGCATCCTCCCGCTTCATGGTGATCCAACTCACCGCTAAAGCGGATTAGAATTCCCTCCGGGATACGATTGTGTGAAATGTTCATGATGATTCCTCTTCCGTAATAGTAAACAAAAATAGAGCTGTCCTAAAAGGACAGCTCTATTATAAAGAAAAATATATTTTGTTCCTGTCAATTCTTGTCATGCTTCCAAAGGTTTTCTGCCTCCGATGCAACATACAAAGAGCCACAAATAATCAGAACATCTTCTTCCGTGAGCATTCGCGTTGCATGATGCAAAGCCGAACCCACATCTCCGCAATCAATCGTATTTGTATATGGAGAAAACGCACGAACAATATCGCAAATCGTGCGGCTGGGAACGGCACGTGGAGTGTCTGGAGCAACCGCATAGATTGTATCAGCACGACGTGCCATCATCTGTACACATGGCGTTACCTGTTTATCTGAGACCATGCCAAGAATTACAGAGATGCCTCCAGGAGGCAATAGTGTATCCAATGTAGCACATAGCGCGCGAATACCATCCAGATTATGAGCCCCGTCAATCATAATCAACGGCTCCTGTGAAATAATTTCCTGACGTCCCGGCATGGCAGCCTCCGCCAGACCACGCTCTATTGCTTCCCCCGGAACATTCCATCCGCGTTCTTTTAATTGATTCAAGACTTCATACGCTGTAGCAATGTTGAACAGTTGATGTTCCCCAATCATTCTTGTGTGAAGCAACACACCTTTACACACAGCACTTCCCCCAGAAAAAGAGTAAGAAATTTGTGAAGGCATAGGTGTTTCAACAAATTCGGCACCAATCGAATTACAGCGGTCGCGAAGGATTTTCTGTACGCCGCTTGTCTGTCCTGGTGCGCTCACCAGGACACCGCCTGCTTTTACGATATGGCTCTTGTCATCGGCAATCTCTTCAACCGTGTTTCCAAGCACTGCCATATGATCAAGTGCAACATGAGTCATCACCGCAACTTCTGGAGTTTGAATTACATTGGTAGCATCATAACGTCCTCCCAGACCAACTTCCAGCACTACAATATCGCAATTTTGTTCTGCAAAATACAGTAGCGCCATCGCCGTAGTGAATTCAAATTCACCAATACGTTCTCCGTCCGGAAGCTCCAATCCTCTCTCGGCAGTCAAAACTCGTTGTTCATACTGATATAATTCCTCTTGGGAAATCCAAGTGCAATTGATTTGAATGCGTTCCCGGAAATCCAGCACATACGGGGAAACGAACAGGCCAGTACGATAACCGGCCTGTTCCAATGCAGCTGCTATCATAACAGAAGTGCTGCCTTTCCCGTTAGTACCTGCAATATGAACGTATTTCAACACATCTTGAGGATTTCCCAACAGCGCCATCAGTGCACGGATTCGACAGAGACTGGGAGTCCCGCTAAACCGACCATGTGCATGGATGCGTTCCAATACTTGTTCTTGCTGGTTCATCATTTCATCCTAATGTTGCAAGGTTTTCATTCAGCTTCGCAATCTGCTCACGCAACTTTTCAGCTTTAATCTTTTCCCCTTCAATTACCTTCTCCGGTGCTTTGCCTAAGAACCCTGGATTATTCAGCTTCTTTTCAATAAAAGCAAGATCCTTTTCTGCCCTTTGCTTTTCCTTATTCAAGCGCGCACGCTCTTTGGCAAAATCGATCAACTCATTCATCGGAAGATACATCTGAAGATCACCAGTGACAATGGATACCATCGTAGCAGAATTCTCTGGGGCTTCCGACTGAACCGTCAGCTCGCTGGCATACGCCAGCTTGAGGAAGCATGCTTTCCCTTCTTCCAATACCCTACAAGTATTCATATCATTGCTGACAGCAAAAACCTGTGCTTTCCGAGAAGGTGGTACATTCATTTCATTGCGGCGGACACGAATTGCACGGATGCTTTCCATAAGAAGCTCCATTTCCGCTTCTTCCTTTGTAAAATTCAGTGCTTCATGATAGACCGGCCACTGTGACAGCATCACGGTCTCACCTTCATGCGGCAAAGCCAGCCAAATGGTTTCCGTAATAAACGGCATAAACGGATGCAGCAGCTGCATGCAGCCAGAGAGGACATAGCACAGAACCTTCTGTACGTTTTCGCAGGTCTCCACATCCTCCTTATTCTGCAAACGAGTTTTCGCAATCTCGATATACCAGTCACAGAATACATCCCAGATAAAATCATAAAGCTTTTGTGCGGCAATACCGAGCTCATACTTATCAATGTTGGTCGTGACATCCTGAACCAACGTATTATACTGAGAAAGAATCCACTTATCTTCCATCGTCAGCGTCTCTGGCAGAGAAATTTTGTCGATAGTAAGATTCATCTGAATGAACCGAGACGCATTCCAAATCTTATTGCAGAAATTGCGGCTGGCTTCCACACGCTCCTTGGAATAACGCATGTCATTTCCGGGTGAATTGCCGGTTGCCAGTGTAAATCTCAGTGCATCCGCACCATACTCTTCGATTACCTTGAGAGGATCAATGCCATTTCCGAGAGATTTTGACATTTTGCGACCCTGTGCATCGCGTACGAGTCCATGGATATAAACCGTCTTGAATGGGACCTCCTTCATGTGTTCCATACCGGAGAAAATCATTCGCGCAACCCAGAAGAAGATAATATCATAACCGGTTACCAGCGTGTCGGTCGGATAGAAATATTCCAGCTCCTTTGTTTTTTCCGGCCAGCCAAGGGTCGAGAACGGCCAAAGTGCGGAGGAGAACCACGTATCCAGTACATCCTCTTCCTGCCGGATATGCGTCTTTCCACACTTCGGGCAGACCGTAACCTCTTCCTTGGATACGGTCATTTCGCCGCAATCCTCACAGTAATATGCAGGGATCTGATGTCCCCACCAGAGCTGACGTGAGATGCACCAGTCATGGACATTCTCCATCCAACGCATATATGTCTTGCTGAACCGATCCGGGACAAACTTAATTTCCCCATCCTCTACAACACGCATAGCATCCTTCGCCAGCGGTGCCATTTTTACGAACCACTGTGCTGAGGTGATCGGTTCCACAGTCGTACCACAGCGATAGCAGGTGCCAACATTATGCGTATGATCCTCAATCTTGACCAGACGCCCGTCGGCCTCAAGATCAGCAATAACTGCCTTACGGCATTCATAGCGATCCATGCCCTCATATTTTCCGCCGTTAGCATTGACAGTGGCATCGTCATTAAAAACGAGAATCTGTTCCAGATTGTGGCGCAGTCCCATCTCGAAGTCGTTGGGGTCATGGCAGGGCGTCGTTTTAACACAACCAGTGCCAAATTCCAAATCAACATACTCATCAGCAAAAATCGGGATTTCACGACCGATAATCGGCAGAATCGCCATTTTGCCAATCAAGTGCTGATAGCGCTCATCATTGGGATTCACTGCAACACCGGTATCGCCCATGAAGGTCTCAGGCCGTGTCGTAGCAACAACGACTGATTCGTCAGAATCCTTAATGTCATAACGAATATACCAGAGTTTGCCCGGCTGAGTTTCATATTCCACCTCAGCATCCGACAGAGCTGTCGTGCAATGCGGACACCAGTTGATGATCCGGGAGCCCTTATAAATCAAGCCCTTGTTATATAAGTTAACAAAAACCTCTTTGACTGCCTTAGAACAGCCATCATCCATGGTAAAACGCTCACGGCGCCAATCACAGGAAGAGCCCAGCTTTTTGAGCTGCTGAATAATACGATTACCGTACTGATTTTTCCATTCCCAGACGCGCTCCAAAAACTTTTCCCGTCCGAGATCGTAACGGGTCAGTCCTTCTTCTTTACGCAGATTCTCCTCGACCTTGATCTGCGTTGCGATACCTGCATGATCCGTTCCAGGCATCCAAAGTGCAGAATATCCCTGCATGCGCTTCGTGCGAATCAAGATGTCTTGCAGTGTTTCATCAAAGGCATGGCCCATATGAAGCTGTCCAGTAACATTCGGGGGCGGAATAACAATGGTAAACGGTTTTTTCTTTTCATCTACCTCAGCATTAAAATATCCATTCTGTTCCCATTTCTGATATAACTTTTCTTCTGTAGAACTGGGATCATACGTCTTTGGCAGTTCGTTTGTCACAGCAAACAGTCTCCCTTCTATCCATTGATTTTATTATTTTTGAGTAAAAATTAAGAAGAACAAAAAAGCGCCTTCACCCTTTTTTAGGGCGAAGGCGCAATGCTCCGTGGTACCACCTAAATTCACGCAGAACATGCGTGCACTCTTATGCGCCAATAACGGAGCGCAACCGGATAAGCCTACTATCTGTCTTCAGCCTATCGACTCCAAAGCGACCTTCAAGAGAGTTCCGAAAAGGCTCACAGCAACCGCCTTCTCTCTGAATCGGAATATTCTCTGTACTCCTCTTTTTCCACGTCAATTATTCAAATCTTAGGTATTATAACATTATCATTATTGAAATGTCAAGATTCGGATCAAGAAATTCCCATGCTGTATCTGGCAGCAAAACGCAGCTTAAAACAAATTGCATAATAGTCGAATATGTTCTGCGATTAGTAACGGAAAACCCCAAAAATCTGTCTATGTAAATGCATTTAGCTTTACAGTAAAACTCAATTTAAGTTGCCTTTTTATTGCTGTTTTGTATCATTGTATTCTCCTGAACGCCCTCCTGCCTTATAAAGTAGTCGGATTTCTCCGATTTCCATGGCTCGATCGACAGCTTTACACATATCATAAATCGTCAACGCTGCGATGGAAACCGCAGTCAAAGCCTCCATTTCAATTCCAGTTTTGTAAACGCATCGCAAGGCGCTGCTCACCTGAATTTGTTTGTCGTTGATTGCCTCAATATCAATCGATATGCCTTCGATCGGAATAGGATGGCATAATGGGATTAAATCACTGGTTTTCTTAGCTGCCATAATTCCAGCTACCCGGGCACAAGCAAATACATCTCCTTTTGATATGTTATGATCCAAAATGAGTCGCACCGTTTCTGGTTTCATTGTAATGACAGCCTGAGCAATTGCCACGCGGTCACTGCGTTCTTTTTCTCCTACATCTACCATATGCACTTCTCCGCTATCATCAAAATGAGTCAAGTTCATGATATCTTCCACCATATTTCTATCACTTTCCAAACTATTATATTTCTACACTGTCAATACCATCGCATATTTACCCCAAAAGCAAGGTAGCAGCACAGTCCATCAGAAACAATATCAAAAGGACCGCACTCATCCATTGCTGAATTTTGGGAGACATGCGACCAACAAAACGTTCAAACAGTGGCTGGAGAATGTACAAAAACAACAGCCCACCGAAACCGAAGCGAATAGACGGTGACAAAGCAATGCGTCCCTGAAAATTTATCGTGTAGTCTACATAAGTTTGCCAAGGCCAGGAACCGGTGATCGCCTCCAATAAATAGCTTGTGCCAAGCTCAATGGCAGTAGCCAGCAACATACAGCCTACAAAAACCAGCAGAGGCTTGATGCTTCGAAACAGCTTCCACGGCTGGTTTTGTATTACCAGAGAGCGGAAGCACAACAGAAAAACGATGGCTCCTACACCATATACCGGGCAATATGGTCCAAATAACACCCCACGATCGGAGTATCCCCAACGGTAGATCACCACTTCTAAAAAGATCTCATAGGCCCAACCAAATACTGCATATATGAAAAAATAAAGGAACCACGGCGAAATCGTCTTCCATCGCACCCGCACAGACCTCTTCTCCTTCCCCTTTTTTATCCATTCTACCAGACTGCTGTATCAGGTGCAAGAGATATCCCACTTATATCCGTATCCCTTTG
>CAYLXH010000016.1:0-23233 GCA_964387535.1 uncultured Butyricicoccus sp. | reverse complement strand
ACCAATGACTCCGCGGTCATCGCGGAGGGCTCCCGCTACCTGCGTCTGATCTGCTGGACATACCTGATTTTCTCTCTATCCAACACACTCATGTATGCCCTGCAAAGTGTCGAAACCGCTATGATCGGCACGATTATGTCCATCAGTACGATCTGTATCAACCTATGTCTGAACTATTGTCTCATCTACGGCCATTTCGGTGCCCCGGAATTAGGGATTGCCGGCGCCGGTATCGCCACACTCATCAGCCGCTCCGTCGAGTTGCTCATCATTTTGGTTTATATCCGATGCATTGACCGTAAGCTGCGCATTAAACTGCGCGGGCTTTTCCGGTTTGACACCCACTATCTGCACGACTACATCCGTGTCGCCACCCCGGTTGTCATCAGCGGTCTGCTCTGGGGAGTGGCGCAGGCTGCACAGACAGCCATCCTCGGTCACATCAGTTCCAGCGTGATTGCCGCCAACAGTATTGCTATCGTCATCTACCAGATCTTTGCCGTCGTCAGTATGTCCTGTGCCAACGTTGCCTCTGTCACAATGGGAAAAACCATTGGCTCCAACCGTCTGGACATGGTGCGATCCTATTCCAAAACCATGCAGGCGCTTTTTGTTCTCATCGGTCTTCTCTCCGGTGCACTGATGTTTCTCTGCAAAGACAGCATTGTCGGTGTGTACGCGGTCTCTGAGGAAACCAAAGTGCTCACACTGCATTTCCTCACCATTCTCAGTATCACCATCATTGGAACGGGATATGAATATCCGGTCGAGGGCGGCATTATCGCCGGTGGTGGCAGCACCATGTATGCTGCGGTGGTTGACAACTTGTTCATGTGGCTGTTCACAATCCCATCTGCCTGCCTGAGTGCTTTTGTCTTTCACTTTCCACCGGAAATTACCTTTCTGTTTCTAAAAGTTGATCAGATCTTCAAATGTATTCCCAACGCTATCGTCTGCAACCGGTATCGATGGATCCGGATTTTGACACGAGAGGAACAAGACTCATACCGATAAAAAAACCGGAGCAGCCAATGCCGCTCCGGTTTTCTTCTGTACCGAATCACGTACCAAAGTATGAAAAATGCATATAGTCCTTTTTGCTGTTCCATGTGCCGCCCCAGACAAACCCATACTTAGCAAAAATCGCAACCACATCACTGTCTGCCGCAATCGAATACGGATCCTCGCCTGGTCTCCAATACGAACCGGTCTGCGCGGTTCCGTCATTGGAGCACATATAATTTTCATTCCAGTTAATATCAATGGCCAGACCCAAGCAGTGTTCCGACGAAGAGTTGTCTCCACGCCAGTTATAGCCGCCGATATCCTTGATCGGGAACTTTTCATCGCTCTCGTAGATTTCCTGGAAAATCTGCTGTACGGTTTCCGCAATGCCGCTATTAACCGTCAGTGTCGTTGACGAAGACACCTTCGTCCCATTCGCACTCAGTTTCCAAATCGGAATCGTGATGGTCGTCTGATGACGCTCCGCCTCCGCCGCGCTGGAATACCGATGATAGGTCGAACCCGCACCAAAAATTCTCGCGCACCGACTCTCATAGCTTTCCCCGGCATATGCCAAGCCTCGCTTTGCAATCGACTCAATATCATCGCCGCCCACTGCCTGACTCGGACGGTAGATAACAGAATTTTTGATCTCCTTCGTGATCCGAAGTTTCGTCACAGACTTTGTAGAACCAATCAAGTGTCCATTGCAGTCAAAGGCATCCACCGACCAATACCAAGTCCCGACTTTCTTCTGAACACACTCCGGAATGATCGCCTCAATCCTGTTGTCCGTACTGGATCCCACCAGATCAATATACACCGGTTGCTGAGAAAATCCCTTTTTCTCATAATAATACACACGATAGCTGTCTGCATCACAGTTTGACCAGCTGACACGGTCCTTGCCGGAGTGCGTCGACAGGGCACGAATCGTACCGCTGCTGCTCTCCATGTTCTCATTGTGTCCTACTGCTGCAGCCTGATACGCCATCACAGCCAGCTGCTCACAGGTTGCATCTTTTTTTACCGGAATTACACCGTTCTCATTGGGCTCAATAATTCCCTGTAACAAAAAGTAGGCATTCGCCTCACGCGCCCATGATGCAACAGAATCCCCGTTACGACAGCTTGACAGCAATTCTGTAATCTGGTTTTCCGACAGACTGACATGTTTTCCCGCCGTGTCCAGTGCCCGGTACAGCGTCGTATTCATCAGCTGTACACTCGCCGGTTTTTCCGGCTGGAACAGCCGTCCGGTCTTATCTTTTCCCTTTGTCAGACCGAGCACCCACGCCAGCTGGACATCCTCACTGTCGGTATCCGTAAACGGACAGGCGTCCAAGCGATCGCCGGCCTTTTCCAGCAACGCGTCGTATTCCACTTTTTTCACCGACGCATAGACGCGAACTGCTACCGAACAGAGCTGCTCTCGGGTAATGGTATCGCTTGCAACCATCTGATCCATGCTGTGAGGAAGCAGATTGGCTTGGTCTGCCACTTCCACTGCCTCGACCATCGCGTCATCCACATCGATCAGTTCCACAGCAGCCGCATTCATCGGCATCATCGCACAAATGCACGCCACAGCGACACAGCGCAACAACTTATGTCTCAATCTTTCTGCTCCTCTCCTCATAGTTATTTTTATTATATCATAGTTTTCCACGACAAGAAAGAGGAATTTCGTGAAGATTTTGTGTTTTTCTGCGGTCACCTCATGCCGAATCGGCAAAGTTCGATTACTCTACCGTTCGAATTCCCAGCGTGTTGGTACTCGGCGCCTCACCAGCCGGCAGACCTGCCGTATATACCAACAGGGATCCCTTCTTTGCCAGACCTTCCTCACGCACAATCTGCATGACCTTGTGGAGCTGACGTTCGCCGGCTTCCAACTTGTCCGGAAACGCCATCGGCAGTACGCCGAATTGCAGCGTCATCTGGCGCAGTGTCTTGCGGTCCGGAGACAGTCCCACCACGCGGATGTGCGGGTGCAGGCAGGATACCGCACGCACGGTGCGTCCCGTCATCGTGACCGCGCCGATTACCGCAGCATTCAGCCGCTCCGCTGATGTCACCGCTGCCAGCGCGATCTCAGAGGAAATCGGGTCATTCCCCGTATCCATCTCACGGAACTCTTCCCGCGTCTGGCGACGAATCGTGTAGTGAACCGTGGCTTCCGCATTGCAGACAATCGAACGCATCGCGGCAACCGTCTCCACTGGATACTCGCCCACCGAAGTCTCACCCGACAGCATAACTGCAGTCGTTCCGTCATAGACAGCATTCGCCACGTCAGAAACCTCCGCACGCGTAGGACGCGGACTGGTCGTCATAGAATCCAGCATCTGGGTTGCTGTGATAACGATCCGTCCCTTGGAGACAGCACGCTTGATAATCGTTTTCTGCAGGAACGGCAGACGATCAAATTCGATCTCTACACCCATGTCGCCGCGCGCAATCATCACGCCATCTGCTTCCTCCAAAATGCTGTTGAGGTTCTCGCAGCCCTCGCGGTTCTCAATCTTCGCAATGATCTGTACACGTCCCAACGCACCGGCCTCCGCCAGCAGCTGCTTGAGCTCCCGGATGTCCTCCGCACTCCGCACAAACGACGCCGCCAGGAAGTCCAAATCCTCCGCGCAGCCAAACAAAATATCCCGCCGGTCTGCCTCACTGATATACGGCAGCTGTAAATGACATCCCGGAATATTCAACGCCTTCCGATTCTTGAGTTCCCCGCTGTTTTCCACGCGGCACACTACGTCATTGCCTTCGATGTGATCCACAGTCAAAGAAATCTTTCCGTCATCCAGCAGAATCCCGGTTCCCGGCTCCACCTCTCTGGCCAGATATGGATATGTGATCGCCGCTCCGGTTTCATCTCCTTCGCGATCCTCCGCATACAGCGTGAACAGCTGGCCCTCCTGCAGCTCTACTCGTCCGTCACGCACCAGGGTGATCCGGATCTCCGGTCCTCGCGTATCCATCAGAATACCGATCGGAATTCCAGTCTTTTCCTCCACGGCACGTACTTGATGAATGCGTCGACGGTGCTCTTCCTGCGATCCGTGACTGAAATTCAGCCGTGCGACATTCATACCGGCCTGCGCCATCTGCTCCAAAACACCCGGAGCATCCGTTGCCGGTCCCATCGTGCAGATAATTTTTGTTCTGTGAAATTCCTGATTCATTGGCCTCTGCCTCCCATTTCCTATACTTCCGGCGGCAGGACAATACGCATGTACTTCTTCCGCCACTTTTTCCTACTGTTTGCCTATTATAACACGTTCGCATCCCACAAGAAAGGCTTTTTTCACGAATTTAACCTTTCTCATTCCAATATTATTCCTTTCTCTCTTTCCATGACGCCAGCATTCATCCCTGTGTCATCTCTCCTATCTTTCCCTGTTCTGCACGACTTCAATCCTGTCTCCACTGCCACAAAAAAACTGGCGCATTGCAGAGCCATCAGGGTCTCCGCAATACGCCTGTTACTTCATTTAATTCCGCATGGCAAACTTCTGCTTGATAAATTCCTGAATCACACGGACCGCACCGTCTACCCCCAGTTCACCGACATCCAAACACAGATCATAGTTGGAGGCTTTTCCCCATTCCTCGCCGGTATAAAACTTCTGGAACTCCATCCGCTTCTGATCGGTCTCCTCTACCAGCTGCTCCGCCTTGCTGAGACTGGATTGATGCGCCGCGCTGATGTTGCGAACCCGAGTGTCAAAGTCAGCAAACAGGAAAACTCGACAGGTGTCCGGCTGATCGCGGAACACATAGTTTCCGCACCGTCCAACGACTACACAATCCTGTCCGTCCAGCACACTGCGCAGAGCACGGATCGGAGTTTGAAAGACATCCGTCTCTCCCCCTCCGGCTACGATTGCATATAACAGACTGTTCACCGGCTTTTCCCGAAAGAAGTTCGGCGTTCTCTCGTAAATTCCGGTCTCCTTTGCCATGCGAACAATGGCCCGCTTATCATATAGCGGAATTCCGTAATACTCCGCCAGTTTCTTTCCCACCAGATCTCCATCACAGCCGCACTCTCGTGCAATCGTAATAATCATTCCTGTACTCCTCCTCCGTTATATCAGCGAAGCAAACAATGACGCTCCAACTACCGTCAGAAGCCCTGCTACCGCAATCGACAGGCTGCTCATCGCTCCCTCAATGTCTCCCATCTCCATCGCACGCGTCGTTCCAATGGCATGCGACGCCGACCCGATGCCAATCCCCCGTGCAATCGGGTCGCGAATCCGTGCCACCCGGCACACCGTTTCCGCAATCATGTTGCCCAGCACACCGGTAATGATAATTACCGCAACGGTAATCGTCACATAACCGCCCAGTTCTTCCGAAACGCCCATTCCGATCGCCGTCGTGATCGATTTCGGCAGCAGCGTCACATACTCCTCATGGTTCAGCCCAAACAGCTTTGCCATGACAAAAACGCTGACCAGCGATGTTAAAACCCCGGACACAATCCCGCCTGCAATGGCGCCCCAATGCTTACGCAGCAGAGTGAGCTGCTGGTACAGCGGCACCGCCAGACAGACCGTCGCCGGTGTCAGCAGGTAGCTGAGATACCTGGCACTCTCATAGTACGTGTCGTAGTCCATTCCAACGCCCATTAACACCACAATGGTCAAGACAATTGCGATCAACAGCGGATTGCACACCGCCAGCCTGCATTTTTTCTTGAGCAGCAGCCCGACACCATATGCCGCGAGACTGAGCATCACACCAAAAAATGTAGACTGTGCCAGCATTTCACTCATGTTCCGATGCCTTCTTTCCACAGCGCAGAATCCTCTGCGTCACACGGCCTGAGACGACCATAACCAAAATCGTGGATACCACAGTAATCACGGAAACCGGCACCAAAACCGGACGCAGCACACCCCACGCCTCCAGCAGACCGACGCCTGCCGGAATAAACATCAGCGGCATAATCTCAATCAAAAACGCACTCGTCCGTCGGATCTGCTCGATCCGGATCAATCCGGTCATCAGGCAAATCAGCATCAACACCAATCCATAAATACTGCCCGGAATCGGCAGTGGCAGCAACAGATGAAGCAATTCTCCAACAAAGGAAACCAGCAAAATCGTTCCGAATTCCTTAACCAGCACCATCTGTTTTCCATCTCCTTCCCCACTGTGGTCATTTTCCTTATCATACCACTGCACGGGGACAGCTGAAAAGAGCAATCCTGTCCAATTTTATTCTGTATTCTACAAAAAGTTTCATCAGAACGCCGCCGTATATGCACAGACCAGTTCCAACACACTTCCCGCAATACAGCGCGCCTTGTCAGAAATTGTGATACAGTTATTCCGTTCCTCCTTCCGAGGATCAATATCTGCGATTTTAAATCCGGCGGTCACCGGGTATCCGTCACGAATCAGCCCACGCAGCACACCGGTCAGCGAGGCCAGAACCGGAGTCGATTGCGCATCGCTCTCAATCCACGCGATCACCTGTCCTCTTTCCACACAATCGCCAATGGCGCTGCACGACCGCAGCGTCCCCGCTGCCGGCGCATGAATCACCCGCTCCGCCGCATATCCGGCGATGACCCCCGGCACTCCGGTATTCGGCGCCGCCGCGCCCTGTCGGATGATCCGCCCCAGCATGTGTCCCCGCTTAGTTTCCACCACGACATCCACCTCATCCCCGGCACAGAACCCCGGCCCCAGCGCAATCGTCAGCGGTGCCATGCCGCGGTGCGTGCCCAGATTCTTTTTCGCCAGAATCGCATCCACCACGATATCCGGCTTTCTCTGCGCAATGCTTGCCCCCGACGGATCAACCAGAACTGGTACCTCTCCCCGATCCCAGATGCTATCCGCCTGTTCGGCAGAGGAAATCCGCACCCCCGTCATGTCCTCTACCACAGCGCGCCCCTCATAAACTGCTTCACACAGGGAAACCGTCCGGCGGATTGCCGCAGGTGCGCCGGTTTCCAGCACCAACACGCGAAATCCCGCTGACCACAGCCGATGAATCGTCCCTGTCGCAAGATCTCCGCCTCCGCGCACAACAATCTCCGGGCGCTTGCGCACCGTTCGTCCCATCATAGCCATAGTACCACCCCTCTGTCCTCTCTCCATTCGGGCAGCGCGTCCTTCAGCCTTGGACTATCCTCCAGCGCCACGCGCCACGCCAAGCCGCAGCCCGCCGTGATCTCCCGCGGGACCGGAATCAGCCGTCCCGGCAATCCGTGCTTCTCGCAAAATCGTTCCATCGCCATTGCCTGCGCGGTCGTATCAAACCAGATCACCAGATATTCCCGTTTTATCCGCATGCCATTCTCCTCTATTCCGCCAGTGCACGCACCGCTTGTACGGCGCAGTCGATCTCCTTCTCGGTATTAAAATAAGAAATACTAAACCGAATCGCGCCCTGCTCCCGCGTTCCCAGCGCCTCATGCATGAGCGGTGCGCAGTGCGCACCGGCGCGGCTGCAAATCTCGGCATCTTCCCACAGCCAGTCACTGATCTGGCCGCTATCCATATCTCTCAGATTCCATGTCACAATGCCGGTCCGCTCGCAGTGCTCCCAATCACCGTACAGCGTGACGCCCGGAATGCCACGCAATCCATCCGCCAAACGCTGCGTCAGCCCATGCTCCCACCGTTGTACGCTCTCTACTCCCGTATCCAGCAGCCACTGCACCGCAGCGCCCAGACCGGCAATCCCATGGGCATTCTGCGTTCCGGCTTCCAGCACCGTCGGCATGTCCAACGGATGACGGCGATCATAGCTGTGCACTCCGCTGCCGCCCACTGCAAACGAGGCAATGTTCAGACCCGGACGAACGTACAATCCGCCGGTTCCCTGCGGGCCCATCAGCCCCTTGTGTCCCGTAAAACACAGCACATCGGCTCCCATCTTTGAAACGTCAATCGGAATCACCCCTGCCGTCTGCGCTGCATCCACAATCAGCAGCAGGTGATGCCGTCGGGCAAATCTCGCAATGGCAGCCATATCGGTCAGCATACCAGTCACGTTGGACGCATGTCCGGCCACAATGGCGCGGGTGTTGGGACGCACACAGTCCTCCAACTGGTCATACGCGATGTGTCCCATCCGGTCTGTCGGCAAAATGGTGAGTCCCATTCCCTGTTCCTGCATCCGGTACAGAGGTCGGAGCACAGAATTGTGCTCACAGGCCGTGGTGATGACGTGATCCTCTGGCGTCAGCAATCCAGAAACGGCGGTATTCAGTGCCTGCGTTGCATTCGCACAAAATGCCATGCACTCCGGCGCCTCCGCGTGAAACAGCTGTGCCAGCCGCACCCGCGTCTCATACAGCGTCCGCGCCGCGTCCAGTGTCGGACGATGCGCTCCCCGCCCCGCGTTCCCCAAGGACTCCATCGCCCTGCACATCGCTTCGCACACCTGTGGCGGGCGACGAAGTGCGGTGGCTGCACTGTCCAGATAAATCACGGCTTGATCACATGGGAAGCCCGCAGCAGCATCTCCACAATGTCATACATGTTGGTCACCCCTCCGACCTTCCGGGCCTGCTCCAGACCATAGTGATTCAAACAGGTGCCGCAGGTCAGAATGGTCACGCCCTGTGCCTCCAGCGACTGCAGATCCTCCAGCATCGGAGACTGCTCGCAAGTCAGAAAGGCTCCGCTATTGTAAAACAGGATGGTTTCCGGCAGCACATCCTGCTGGGTCAGCGCGTACACAAAGCTCTTCATCAACGCAGTTCCCAGTGCATCGTCTCCTTCTCCCATCGTACGCGATGAAATGGCAACGACCACACCGCTGCGTGCGTCGGGACGGCAAACCTCGATCGGTTCCGGCTCCGTGCCGCCGTCTCCCACCGTCATAACTACGCGGTACCGGTTTTGCTCCAGGCGCTCCGACCGGACATCATACCCTTTCTGCTGTGCCATCTTCGTCAAATTTTGTACCGCTATCTCATTGTCCACCAGTGTCTCCACGACACCGGCGCCAGACAGCTCCTGAATCGCTTTTTTCGTCTTGACAACCGGAATCGGGCAGGTGTCTCCCATTGCATTCACTGTAATCATTGATACTCTCCTTTTCCCATCACGATAATCTCCGTCTCCTGTTTCGGCACGATCTC
Source organism: uncultured Butyricicoccus sp. (assembly GCA_964387535.1). GTDB lineage: Bacteria > Bacillota > Clostridia > Oscillospirales > Butyricicoccaceae > Butyricicoccus_A. Next base: position 14,105 of record CAYLXH010000016.1, on the reverse strand, counting down.
GCCGATACACTGCGCTGGCAGTCCTTCCTCACGTAGCTCCTGAACCAGTGCGTCACAGTCCTCTTCCCGCACCGCCAGCAGCAATCCGCCTGCCGTCTGCGGGTCAAACAGTACCTCTTCCATAGCAAATTCAACGTCGTCTGCAAAACGCACAAACGGCCCCGTGCTGTTTCGGTTGCGTTGCCCGGCTGCGGTCAGCAAAAATTCCTCTGCACATTCTAGCGCCCCCGGAAGCACCGGGATCCGGTCACTGTCAATTCGGCAGGACAACGCTCCATCCATCATCTCATGCAGATGTCCCAGCAGCCCAAACCCTGTGACATCGGTACACGCGTGAACCGTATAGCCGCGGCTGATCTGCGCCGCCCGCTGATTCAGCGTGGTCATCCACTGAATTGCCTCGCGCATCCACTGCTCCGTTGCTTCGCCGACACGATTTGCCGTACACAAAATTCCAACGCCCAGCGGCTTGGTCAACACCAGCCGGTCACCCGGCTGTCCGCCGTTGTTCGGATAAATCCGATCCGGATGTACCACTCCGGTCACAGATAAGCCATATTTTACCTCGCTGTCCGCAATGGAGTGTCCCCCCGCCAGCGTTCCGCCTGCCGCAATCACCTGCTCGGCACCGCCGCGCAGAATCTCACCCAACACATTCAAGTCCATCTGCTCCGGAAAGCACACGATGTTGAGTGCGGTTTTTACCTCGCCGCCCATTGCATACACGTCATTCATCGCATTGGTCGCCGCAATTTTCCCGAACGTGTACGGGTCATCCACCATCGGCGGAAAGAAATCCAGCGTTTGAACCATCGCCACTTCATCCGAAATTCGGTACACTGCCGCATCATCGCGGCTGTCATATCCAATCAACAGGTTATCATCCCGCGGCCCTTTGGGCAGACACTCTAAAATTCGGCTGAGCACGCCCGCTCCCAGCTTGGCGGTACAGCCGCCGCCACGGCAAAATGTTATGCGTTCTCCCATTCTGTCTCCTTTACCGGCTGTCCGCGCCGCGTCAAAACGACCCGTTCCACACCGCGCTCATGCAGCATCGTTTTCACTCTCATCGCCCGGCGCAGCGCCAGCCTGTCGTCACATTGATTGAGCACAACCGTATAGCTCCGTCTCCCGACACCTTTTCGCGCCCCCGTGTCCGAGGAAAGAATCACAGCCAGATCTTCCTCCGTCAGAGGATGCGTTTCCGGCACGCTGAGCAGCTCCACCGCCTCTGATATCCGAAAACAGACCTCGGCCAACGGCCGTCCCAACGCACACATTCCTGCCACCGCAATCACCTGTGTGCACTGCGGTACAATCACCGGTTCTCCATTCCGCGGAACCTTGCACGGCATTCCCTTGGCTCCATCGGCCTCAATGACCACCGCATCTGCCATACGCAGCATCTCATCCAGCCCGGCCGGTGCGGTCAGCTTGCCCCCAGGAGCATCTGCTCCGGCGACGGCAATCCGTCCGCACTCCCATTCCCGCACCAGTTCCTTCGAATCCCGTACCACCGGAATGTCAGACGGGCGAAGAATATGTGTCGTCGTCGTCACCAGTGTCCGTCGTCCTCTCCGCCGGAACTCTTCTGCCAGCGCATACAGCAGCGTCGTCTTTCCGCCGCCGCCCACGAGAGAAATCACCGGGTGTGACTCGCTCCACAGCCAGTCCATGCTGTCGCGCCTCCTCCTGCGTTATTCTTTTCCAAGTATAACACAATGACCTGCAAAATACTATAAAAACAGCCATCCGTTCCCTCACGGATGGCTGTTCAATCTCTTATGTAACAATCAATGCTTTCGCGCAATCACCGAATACGGCAGTGCTACAAAACACAGTCCTCCAATCAAATTTCCCAGAGAAACCATCAGCAGATTCAGCAGGTATCCGCTCACCGGAATATCGGCATTCAGCAGTCCAACGCCGATCATGCTCATATTGGCAATGCTGTGCTCAAATCCGCACACCATGAAAATCAGAATGCACCAGACAATCATAATCAACTTGCCGGATTCGCTGCTCATCTTAAACGAACACCATACCGCAAGACAGACACAGATATTACACAAAATACCCTTGAGCAGCATCTGCACCGGCGTCAGCGCAACTTTAGCAGCTGCCGTGACCACGAAGAAATCCAAAATTGCCTGATTGGTCAACACGCCGGAAAACTGGAAAATCAACACCATAATCCATGATCCAGCCAGATTGCCCAGCCAGCAGATGACCCACAGCCGGATCACCTCACTCCACGGCATGCAGTGCCGCAGTGCCGCTGCACCCAGCACCAGATTATTTCCTGTAAACAGTTCACTGCCCGCCATAATCACCAGACTGAGCGCTGCTGCAAACGTCAGAGAGACCAGAAATTTCGTGATGGTACAGCCGGCTGCCGTGCTGATTCCGCCGATAGACATCGCACTAAAGCTGCCAAACGCAATAAACATCCCCGCCATCAGCGAGGAAATCACATACCCCGCCGGGTTCGTGTTCCACAGACTCCGCTTTCCGTCCGCCGCACCGCACAGCGCTTCGTACACAGGTTCAAACATAATATCCTCCTCTCATTTCCTGAGTTGATACATTCGACTCGTATTATATCAAATTCTGTCGGTATCGTCTACACAAAAACAATCCGGCCGCATGCTCTGCCGCCGGATTATCTCTCACTGTTCCGGATCCTCCCAGAACAGCTCATCCAATGTTTTATTCAACACATGGCAAATGGAAAGACACAGCCGAATGGTCGGATTGTAATCCCCTTTCTCAATCGCATTGATGGTTTGCCGAGACACCCCAACCCGCTCGGCCAGCTGCTGCTGTGACAGGTCGAGTGCCGCCCGCGCCGACTTCATCCGCAGATTCTTCACGGCTCATTCCTCTCTTTCCGCTCGCCGCACCGACCACTGATTGATCAGAAAGACCACCAGAATCACCGCCACAAACAAACCGACCAGAAGATTCAGGCTTCCCGAGCCCAGTCTTCCATCCGTCACAATGTGCTCTCCGTGCAGCAGACCCGCTGCCGCAATCGCCAGATTGAGTCCTCCTGCTACCGTCAGAAGTACCAGCACCATCTTCGGGGTCTCATGCAGCGTCATATATGCATCTCGACGCACACAAACCACGATAAATACCAACAGTCCAACCATGATCATCGCCGCCGCGCCTTCCAACGAGTCAAACAATACAACCCCGACTTGTTCCACGAGTTTCTCCAGCAAAATCAACACTGCCAGCGTATAAAATGCGTATTTATACGCGATGCCGCGCGCCAGTATCTGACGCTCATCATATTCCCTCACATCCACATGGAACTTCTTTTTGAGAAACCAGAACAGCACTGCGACCAGTGCTACACCGCACAGCATTCCAACCAGAACACCAATGAAATATGCCATCGAATCCATTGTTTCATCCTCCTCTGTTTCTTTTGTGCGTTTAGTATAGCATCTATCCGTCTTTTTGTCAATTATATTTTACAAAAAGAAAATTATAAATTTCAATAAGTCAGATAAAAAAACCGGAGGATGGCACTCCTCCGGTTTTGCTTTGTTCCGTATTCAACCGCCCGGTGATTTCTCTGCTCGCTTCATCCGTCGCGTGTACACCACAAAATACAGCGTATTGATCACAATGCCAAAGATCGTCGCGGCAGGAGCCGCCAGGCCAATCCGCATCAGGCTCGCATTCGGTTGGATACTCATAAGATACGCAATCGGCAGACGCACGAGGAACGACTGGGCAATTCCCTGCAGCATGACAAACAGAGTCCGGCTGTGCCCATTAAAATACCCCATAAAGCTAAACAGCACGCTGGTCACAATGGCCTCCAGCGAAAATCCCTTCAAGTAGTCTGCTGCGCACTGGATGACCGCCGGATCGTCGGTAAACACCGCCGCCAGCAAATCGCCGTGGAAAAACGCGGCATAGGAGATGACCACGCCAACCGATCCTCCAATTGCCATTCCGCAGACCATCGCTTTTCGGGACCGCAGCTCCAGACCCGCACCGACATTCTGTGCCACAAACGTCGCCATCGACTGCATCAGCGACGACGGGACCAGCAGGACAAACTGGACAATCTTGTTGGCAACACCGTATCCCGACGAAGCATCCAGTCCCAGTCGATTGATGAACGCGCACAACGCTAGGAACGACAGGTTGGTCAGCAGCTCCTGCAGGGCAATCGGTGCTCCGATCACAACAAAATTTCGAATCTCCTGATTCCATCGAATCTGCCGCCGGCTGACCGTAAAGGGAAGATCCTGTCGGCGGATAATCACCAGCGACAGCATGACACTGACTGCCTGTGCGGTAATTGTTGCGATTGCCGCACCAGCAACATTCATCTGAAACCCAGCGACCAGCACGAGATCTCCGACGATGTTCGTGACACACGCAATCGCCACAAACACCAGCGGAAGACGAGAGTTGCCCAGTCCACGAAAAATACTGCTGATGACATTATAGGCAATGACAAAGACAATGCCTCCGCCGCAGATGCGTACATACAACGTCGTCAGCCCCTGCGCCTCTGGCGGAGCCTGCATCCATCGCACGATCTGCGGCGCAAATCCCAGCAGCACCGCCGACAGCACCACAGCGACCAGAACAAAAAAGCAGATAACACCGCCAATGACATTTCCGATGCGTTGCTGACTGCGTTCCCCGATATACCGGCTGATCAAAACCGTAACGCCCATCGTCAGTCCACTGACCACAAACGTAACCAGATTGATGATATTGCTGCCGGTTGAAACCGCCGAAATTCCCGCCGTCGTTCCAAAACGACCGACAATCAGCAAATCCACCGCGCCGTACATCGCCTGCAGCACCAGCGCACCAAACACCGGTATCATAAACCGGAGCAACTTGTATAAAATACTGCCCTCTGTAAAATTTCCTACCTGTTGTTCTTTCATCTTGATCCCTCACTGAACAAATCGACACCATCCGAGGTCAGTCGCAGATTCATGCTCCCTCCCCAACACGGCAGTATGTATTATATCTCTTTTTTGCCACTATGTCGATTCCCCGCAACCACAGAAAATCTGCGCTTGTCTTACGGAAAACAGGGCAATTTGCTTTCCCTCCCTTTTCTATCAACACACCGCATCAAAAATGTAAAACTACCTTGACATCTACATGCTTCTGTTCTATACTGTACTTGTAAAACAACAATCCCATTGGCTGCTGTGATGCAGCAAAAAATTTTACCTGTTTTTGTCAAGCTAGCTTTACATCACAAATGAGGGAGTCTCATGAAAAATCGCATTGAAGAACAACGCAAATCACTTGAGCTGACGCAAAAGGCGCTCGGCGAGTTGGTTGGCGTATCACGCCAAACCATTATCTCTTTAGAGAGTGGAAAATACAATCCCTCTCTCCTGCTCGCTCATCGGCTTGCCCGTGTGTTCGGCTGCACCATTGAAGACATTTTTGTGTTTGAGGACTGAGGAGGTAATACCATGAAAGCAGCAACCCGTACCCGATATTACGGCATTCTCATCGTAATTGGCGTCGTACTGATCATCATTAACATTCTGTTTCCACAATATCAATTATCCGCCGTTGGTGCTGCATTCGCCGCGGTTGGACTGTGCCGCCTGATTCGCCAGCACCGGATTTCATCTGATCCAGAGCGTTCCAAACAAGCAGAGCTTGCCGCTCAGGACGAACGCAATCGCTTTATTGCTGCTCGGGCTCAACAGTGGACCTTCTTTTGCTCCATTTATGTGGAACTTTTGATCGGTATTGTCCTATCCTATTTTGTATCTGATCCCGTTTGGAATCAGGCCGGTCAGGCGTTGTGTTGGTTGCTGTGTGCACAACTGATCTTTTACGTCATCCTGTACTATGTACTGCAGCGCCGCTACTGACCCTCCATCCTTTGCATCACATACCCAATAAACGAGAAAAAGCCGGAGCGCAATGCTCCGGCTTTTCGTTATTCTTCCGCATGCAGCATAGGTTCTGCAAAGATTCGTTATCCTCTCGTCAGGTCATTGAACAGCACATAGGTTACTGCACCAACCAACTTTCCACTCGGTACGATGGGGCTGCCATATTTCCTGTTTTCTAACGCTGTCTTGTATCTCTTTTCATACTAGGTTCCTTCAGCAACCGTTATCTGCATCTGTTTTAGCCGTTTCACTTCTCGGATTCCAATAAGAATGACAATCCCTGCTGCAATCCCATCGGAGATTGGTCCGGCAAGCAGTACACCATCCAATTCAAAAATAGTTGGTAAGATCAAAAGGAAAGGAATCATCAGAAACCCCTGCCGTATCACTGCCATCCAAAAACCAAGATTGGCTTTTCCAATAGCAGTACAAAACGTAGACGTGATAGGTTGTAATGCATTCAAGAATAATACTGCCATATAAATACGAATATATCTAGTGGAAAATTCGTAAAAAAGCGGATTATCCGAACCGAAAATGCTCAAAAGCGGGATCGGAAAGAATTGAAGAATCAAAAAAGCGGCAACAGCTACCGTTGTTCCATAGCGAAGCGCCAGTAAATACGTTTCTATGACACGGTCGTATCTTTTGTTACCTAAATTAAACCCGAGAATTGGCTGACATCCGATAGCAATGCCGATGACGCTGGATAAAAAAACGATCGTTAATTTGGATATGGCGCCAGCGGAAGCAATTGCAACTTCACTGCCATACACAGAAAGCGCTCCGTAGGTTTTTAAGGCATTCATTTGAAGAATCTGTGCAATAATGGCCAAAATGTGAGTGGTAAATATCGACGCTCCTAACGTAAAAATGCTCAAAACAACCGTAAGCCGTACTTTAAAATTTTGTTTGACCAAAGAGACCGATTTGTTCTTTTTGAGTAAATAGTACAAGGCAAGGGCTGCCGATAACACTTGCCCTAATGCAGTTGCCAGAGCAACACCTGCTATTCCCATACGGAAAGCAAACAAGAAGATCGGATCAAAAATCATATTGAATACCGCACCGGATAATAAAACAAAACTGGAATAGTTCGGATTACCGTCGGCACGGATAAAATAGGACATACCTGTGGCAAAAATACCGAATGGAATGCCGAGACAAATAAGTCGTGCATACGGTGCAGCATAAGGAATCATTCCATCGGTAGAGCCGAACAGGTAAAGCATCGGTTGCAAAAAGACGGAGGTAATCAGTGCGATCAGCACACCAAAGAAAACCATGAGAACAATCGCATTGCCAAATACGTCGGCAGCATGGTTCTTTTTATTTTTACCAAGATAAATACTAAATCTGGATGCGGCACCCATGCCGATTAATGCAGAAAGTGCGGTTATGACTGCAGAAAGCGGAAACACAATATTGGTGGCAGCGATACCAACATCACCAATCCCCCAGCCGATAAACATCTGATCGACAACATTATGAAACGAATTAACAATCTGGCTTACAATGCCGGGAATGGCGAATTTCCATATCAGGCCCTTCACCGGTAATGTGCCAAGAGGATTTGTCGTTGCATTGGAATGCATAGCAAGTGTCTCCTGTAAGTTCTATCCAGCGGTAGCGAAAACTAGTATTTCTCCATGTATATGGCTTACGATCCGATACGGTCTCTATAGTCCGCTTTGTTTCATGATCATGTATAACAGTGTACTTACACCAATACTGAACAACGTATTCCGTTTCCAATGATGCAGTAGCATCGCAACTCCCACACAGATCAATTCCGGAAATCCATGGTTTCCTTCCGCAAGGTTGATATTTCTTAAGCAATATACCAACAGCATGCTCATGATTGCCGGTGGTAACACGTTTCCTAAATAAGAAATCCATCTTGGTAATTGCTCCCCATGGTCAAATACAATAAACGGAAGAAACCTGAGTATTATTGTTACGATTGACATTACAGCAATCACCATAATGATATATTTATCATTCATCGATTTCCTCCCGATTTAAAGTGCTTTGCATGCAAAGCAGTACAACCGCCATCACAATCAGTGCCGGTATCAAAAAACTATCCGCTCCAAAGAGATGCAGTGCTGCAATGGTAATTGCAAATCCTGATATTGCCGGAATATGATTATTCTGTTGTTTCCACTGCTCCACAACCATGACTGCAAACAGGGCGGTCATTGCAAAATCAATACCGGTCATATCAAACGGTATGATACTTCCTGCCACAGATCCCACCACACCACCAAAAATCCAATACAATTGATTCATCAGCGTTATCGCGAAATAATAGGTTTTATCACTCAATCCTTCCGGTATTTGATACCCCGTAAAAATTGCATATGTTTCATCCGTCATCGCAAAAATCAAATATAACTTTCGGATTCCGGTTCCTCGATATTTTTCTATCATGGACAAGCCATAAAACAAATGTCTGAAATTCAGTAAAAAAGTCAGCAACGCAACCTGTGTTAATGTTGCACCTGCTGCCAATAATTCTACTGCCAAAAACTGAGCCGAACCGGCACAGATGCATAGACTCATCAGAAATGCCCAAATCGGCCCGTACCCGATTGATTGCAGCAGCAGCCCAAAGGCAATCCCCAACGAGATGTATCCTGCCATAACCGGTATGGTTCGCGGAAAGGCTTGTTTTATTATCTGTTTCATAAAGGCAATCTCCTGTAATATTTATTTGAAATAAGTTTTGGACCTTGCGTTTGTCAGATTGCACTCTTTTTGGAAATCCCGATTTATCTGTATTAATTATATCAAAAACGTATAAAAATGCCAGAGGCAATCTACCCCTGGCAAACCCTGATATCAATATTTCTCTGCCGCCTCCGGCATATTCTTCATAAATATCCGATAGCCCCGTGCCGGATCATTTACCCAAACGTGTGTCACCGCTCCCACCAGTTTGCCATTTTGGATAATCATACTGCCGGGCACGAGTGATTGTCATTAGGGACAACATTTTACAACAAGATATTCTTCTATATTTTTTTTGATTTCCTCATATTTTGCTACAGTAGACGGAAATATACAGCCACTATCGCAGAAAACAATAAGTTCAGCATCATGTACGATGTTTTTGCTGATATATGTATGGTTCTCTCCATAATGCATTTTGATATGGACATGAGCATTATCACTTTTCATAACAATGCAAGATGTATACTCTTCTCTTGCATTTACATAATGTCTTGAAGCAACTCTATGGTATTCTTCAATGCTATTATAGTCCACACTACCAGAACAACTTGAGCAAAAAATACTAAAGATATGAAAATGAGCAGCACTTAAATGATTACATAACTCTATTACATCATCTATAGACAAGCGCACATCTTTCGTCCATCGGTAGCTCCCTGTTCGAGCTTTGGCTGTAGATAACGGCTCATATTTTTCTCCGTATTTTTCTTTAATTTCAGTTAATCTGCGCTTGTCTGCTTTTAACTTATCCAATAATTCTTGCTTTTTCTTAGACAATTGCGGCTCACTATTGGCTTCTCTTTTCTCAGGATAAAAATGAGTATATCCCATAATGTTTCTAAAGACATCGAATAACTTCTCCGTTCCCTTTGTAACTGAGTAACCTATTTTATTATATGCATAACAAATAACCAACGACTCGTTTTCAATTTTCACATTATCTACTAACAATAATTCGCTGATTAAATTTGCTTCATTTACAATCGCAGCAGACTGTTCATCTGTTGCAAAATAACGCTTTTCATCCCAGATTAAAGCTCTCTCAAAATGATTACCTCCGCAATTAAGTAGAGGTCTACTTTTATATGTAAGCACATTGTTCTCAAAATGATAGATTTCATCACCTGCATTAATTACAACTATTTTAATAGGATCTACTTTCTCGCTTGCCACACCAACCAAATCAGGTGGGGATGGTTTCTTTTCAGGTATTGCATCCGTAATCTTTTCCAAAACAAAATTAAATAGTTTATCTAATATCATTTAGATTTCCCCCTTTCAACATTTATAGTTAGATGTATTATACTTTACTACACTGCAAAAAGAAAGAGAGACACTGTTAAAATGTTCCTCCTGTGAATATTATTATCCTTCCACATCCATGTGCATTAAGCCAAGCTGCAGTTCGATTACGTTTCGCTTCATCTCACTGTTTGGCTTTCGCCAAATGGAAATGACAAAAGGCAGCTTATTTGCTGCCTTTTATCATTTATCTCATCGAATCCAGCATATTCTCAATAAAAATTCCATACCCTCTCGTCGGATCATTCACAAGAACGTGCGTCACAGCACCTACCAGTTTACCGTCCTGTATAATCGGACTGCCACTCATCCCTTGCACAATTCCTCCTGTCTTTTTCAGCAGCTCATCGTCCGTCACACGAATCACCATCGTTCGCTCATCGCGCCGGGTCAGTCGCTCAATGGTAATGTCATACCGTTTTGGTGTCGTTCCACTGATACAGGTTATAATTTCCGCTTTTCCGGTCGTCACTTCCTCCGCCTGCGCCACAGGTACTTCCTTTCCCTTCACACACCGGGGCGAAATAACTCCAAAAATTCCAGTATTGGTATTTTTAGAAATTTCTCCCAGCGTCTCCTGTACCGCAAACGCACCCAGCAATTGTCCCGGATTCCCCCGTGTTCCGACGTTCACACCGACAACCGATGCCGGCATCAAACTGCCGTCTTCCAGGGGCAGCTTGGTTCCGCTGTCCACCTCGCACACCGCGTGTCCCAGCGCACCGAACCCACCATTTTCCGGATCAATATACGTCACCGTTCCAATTCCCGCCATGCTGTCGCGCACAAGCAGTCCGAGATGGTATTCCTGATCCACCTTGCTCTGAACCGGCTGCACTGTCACACGGATTTTCACATCATCCCGCTCTCCCTCCAACACGACCGCTTTGCCGCCGCTGTCCTGTACCTCTTGTGCAAATTCCTCCCCCGAAGAAATGTCCGATCCGTTCACCGAATACAGGATATCACCACTGCGCAGCCCGGCTTTTTCCGCCGGACACCGTTCTCCTGCCGCAGTCTGTATTTCCGTCATTCCGCAAACGACCACACCTTCCGCCGTCATGCGCACCCCGATCGGCATTCCGGACGGAATCACCATTCGGGTCGCAAACGCCGTCGGAGACAGCACCACAAGGGCAACCAGCACACCGCATAGCGCCCTTTTTTGTTTCCGCATCGCCTCACTCCCTTTCCAGGAATAGCATGGCTCAAATCGGGAACACTCATAAGTATCAATACATGGCGCATCGCACAGCTCCTGCCGCGTTCGCCGCGTTCACCCAAATTCGGAAAACTGCCTCTTGCTTTGTCCAATATTCCCTGATAAGATAGCCATGAGGTGAAGGACAATGCGTGTGGCAATTATTGGATCTCGTTCCGTTCAATTGGAAACACTGCATGAACTGCTCGCTCTTCTGCCGCGCGGTACGCACGAAATCGTATCCGGCGGAGCCAAAGGAGCCGATCAGATTGCAGAACAGGTGGCGCAGCAGCTTGCGCTTCCCATCACAGTGTTTCGTCCCGATTACACTCGTTATCAGCGCCGTGCGCCTTTGGAGCGAAATCGCTCCATCGTTCGCTATGCCGATTATGTCATCGCACTGTGGGACGGATCCTCTCGCGGCACCGCCAATGTCATCGACTGCTGCATCAAAGAGTATACGCCAGTTCGCGTCGTAATATGCCGTAACGGGAAAATTATGCAGACGCTGTTTGGAGGCGAGCAGCTACTATAATTTTTTATCTTATGCTATACAAGCAAATCTTGTGCATTTTTCCAACAATATGACAAAAAGACAGGTTCTTTGGAACCTGTCTTTTTTCATCGGGAAACACATCAACGAATGTGAACCGTATTGATATCCACCAATTCACAGTTCTCAATGCTTGTGCTGCCTTCTAAGCAACGCAGCAGCGCCGACGCGGTGTCAATCGCCGTCAGACACGGAATTGCATGCTCCACGGTACACCGGCGAATTCGAACTGAGCCAAGCTCCGGATGACGGCTCTTGACCGACGTGGTAATGACGTAATCCATCTCACCGGACTCGATCAGGTCGATCATATTTGGTGACGGTTCATCCACATTGCGTACCGCATTGGTTGCAACCATGTGACGGTTGAGCACGTTGGCTGTGCCCGGAGTCGCATACAGCTCAAATCCGAGATCGGAAAACCGCTCGGCAATGCTGATCACTTCCTGCTTATCTGAGTCCTTGACGGAAATCAAAACCTTGCCTTTCTTTTTCAGTTCGAAACCAGCACCCATCATTCCCTTGAGTAGCGCCTCGCGGAAGGAGGTGGAAACGCCCAAAACCTCACCAGTAGACTTCATCTCCGGTCCAAGCTGGGTATCCAGATCGCGCAGTTTCTGGAATGAGAACACCGGAACTTTGACCGCATAATGTGCAGTCTCTGGATACAGACCCGTACCATACTCCATATCCCGCAACTTTTCCCCGAACATGCAGCGCGTAGCCAGATCTACCATCGGCACGCCCGTGATCTTGGATATATACGGGATGGTTCTTGACGAACGGGGATTGACCTCAATGACATAGACCTCATCGTTATACAGCACGAACTGAATGTTGACCAAGCCAATGACCGCCAGCTCCTTTGCCAGCTTTTCTGTGTATTCTACAATTGTCTTTTTGTGCTTATCCTCAATCGTAATCGACGGGTAAACGGAAATCGAGTCGCCCGAATGCACACCGGCGCGCTCCATGTGCTCCATAATGCCCGGAATCAGAATATCCTCTCCGTCACAGATAGCGTCAACCTCAATCTCACGTCCCATCAGGTATTTGTCAACCAGAACCGGATTCTCAATCTTGGTGCGCGTGATAATACGCATATACTCCCGAATGTCCTCTTCCTTAAAGGCAATCTCCATGCCCTGACCGCCCAACACATACGACGGACGAACAAGCACCGGATAGCCCAGGCTGTCCGCAACCTTGACTGCCTCTTCCTCTGTGAATACCGTGTCACCCTTCGCGCGCGGGATTCCGGTCTTGTTCAAAATGACGTCAAACTTTTCACGATCCTCTGCGGCGTCAATACTCCAGGCCGGTGTGCCAAGGATCGGAACACCCAACGACTCCACATGCTCCGCCAGATTAATCGCCGTCTGTCCGCCAAACTGGACAATTGCCGCATCTGGCTTCTCCGCTTCAATCACTCCCGTGACATCCTCCGGCGTCAACGGCTCAAAGTACAGACGATCTGCCGTGTCAAAATCCGTAGAAACCGTTTCCGGGTTGTTGTTGATGATGACCGTCTCGCACCCCAGCTTCTGCAGCGCCCAGACCGAATGCACTGAGCAGTAGTCAAACTCAATACCCTGGCCGATACGGATCGGACCCGAGCCAAGAACCAACACCTTTTTCTTTCCGGTCGCTGGCTTTACTTCACTCTCATCGTCATACGTCGAATAGTAATACGGTGTTTCCGCCTCAAACTCAGCCGCACAGGTGTCCACGGTTTTGTACACCGGCGAGCGGTGTACCGCTTCACACGACTTGCCTGACAGACGGGTGATCACCGCATCGGTAAAGCCGAACTTTTTGGCCGCCAGATACAGCTCCGGTGTCAACTCCTCTGCCTGCTCCAGTGTGTGCTCCATCTCGGTGATACGCCGGAAGCCCTCCAGGAACCAGATGTCGATCCGCGTGATCTCGTGAATCTCCTGTACGGTCATGATACCGCGGCGCAGCGCCTCACAGATCGAGAAAATACGCTCATAATCACACTGCTTGACCTTTGCGATTACTTCCTCATCGGTCAGCTTGGCAACCAGCGGCATGGACAGCGAGTCGACCTTCATCTCAATGGAGCGGACCGCCTTCATCATCGCGCCCTCAAAGCTGTTCGAGATCGACATAATCTCGCCGGTCGCCTTCATCTGCGTCCCCAGCGTATTGTCCGCATACACGAATTTATCAAATGGCCAGCGAGGGAACTTGACCACCACATAGTCCAGCGTCGGCTCAAAGCAGGCAACGGTCTTGCCCGTGACCGCATTGGTCAGCTCGTCCAGGCCGTAGCCCACCGCAATCTTCGCTGCAATCTTTGCAATCGGATAGCCCGTCGCCTTGGATGCCAGCGCCGAGGAGCGCGACACGCGCGGATTGACCTCGATGACTGCATACTCAA
>CAYLXH010000015.1:18104-23263 GCA_964387535.1 uncultured Butyricicoccus sp. | reverse complement strand
ATTTGCTCCAATGAGTGCGAGCTGTTCCCCGTTGATATTGGAATACAGACTGATGGTAGATTGGTCAGTCGGCATGTTGTATTTGCGATTATCCGGAAAGACAGCAGAGAATTTGGAACCAAAATACGGCTGCTTGGTACAAACTGCCGTGAGCCACTGGCCGGCGCTGCCTTCCAGAGCAAGGGGCATGGCAATGCGATCTCCGGGATACATTTCTCCTCTGTCACAGGCACGATAAGCTTCTCGTACCGTTTCGATCGCTGTTGGAATGTCCAGCATACCAGCGGCTTGCTCTTCCGGGATAAGAATCATATTTTTCATAGGTTACGCTCCTCTCTGAGAAATGGATGGTAAAGATTTCTGGTTATGCCCAGATATCGCCCACAGTAAAGCCATGGGTGAACGGATCAGTTGGGTCGAGGACATAGGTGTTGTATCCGTAAATCCAAGACTGACCACCGACCGTGGGCACGACGGCATCGTAGTCTCCGATTTTTGTTTCTTCTACCAGCTCGCCAGTGTATACAATGCCCAGAATGCCTTCGTGACGGAATTTTTGATGTAGGGGAAGCTGGCCTTTTGCATGCAGAACAGCCATTTTAGCACAGGTGCCGGTGCCGCACGGACAGCGGTCAAGCGCAGCTGTCCAAGTTGCAGGATTGTCCAGATCGACAAAACCACTTCCCACACGAACGGAGTTCTTCCAGTCTGCATTTGGATTATTGGTTGGACCGGACAGCTGGACATTTGTAATACCAATTCCTGGATAATCTGGATGGGAAACCGGAAGCTGTTGCTGAGCAGCGCCCAAAATGAGTGAGGTGATGCGAGTGATTTCCATTCCGTGTTCCGGAATTAATTCGAGCCCTGGGAATTGACGAACATCTGCGATAGCGTAGAACATACCACCCCATGCCACATCAACGGTAACTTTGCCCAGGTGCGGAACATCAATTTCTTTGTCCAGATAGACAGCAAAGGCGGGGACATTTTTGAAGGTAACTTGAGTAACTTTGCCGTTATGGCATTCGGCTTTGATGCGGATAAGCCCTGCCGGTGCCTCCAGTGTAAATTCAGTAATCGGTTCTTTCATCGGAATCGTACCAGTTTCCAATAGAACGGTTGCAACGGAAATGGTATTGCCTCCGGACATTACCGGGTATTCCACCTGCTCCATAATGATGAATCCGGCATCTGCCTCTGGGTGCTTGGGAGGTACGAGCAGATTGACACACATCGGAGGATATCCACGTGGTTCACGGCACATCAGCATACGAATTTGATCATCGTTTTTTTCCAACCATTTCATCTGTTCATAAACGCTGTTGCCCGGGATATTGGGAACGCCGCTGGTGATGACACGCATAGGTTCTCCGGAATGAGTGTCAACGGTGGTAAATGTTCTAATCGAGTGCATAATTATTCCCCTTGTATCTTTGGATAAATTCATTGAAAAAGTTCTTATATTATTAAAATACAGATTAAAATCTCCGGAAACAAGAGATATTTCGTACAAAATGGGGAGAAGAGTTTTGTGCCTTCTTACAGTGGTATGAGGGTTCTAAAGACCACCCAAAGAACTGGTTTGTTTTTGAACATACCAGTGTTTCAAGGGATACATCAGAAAAAAGGGTCGAGGATTATGATTTTTTTTAAAGTGTTTCTAGCGAACATATCATTTTTGACATTTTCCAGAGCGATACATATAATGAAAATAGTAACTATGATGGGAGGGTGGCAGCATGAAATATCAGGAATTGAGGGAACAGCTCATTGAATTAATTGACAGTGGAGAGGGCTGTGACCGCTGCGGACGTTTTTTGAGTGAGAGAGGAATCTCTGAGAGATATCATGTTAGCCGAACGACAGTCAGAAGAGCGATTGCTGATTTGCAGAAGCAGGGTTATCTGATTTCCATACATGGGAAAGGGACGTTTGTGAAGGGAAGAGATCGCTCACAGTCGATTTATTCTATTATTCGCTGTTCTGAGAATTATGCAGAGATAGGACTCCATCCTTCCAATCAAATTCTGGAGCAGAAGATTGTGCCGGCGACAGAAAATGTAGCGTTTCATTTGAAGGTTGAGGTAGGAGAACCCGTTCTGTATCTTGACAAGCTGTATCGGGGAGATCGAACGATTTTTAATGAAACACTTTCTTATCTTCCGCTGAAGCGTTTTCCTGGAATAGAACATGCAGATTTTTCCCGAGCACCAATTCTGGAAATTATGCGTTCGATGTTTGCAGCAGAACCGAAGCGAACGGAGAATACGATTGAAGCAGTTCTGCCACCATTGGAAATTGCCGATAACCTGAAGATCACCAAAACAACACCATTAGTTCTGTTTGAATCGGTGACCCTTGGAAGCCTGAGAGGAATGTATGTTCCGATGGAATATTTTAAATGTTATTACCGAACGGACACGCTGCGATTCAGTTTTTCACAGGATCATGATGCTGTTCGATAGGGGAAAACCATCTGATACTTTGTGAAAATTCAATAAAAAAATGGATTAAAATTTGGAAGAATACTGGTCTGGAAAATGCAATACCAATTTTAAAAATGGTATTAAAAAAAATGATGCACTGGTTAGGTTGAAGAAAAAAGTGACAGAACTTTGTAGCTTATGCAGATGGATTAAAAGAAGGAGTTGTGTTACAGTCTCAGCAGAAAGTATGTCGGCGTGAACTGCGCTGCAGAAAGGAGAATTGCATGAAACTGACAGACTACGAAAAAGAATTGCTGCATGGCGATCATGGAGAAGCTGTCCAGATGGCAATGAAGGTTTTGTACGATCTGGGGGAATATTATGGGGCAGAAGAATTTGTAGAAATTGTTGCCTGCCACGATGACAGTACGGTTTATTTTGGAGAGGCACAGGTTGCCTTTGCGGAACATCTTGCCAATATTGGTGCAAAATTTGCCGTTCCTACTTCGACCAATGCGTGTGCACTGGATATGGCAAGATGGGATATTCAAAAACATGATGCAAGTTGGATGGCTGCTACGCGAAGAATTGAAGCGTCCCATATTAAAATGGGAGCAATACCTTCTTGGACATGCGCACCGTATCAGACCGGATTTTCTCCAGCATTTGGTGCACAGGTGGCATATGCAGAATCTAATGTCATCAGTTTTATGAACTCGATAGTCGGTGCAAGGACAAACCGATATGCAGGTCCGTTGGAACTATTATGTGGTATTGCTGGACGTGTGCCGAATTTTGGTCTGCATAAAACAGAGAATCGGTATGCCAAAGGCTTGGTTGTTTTAGGGGATGAGATTACAGAGGAGATGTTTGATGATCCGAGCATGTTCAATCTTGTCGCATACGCATTTGGAAAAATTGTTGGAGATCGGGTATGGGCCTTGGAGGGAATACCAAAACGTCATTTAACGATTGATAATTTGAAGCAATTCAGTGCGACCGCAGCTTCGTCTGGAGGAATTGCACTATTTCACCTGATTGGGATTACGCCGGAAGCGCAAACGCTTGAAATGGCATTTGGAGGAAAACAACCAGAGGAAGTAGTAACCATTGGCCTGAAAGAAATTCGTGAAGCAGAAGCGCAGCTCTGCAATTATGCGGAGCGAGGGAACATAGATTTGGTTTCTCTTGGATGTCCCCATTTTTCGTGTGCAGAGTTTCAGGAGCTGGAGCGTGAGCTAGATGGCAGAAGAATTCATCCGGACACGGCAATGTGGATTTTTACAAGCCGAGCTAATTATGCAAATGTGGAATCCAATGGACTTTTGGATCGCATTAAGCGATTAGGTGTTGAGGTATTTGTCGATGGATGTCTCATGGAATATCCGACCGAAGTATGGGGAACCAAATCAATTATGACAAATTCAGGTAAGTTTGGAACGTACTGTTTTAACAAGGTAGGGATCCATCCGGTATTTGGAAATTTACAGGATTGTGTAGAGACCGCTGTCGCTGGGACTGTGGTCATAGGAGAAAAACCATGGAACAGATAACATTGCACTGTAAAAATGTAATTGCGGGCTCCGGACGATGGAAGCTTGTGTATTCCAATGACTCATTCAGCTTTGTGGGAGGCGTATCGATTCAAAACGGAGATATTTCTGACTATCGTCATGCAAATTATCAGGAAAACATTACAAATAAGGCATTTGCATTTCCATTCGGACGCGGAAGTAGTGGTGCTGGACTTGTGTTGATGGAAATGCTTCGCCTTGGCACTGCACCGAGTGTCATCATTAATATACATACCGACCCGGTTATCTTGACTGGCCCGCTGATTTGCAAACATTTTTATAACCAGGTTCTTCCGATTATTAATTTGAGCGCAGAGGATTACAAAAAGTTGGAAGGGGCAACAGAAATCGAAATTTTTGAAAATCGGGAAGAGATTATTGTGTATAAGTGAACAAAGATTGTTTCAGAAATACAGTTACCGCCGTACAGGACTTCTGTTCGGCGGCTCTTTTTTAGCGCTTACAGCATGAAAATCCCTTGCTACTACCAGGGGGAAATAAAACGTTTCACGCTAAAAGAATACTATGACCGGTTTGTGGGTAGTAAGAACGATAAAGCATAAAACAGGCCGCTGTCATAGCGGCCTGTGAAAGACTCAGATTGATTTAGCGCAAGAAATATGATATGATAAAATGAAATTGTAAATTTGCACTGCAATGTTTGAGTGAGAGCGGAAAGCGTGCAAAATATGACGTTAATTTACGACAGTATAGATATAGGAAGGATTACAAATTGATGTTTCAGATACTCAAAACAGAAGGACGTGCCCGCAGAGCAACCTTCACATGCGCCCATGGAACTGTCCAGACACCGGTTTTTCAAAATGTGGGAACACAGGGCGCGATTAAGGGAGCTGTTTCGGCTCAGGATTTAAAACAGCTTGGTTGCCAGATTGAGCTTTCTAACACATACCATCTTCATGTTCGCCCTGGAGATCAGGTGATTCGCGCACTGGGGGGACTGCACAAGTTCATGAACTGGGATGGCCCGATTTTGACAGACAGCGGAGGGTTTCAGGTGTTTTCGCTGTCCTCTCTTCGACGGATCAAGGAAGAAGGAGTATATTTTTCGTCCCATGTCGACGGGCGTAAGATCTTTATGGGGCCGGAGGAGAGCATGAGAATCCAGAGCAATTTGGGTTCTGACATTGCGATG
>CAYLXH010000015.1:0-18094 GCA_964387535.1 uncultured Butyricicoccus sp. | reverse complement strand
CGATGGCTTTTGACGAGTGCTGTGAGAATCCGTCACCCTATGAGTATGTCAAGGCGTCCTGTGAGAGAACAACCCGCTGGCTTTATCGCTGCAAAAAGGAACTGGATCGGTTAAATAGTCTTCCAGATACCGTTAACCCACAGCAAATGCTGTTCGGAATCAATCAAGGCGGTACCTATGATGATTTGCGAATTGCGCATATGCAGGCTATTGCGGAGTTGGATTTACCTGGATATGCCATTGGAGGTCTGGCGGTAGGAGAATCCACGGAGGTAATGTATCATATTTTGGATGAAGTGCTCGCATATGCTCCGGAGAACAAACCACGGTATTTGATGGGAGTAGGTACGCCGTCGAATATTATTGAAGCCGTCTGGCGAGGAGTAGACTTTTTTGACTGTGTTATGC
The DNA here is from genome assembly GCA_964387535.1 of uncultured Butyricicoccus sp. Taxonomy (GTDB): domain Bacteria; phylum Bacillota; class Clostridia; order Oscillospirales; family Butyricicoccaceae; genus Butyricicoccus_A. Next base: position 17,686 of record CAYLXH010000015.1, on the reverse strand, counting down.
CGACGCGAAACGCCCGGCATGGCCACGTCTTTACCTGGGATGGCATTCGAAATTTGAACAATGCAAAATACCAGTTGGATGATAAACCGCTGGACGAACGATGCACTTGTCCGGTTTGCCAGACGTACAGCCGTGCATATCTCCGACATCTACTGAAATCCGGCGAGATGTTGGGCCAACGGCTGCTGGTTATGCACAATCTGTATTTTTACAATATGTTGATGCAGGAGATACGGAATGCATTGGATAACGGAACATATGCAGAATTCCGAGAGACATGGAGTGCAAAACTGGCTCAGAGGATATAAGTGAACAATGCAGATGAGAGTTTGGTGTAATCCCGAACAGGAAATCATACCGCTTTCTGCGGCTCTTTGCTTGTCAGAGAGCCGCAGTTGCTTTTTTCGTTGCTTTTCGGTTTGTGGGTGATAGGACATTGACCACCCGAAGATTGAATGATACAATATAGGAGTAAATATTGGTTATCATTTCTAAATTTATTGAGTGAGGAATGGAAAGATTGAGCCGTTTTATTATTCGTCCGGTCTGCGATGATGATGCAGAAGAGATGCTGGCTCTTTATGCTCCCTATGTCACGCACTCCACGGTTTCCAGCGAATACACTCCGCCATCTCTGGAGGAGTTTTTAGACCGCATCCACACTTTTACAGCGAAGACACCGTGGCTTTGCTGCGAACGAAATGGAGAAATTCTGGGATATGCGTATGCCTCTCCCCACCGCAAGAGAGCAGGCTATCAGTGGTCCTGTGAGACTTCCATTTATACGAAAAAGGGATATCAGCGTATGGGCATTGCGTCTGCGTTATACGGGGCGTTGGACGACTTACTGACGTATCAGGGATATTATAGCATCTACGTTGGCATTACGATGCCAAACCCAAAGAGTATATCATTTCATATGGCAATGGGATTCCAACGTATGGGAGCATATAAAAACAGTATGTTTAAGTTCGGACAATGGCGTGATGTCGTTTGGATGGGCAAATCACTGCGGCAGCACGCAGGTGTTCCACGCCCGATTTTGCCGTATCCAGATATTCGAGACAATGATTTTTGCCGCAGTATTTTGGAGTATTATGCAGGCGAGATTCATGAACCGAGGCATATATGAAGCAACCACTATATCAGAGTTTATATTTGCAGGTTCGAGGAGAAATTTATTCCGGACGACTGAAAGCGGGAATGCGTCTTCCTTCTATTCGACAGATGACAAAAGATTCTGCCATCAGCCGCACGACCGTGGAAACAGCTTATGAGCAGTTGTGTGCAGATGGACTTGTGACCTGTGTGCCGCAAAGCGGCTATTATGTCAACGCGTTACCGGAGCGACAGCAGGAGCCGTCACAGACGGTCGCTGTGAAAGCGAAGCAGGACATTCCGATCCGTTTTGACTTTTCCGGACAGACTCTGGATGCAGAATCCTTCGATTTTGACATCTGGCGTCGCCTTTCGCGCGTTGTCATGTCGGAAAAAAAATATTTCTTTGGTTATGGGGAAACGCAGGGGGAGTATTCGCTGCGTTTTCAAATTGCCAAATATCTTTCAGCCGGACGGGGAGTATACACCCGCCCGGAGAATGTTATTGTCAGTGCGGGTATCCAGAGTTTGCTGAGCATTCTGTGTGAGATGTTTGATAAAAAGACCATGCGGATTGCATTCGAGGATCCAGGATTTCGGAAAGGCTTTCGAATTTTCGATGATCACGGGTATCAGACAGTGTTTGTTCGAGGGGGAAGCACTGGGGTTGATCTCCAGGAATTGGAGCAAAGTAAAGCAAATATGCTGTATTTATCTCCCTCTCACTCGTTTCCGTATGGAGTATCCATGCCGCATCAAAAACGTGCTGCTCTGATGCAGTGGGCCAGAGAAAGCGATGCGATTGTATTTGAGGACGATTATGACGGGGAACTGCGCTATTCCGGAAAACCCCTGGCCACGCTTTCCAGTTTAGATACGGATGGAAGAGTGATTTATCTTGGTACCTTTTCCAAACTGCTTCCGCCCTCGATCCGTATCAGTTATGCGGTTCTGCCAGATCGTATTTTGCCGCTGTATCAAGCGATTGCAGAACAGTATAATCAGACTTCCAGCACCATGGAACAGCTTACCATGGCTCGTTTTATGGAGGAAGGACGGCTAGAGCGGCAGGTACGCAGACTTCGACGCATTTATGCACGAAAAAATGCCTGCATTGAATCTGCATTTGCCGAATTTTTTGGAGATCGGGCAAGCGTACGGCCAAACGATACCGGTCTGCATGTTGTTGTCTCTTTGAAGGGTTCGTTTGACGCGCCAGGATTATGCAATCAGGCTCGTCAACAGGGGATCCGCGTGATACCGCTGTCTTCCTATCAGATGAGTCATAAAAAAGAGGCAACCGCTGATTTTTATTTGTCCAGTGCAGGAATTTCAGAACACGATATTGTTCCGGCGATCGAAGAGCTCAGCCGGATTTGGAGATAAGGAGCGGAAATGGCAAAAGCAGATTGTGTACACAGCGGGCATCGGGAACGGATGCGGCAGCGCTTTATGGAGCATGGCCTAGATAATTTTTCTGATCATGAAGTGCTGGAACTGCTGTTATACTATGCAATACCACGCGGAGATGTCAATCCGCTTGCTCATGCACTTTTGAATCATTTTGGCTCTCTGGCTGCCGTTCTGGATGCAGATCCGCTGGAACTACAGACAGTGGATGGTGTTGGCGCTCGAACAGCAGAACTGCTGCATTTTATGCCGCCCTTGTTTCGAAGATATCGCCTGTCAGAAAATAATAAAGATGTTTTTGATACAACGGAAAAAGTGGGACGATATTTGACCAACTATTACATTGGCCATGTCAACGAACTGCTGACGGTCATTTTACTTGACAACAGTTGCCGTATGCTTTCTGTTCAGGCCCTGGCCGAAGGAGATCCACATTCTGTGAAAGTGAATTATCGGGCGTTGATGAGCGCGGTACTCCGATACAATGCGGTGAGTGTGATTCTGGCTCATAATCATCCGGGTGGAACCTGTGTTCCATCGCGAGAAGATTTTGTGGAAACACGAATGGTTCGTGATTTCCTTCAGAAGGTTGGAGTGAAACTGGTCGACCATATCATTGTAGCGGGCACAGAATGGACTTCGGTGGGAGGATACGGATAATCTGGCAACTGCAAACGCAGAGACCATGTCTCAGTGACAAACAGTTGATTCTTTGGATGAATCGTAGTTTTTAGAGAAGGTGAGTACTATGAGATTGGATAAATATTTAAAGGTATCACGTCTGATTAAACGTCGGACTATTGCAAACGAAGCTTGTGACAATGACCGTATTTTGGTTAATGGGAAACAAGCAAAAGCTTCGTATCAGGTCAAACCAGGGGACATTATTGAGATCAGTTTTGGTAATCGCACATTAAAGGTTGAAGTTCTTACAATCGCAGAGCATGTGCTAAAGAATGATGCAGCAACGTTATACCGAGAGATCCAGTAAACATATTAAGACACCGAAACACATAGAATGATTTAGTAGTGTTTCGGTGTTTTATTTTTTTCAGGAGGAGAGTAGCAATGGGGCGCAGTGCACAGGAAAAGACAGAACAAATGCTTCCGCATGGGCTGACTCTTCAGGACCGGCATCGTATGACGTTGTCCGGCATTCGCGACGTGGTGAACTTTGATGATACCCAGGTCATCTTAAATACGGGATTCGGAACACTGACGATAAAGGGAAGCCAGCTGCATGTTGATCAGCTGAGCCTCGACAGTGGAGATGTGAGTTTGACAGGTACCATTGATGCTATGGAATACGACGATGAAATCCGGGGAGGCGGATGGCTGGGACGGTTATTTCGATGAATATGGATCTCTGGTATGTGTCACTGTTTGCTGTGGCTGGTATGTGCTGTGCATTCATGTCAGATATTTACTATTCTGTTCTTCATCCAAAGCATAAGATTGTGGAAATACTGCTGGATTTCTTATTTTGCCTTGTCTGCTGTGCGGTGCTCTTTGTGGTTACCGTTGGTGTCATTCAAGATAACCTGCGTGGTTACATGATTATTGCATTTGGAGCGACAGCATTTCTTTGGGAAAAAACAGTCGGGAGATTACTGAGACAGTTTCTGGCTTTTTTGAAATACACATGGATGGAAGTGCTGCATTGTGGGCAGAGTGTATGTTCTCAGGTGCTGGGAAAGTGTGTTGTTGTTTTAAAGCGGCTAGTCTGTAAAAAAATTAAGAAGGATGCAAAAAAAACTTCCCTTTTTTCTAATAATAGGGTAAAATAAAACTGTATTTTATTAGAATGGAGGGGAGATTCTCTTGAGAAAAAGAAAAAAGGCGTTGATTCACCCGGCAGTGAAGGCAATTTTTCTTGTGGCAGTGGCATTGCTTGCCGTCAAAGTCGTTTCCCTCCAATTACAAATCACAGATTTGCGTGCACAGAGCACTTCTTTGCAAAGGGAAGTGGAGCGGAAGCAGCAGGAGAACGAAGAGTTCAAAGACTCGCTTGAAGAAGGTGACACCGATGAGTCAATTGCAAAAATTGCACGAGATGTTCTGGGATATGCTTCACCGGGAGAGAGAGTCTATGTAGACAGCTCCGAGCATTGATGTGATTTTTATCGTTTCATGGAGGATAATAACAGGGGATATGGCTTTAGCGGTAGGAGACATTGTTGCCGGCAAAGTGACCGGCATTACCAAGTTTGGCGCATTTGTGGCTTTGGAGCAGGGAAAATCAGGACTGATACATATTTCAGAAGTTTCCCAGTCCTATGTCAATGATGTGCATGATTACTTGTCGGAAGGACAGGATGTTAAAGTAAAAATTATTGCCATTGACGAGAATGGGCGGATCAATCTTTCGATCAAAAAAGCGCAGCAAAGAGATGCCAATAGTGATGCACTGGAACGACCACAGCCGCAAAAAACGCGTACCACCAATGCACCGCGCCGAAATTTTTATTCAGCTGCAAAGAAAACAGAGAATGATCTTCCGCTTTCCTTTGAAGATAAGTTGAAGCATTTTATGCAGGACAGTGAGAGCCGAATGTCAGATATCCGACATAATATGGATCGGAAAAGCGGCTCAAGGCGCCGGAAATAAGGTTGGCATCTGTGTTCAGCCGGTTTGTTGTTTTGAAAGATGAATGCCGCCTTGGGCGGCATTTTTCAGGCAAAAAAGTACTCTCCAGATTGATTCTGGAGAGCAAAAATGGATTGTGGGGATAAAGATATGAACGGTGCATAGATGATAGGTTCTATCACCGTGATTATCGTATCACACGTTCCAGTATCTGTCAAATAAATTCTAATGAGGTTTTTTTATGTTTCTCTACAATGGTCGAGTTCTTTCGATGGAAACGGATAGTATTGAACAGGGTTTTGTTGAATTTGTCGGTAAAAAGATCGGCCGTGTTGGTGATATGAGTGAGTTTCCGGGAGCACCTGAGGAGGAAATGGTTGATGTTCATGGAGGATGGATTCTTCCCGGACTGGTTGATGCTCACACACACTTGGGTCTATTTGAAGATTCTCTTGGCTTTGAGGGAGAAGATGGAAATGAGGATACGGATCCGGTTACTCCCCAGCTCTCTGTTATTGACGGAATCAATCCGTTGGAGCGTAGCTTCACAGAGGCTCTTTGCGCTGGTGTGACCTGTTGTCTGGTTTCTCCTGGCAGCTGCAATCCCATTGGTGGTCAGATAGCCGCGATAAAAACCTGCGGCCGCTGTATTGATTCCATGATTGTTCGGGCGCCCTGCGCGATAAAATTTGCACTTGGAGAAAATCCAAAAGCAAGCTACAATGAAAAAGATACGGCTCCGGTCACACGGATGGCGACGGCGGCACTGATTCGCGATACTCTTGCGAGGGCAAAGGAATATCTGCGGCGCAAAAAAGCAGCGGAAGATCCCACGGATTTGCCGGACTATGATTGCAAGCTGGAGGCACTGCTTCCGCTGTTGGAGCGGAGCTGCCAAGCGCACTTTCATGCGCATCGCGCCGACGACATCTTTACAGCATTACGAATTTCCAACGAGTTTCATCTGGATACTGTCATCATACATGGTACAGAAGCGCATCTTGTCGCAGATCTTTTGGCTGAGGTGCCGGATTTTCGTGTTTGTTCCGGACCGTGCTTGACGGATCGCTCAAAACCGGAGCTGTCCAATTTGACTGAGATGGCACCAAAGCTTTTGACAGATGCCGGAATACCAACGGCAATTATTACGGACCACCCGGAAATTCCGCTTAAGCACTATATGAATTGTGGCTTGGCAGCCGTTCGAGCTGGTATGGAACCGATGCAGGCATTGCGAGCGATGACCATTGTCCCATCGGAAATAGTGGGAATTGCAGATCGGGTTGGATCCATTCGGCCAGGAAAGGATGCGGATCTGGTTGTGTTCAGCGGAGATCCGTTTGATTATCGCTCTAGGGTTACTGCTGTGATAGCAGAGGGAAATTGGATAGTAGGAGGAAAGGATTATGCGCACAATTGAAGCAAAGGATATTACCCGGATGGTTCGTGATCTATGTATGAAGGCAAATTATGTTCTTCCGGATGACGTGCGGCAATCATATTTGGACGGGAAAAAGCAGGAAAAATCACCGCTGGGGAGAGAAATTTTTGGGAAAATGATTGAAAACTGTGATATTGCGGCGCGCAATTCCGTTCCGATTTGTCAGGACTGCGGGATGGCAGTGGTTTTTGCGGAGGTTGGACAAGAAGTTCATATTACTGGCGGTTTGTTGGAGGATGCCATTGAAGAAGGAGTTCGTCAGGGGTATGTAGAGGGTTATCTGCGCCTGTCGGTTGTGCGTGATCCATTGGATCGCGTTAACACGAATGATAATACGCCGCCTATTCTGTATACACGTCTTGTGGCGGGCGACCAAATTAAAATTGCTGTTGCCCCGAAGGGATTTGGCAGTGAGAATATGAGCGCGATGAAGATGTTTACTCCAGCGGCGACGAGAGAAGATATCATCCAGTTTATTGTGGATGCTTGTGATCGCGCGGGCTCGAATCCCTGTCCGCCGATTATTATTGGCATTGGCTTAGGAGGAACCTCGGATAAGGCGGCATATTTGGCCAAGCGGGGACTGATGCGTGAGGTCGGTAAATTTCATGAAAATCCGGTTTATGCGGAGATGGAAAAAGAGATTATCCGTCGTGTCAATCAACTTGGGATTGGGCCGCAGGGCTTGGGAGGAACTGTCACTGCGCTGATGGCAGCGATTGAACCGTTCCCAACACATATTGCTGGCCTCCCGTGTGTTGTCAATATCGGATGTCATGTTACGCGCCATGCAGAGGGGATCCTATAATTATTATGGATACATAGAAGGTTGTTGGAAGCGGCGTCGTTCGTTAGGGCGCTGCTTCTGTTTTGCGTTTTCCATTGGAGCAATCACTGGGGCAGTATTGCCCATGGATGCGTTCTTGTCATTTTTGCGTAGGCGCGATATAATAAACCATACGATTAATAAAATGAGGTTTCTTTATGCTAGTTGATCTACATACACACACACAATATTCTTATGATGCAGAACGTGGAAGCGTAGAAGAAAATGTTTTGGCTGCACTGGCGCGCGGCATTTCCGTTTTGGGAATAACAGAGCACGTCGACTTTTTTCGCAAGGGAAACCATATTGTTGCTGATGTTGAACAGGAGCGTCAGGACATCCTGCATTGTCGGGAACAGTATGGCGAGCGGATTAAACTGCTCATTGGAGTGGAGATTGGACAACCACATGCAAGTCCGGATGCAGCAGATATATTTTTACAGCAACACATATTTGATTATTGTATTGGCTCTTTGCATGCCATGCCCAACGATTTAGACTTGTATTTTCATAAATACGCAGAACTTGACTGTGACCAGCTGCTGCAGGAGTATTTTGATGAAGTTGAGGCTATGATTGCGTATGGAAAATTTCAGGTGTTGGGGCATCTTGATTACCCGCTTCGGGTGATGAAATTGCCGAATAATCATCCGACGTTTGCGGGATATATGGATCGTGTTGAAATCATTTTGAAAAAGCTGATTGAGAACGGGATTGCGCTGGAAAGTAATGCAAAAAGTCTCCTTGGCTGGCAAAAACAGGTTGGGCCAGAAGACTTTGTATTAAAGCGTTATCAAGAACTGGGGGGCGAACTGTTGAGTGTTGGATCCGACTCCCACAGCCCGTCCACGATGGGAAATGGTGTGAAAGAGGCGATGGAGCGCTTGCGCAGCATGGGCTTCTCGTATCTAACAATGTTTGAACAAGGCAGCCCGGTGATGCTGCCGTTATAAGGAGCTTTGTGATGACACAACAATCTCTTTGCGCTCATGCGAAAGTAAATCTTACCCTTGATGTGACAGGACGGCGAGCGGATGGCTATCACTTAGTGTCCATGGTCATGCAGTCGATCGGCCTTCATGACGTTGTCACAGTGACTGCGGATACCGGCAGTGATACTATCGTTGTTGCGACGACCAGCGAAGTACTCCCCACGGATCAGAGCAATCTCTGTTACCGTGCAGCCGAGCAGTTTTTCAGTGAGACGCAGGTTCGGAATGGTGGTGTGCTGATTGAAGTACAAAAGAATATTCCGATTGCAGCCGGATTGGCAGGAGGAAGCACAGACGCGGCCGCAGTACTGACGCTGCTGAATTGCTTGTATGAGACAAATCTTACGGACGAACAACTGAGTGCGATGGCACTGAAACTGGGAGCGGATGTTCCGTTTTGCCTTTGCGGAGGTACGATGCTTGCGGAGGGAATTGGGGAAGTGTTGACCAGGTTGCCAGATGCGCCAAATCCTATCGTGCTACTCTGCACTCCCCCCATTGATGTTTCTACCGCAGAGATTTATCGTGCACTGGATGACTGTGTCATTTCACGCCATCCAGACAATGCGGCAATGAAACAAGCTATCTTGGAGCAAAATCTAATGAGCCTTTCGGAGCAGTTGGAGAATGTAATGCAACCGGTTACTGCCGGGCGTTACCCGGAGATCTCGGACATCTGTCAGACCATGTTGGACGGTGGCGCTATGGGAGCCGTCATGAGTGGATCAGGGCCAACGGTATTTGGATTATTTTCTGACATTCAGGCTGCAGAAATCGTCCGAATACAGTTGTCTCGGCAATACAAAAACACGCTGATCACAAATTTTTCGACGCATGCGCTGACTGAACGATAACATTTTGGTCTATCCTTTCCTCAGTAGAGGAAAGGAGAAAAAACATATGTCTGTTTTTCGAAAACGTTTGGAGTGTACGCTATTTTTGACACTGATTTTTACGCTGTGCTACGCGTTCTTTTGTCAGTACAGTCAGAATCGTCTGGCAGAGGATATCGTTCGATTGCGTGTGATTGCAAATTCTGACTCTGAAGAGGATCAGCAGATCAAATTAACGGTACGAGATGCTGTACTGGACGAGATTTCAGCGTGGTCCGAGAGTGTAACCAGTGCGCAGGAGATGATGACTCTTTTGGATCAACATCAAGCGCAGATTGCAGAGACAGTTTCCCGCACATTAGAGGAGTATGGCTGCAAACAGAGTTTTCGGATCCAACTGGATGAAGATTTTTACCCTACGCGTACCTATGAGACATTTTCTCTCCCAGCTGGTGAATATCAGGGGCTTCGTATTTTTCTTGGTGAGGCCGATGGGGAAAATTGGTGGTGTGTTTTATACCCCTCTCTTTGTCTGAATGCTGCTGGGGCAGAGGAGAAGCTGACCGAAGAGGAACGCGGACTGATTTATCAGAAAAACTCGGAATATGTTATTCGCTTCCGCACGGCAGAGGCCTTAGGGGAACTGAAAGCAATGTGGAACGAATGAGAAGGAGGACGAATTGAACAGTCTATTTCCCAATACAGCAGAACCGAATCCGTATCCTAGGTTGCAGAAAGCGGCATTTCTGTTGATGCTATTTTTATGTGTGTTCATCCCGCTGCGCAGTCCCTTGGCTGATCTGACAACATCAGCGATCAAAGCAATTCCTGATATTCTAATTGTGCTGTTATTTCTGTGGTTTTTAATCGAGAGTAAGCTGCACATACAGCTGCTGCCTCAGGATTTGCTGTTTGCAGGCTTTGCGATCGTTGCTCTTGTCAGCACATGCATGGTTCATGATTACAGTATCCTTCGCTTTGTATATCAATTGCGCAGCATTGCCCTGATGTATGTTTTTTATTTCGTTTTGCGTCAGGTCCCGTTAACAAGGAAGCAACAGATTACGGTTGTGAAAGTATTGCAGTTTATGGCTGTGATTCTGCTGGTGTTTGCTGTCATTGAAAAGGTTTCCTTTAAGCTGATCGCTTTCTCATTTGATGTCGCGGCCAGCATTTATTCGCCGGATAATTATGCCCGTGTGTACAGTTTGTTTTATAATCCGAATACATACGGTACGTTTTTGGTGTTTGTTTTCTTTTTAAGTGTCGTCAAGCATCGCTATTGGCAGGATAAAACACCATCGCTTGTTTACGGTTTGCTCGTCGCGCAGCTTTATCTCAGCATGTCACGCAGTTCAGTATTGATTTTGCTTCTGGCACTCATACTGCTGTTATTGCTGGACTGGAGAGAGAAACGACTTCGCGGGAATCTCAAACGGTATGGGAAGAATGTGCTTGTCTGTGTTCTTTGTACGATTCTTTTATCCACCGTCCTGTCCTTTGGAAACCGCTGGTTTTATCAGCAATATTTGACAGAGGACAACAGCAAGTACGCACTGATTCTGAAATCAATGGAGTATTCTATGTCAGACCGATTGGGAGAATTGGGACAGGCATACATGTACGATACGGATACCAATCTGCGAATCTTTTTTGTTGAAACGGGGCTCACGATTTGGAAAGAATACCCGATTCTAGGCACTGGATTTGGCACTTATGGAACTTCGGCGGGACTTCATTATGGATCTCCGCTGTATCAACAATATGGTTTGGCAGATAATTTTTATGCTGATGATGAATATATCACGATTCTGGTGGAAACCGGTGTGATGGGAACAATAGTATTTGTTGGATTTTTGCTGAGTATTTTATACTGTTATCGAAAAAATCCGATCAAGCTGTTTTTCTGTGTTGCGTTTGGATGGTTCGGAATATTCTTCAATATTTTTGAAATTCAGATTGCGGCAATGCTATTCTGGACGTCATTGGCAATAGATGACAGACTGTTTTCCGCACGAGGGAATTCGGCAGAGGATATGTCACTGGAATCATAGTTTTTATAAATTTGATAGGATATAATTGACAGATGGGAGAACAACATGGAACGTTGGGGTATTTATGACAGTTGTAGGCAGCCTACAGGCCGCACGATGAAACGCAATGACTGGTGTTTAAAAGACGGAGAGTATCACTTAACCGTTCTTGGTATCATTGCCCATACAGATGGCCGCTTTCTGATTACGAAGCGTGTCATGACGAAGGCTTGGGCTCCTGGTTGGTGGGAGGTTTCCGGAGGTGCCGCCATGGCTGGTGAGCAATCGGAAACTGCGGTAAAGCGTGAGATCTGTGAAGAGACTGGTTTGGATGTCAGCGGCTGGGATGGCGGATATTTATTTTCTTATAAGCGTGAAAATCCCGGAGAAGGGGATAACTATTTTGTTGATATCTACCGTTACGTCGGTGATTTTTCTGAATCTGATCTGAATTTGCAGCAGAAGGAAACCGATGGTTATATGCTGGCAACTCTGGAGCAAATCAAGGAATTTGCCCATCAGGGAATCTTTTTGCATTATGACAGCATAAAAAAAGCATTTGAACTGCCACTGGATGTTACCGGTGCAGACCGTGTTACTTGCCGTGAAATTGTACGTGCAGCAGGTGAGCGGATACGAGATGCCGCAGCTTTTACGATTACAGAAAAGAGTAGCTTTAAAGATTTGGTGACCTCCTGTGACAAAGAGATCCAGAGCTATTTGATGGATCAGCTTCATGCTGTTTGCCCTTCTGCGACATTTTTATGTGAGGAAGGAGATATTCATCAGTCGGTAGGCTGTTATCAATTTATTATTGACCCCATTGACGGAACCTCGAATTTTATTCATCATTTCCAACATTCTGCAATTTCTGTTGCATTTGCTACGAAGGATGAAGTACTCTGGGGAATTGCCTACAATCCGTTTACCGATGAACTGTTTGAAGCAGAACGAGGAATGGGTGCGTTTTTAAATGGTAAATTGATTCAAGCGAGCGCAAAGCCATTAACTCAGTCTCTGGTCCTGTTTGGTACCTCACCGTATCGTATTGATCTGAAGGAGCAAACCATGGCATTGACGAGCCAGATGATCGAGCGGTGTTTGGATATTCGTCGGAGCGGTTCTGCTGTATTGGATTTGTGCTATGTAGCGGCTGGACGCAGCGGTGCGTACTATGAGATGAATCTGGCACCATGGGATTTTGCAGCTGGAATGTGCATTGCGCAAGAAGCAGGCGCAGTGGTCACAGACTTTGCGGGTCAGCCGCTTGCCGTTTCGGGAAAGAGCGGTGTTGTAGCGGGAAATCCAACTGCTTATACTGAGTGTATGGATGTTATTTGCGAAATCAGTCCAGATTGAGAACGCTGTTGCACATACTGTGTGTCACGACAGTGTGATAATTTTTGTTTATGTGGCGAAAAATAGTTGAAAGTCCAATGGATTCGCTGTATACTAAGTGATAATGCGGGGAGCTTGTGAACAAACAGGCTGAGAGTAGGCAAACAAGCCTTGACCCATAACCTGATTTGGATAATGCCAACGTAGGGACATGGAAACGAAATCCTATTGCTTGTATGGATGTAATGCGGATATGTCTTTAGGGACATATCCGCATTTTTGGTATCCCAGCGATCCGTCCAATGACGAGAAGGACAGGCGATCAACGGACAAACTGTACGGTTTGAAGAGTATATGAACATATGGATATAAGAAAGGAAGAAGAAAATGAAAACAGCATTGACAATCGCGGGAAGCGATTCCAGCGGTGGTGCCGGTATTCAAGCAGATATTAAAACCATGATGGCCAATGGTGTATATGCGATGAGCGCGATCACCGCGCTGACAGCGCAGAATACAACGGGAGTTTCTGATATTCTAAATGTAACTCCAGAATTTCTGGCGAAGGAACTGGACAGCGTTTTTACAGATATATACCCGGATGCGGTCAAGATCGGTATGGTATCTTCTCGGGATTTGATTGTAACAATTGCGGAAAAATTACAGCAGTATCATGCACGAAATGTTGTGGTCGATCCGGTTATGGTTGCTACCAGCGGATCTCGTTTGATCAGTGAGGATGCCATTGCAACATTACAAGAATATCTGTTTCCCTTGGCCACTATTTTAACGCCGAATATTCCGGAAGCAGAAGAACTGACGGGAATGAAGATTTGTCATACGGAGGATATGATTACAGCAGCAAAGAAAATTGCGGATCAGTATCACTGTGCGGTTTTGTGTAAAGGCGGACACCAATTTAATGATGCTAACGACCTGTTGTATCATGACGGAAGGTATCAATGGTTTCATGGAAGGCGAATTGACAACCCCAATACGCATGGCACCGGCTGCACACTGTCTTCTGCGATCGCTTCCAATTTGGCGAAAGGGTTTGACTTGATGACTTCTGTCGCGCGTGCGAAAGAGTATATTTCGGGGGCGTTAGGGGCAATGCTCGATCTGGGAAAGGGCAGTGGGCCGCTATCCCATGGTTTTGCCTTGAGCAATGAGTTTACAAGAGATGCGGAGGTATGATCAGCGATGGAAACAACAAGACGGACATCATTATTTGAAAATGGATTAATCTGGTTTGGCGCGGGCGTTTCCATTGCGGAGATATTGACTGGTACTTACCTTGCTCCTCTTGGTTTTTCGAGAGGCATTGCTGCTATTGTTCTCGGACATATAATCGGCTGTGTCATGCTGTTTCTGGCTGGGGTTATCGGAGGAACAGCGCGACTGAGTGCCATGGAAAGTGTGAAAATGAGCTTTGGAAGAAGAGGCGGATTGTTTTTCTGTGCATTAAACGTATTGCAGTTGGTTGGATGGACGGCAATTATGATATACGATGGTGCATTAGCAGCTGACAGTATCTGGCAAACGGGTCGATGGCTCTGGTGTCTGATCATTGGTGCACTCATTGTTGTCTGGATTATCATTGGGATTACCAATCTTGGAAAAATCAACACAGTAGCTATGGGTGCATTGTTTATTTTGACGCTTCTTTTGTGCCGTGTTATTTTCTTCCGTTCTGGTGCGCTCGGAGTAGCACTGGATGACAGCAGTATGACGTTTGGTGCGGCAGTCGAGCTTTCTGTTGCCATGCCGCTGTCGTGGCTTCCGTTGATTAGTGATTATACACGAGAAGCAAAAGAGCCGGTTAAGGCATCTGCTGTCAGTGCTGTGGTGTATGGCATGGTTAGCTGCTGGATGTACATCATTGGTATGGGGGCTGCCATCTTTACCGGAGAATATGACATTGCTCAGATCATGGTAAAAGCAGGACTTGGCATTTTAGGTCTTTTTATTATTGTTTTTTCTACCGTTACCACTACTTTTTTGGATGCCTATTCTGCTGGCATTTCCAGTGAGTCTATTTTCATGAAGCTGTCGGGAAAATACGCAGCGGTAGTAGTTGCCGTGATGGGAACCATTGCTGCCATTGCATTTCCTATGGATGATATTACGGATTTCCTGTACCTGATCGGTTCTGTTTTTGCACCAATGGTTGCGATCCAAATTGCAGATTTCTTTCTGCTAAATACGAATTATCGTACCAAACTGGTGAACTGGTGCAATATGTTGATCTGGTTTATTGGCTTTGTTGTATATCGTATTTTAATGAATATTGATATGATTGTCGGAAATACGCTTCCTGACATGCTGATTACGATCGTTTTATGCTTACTGGTTCATAAATTGCTTCCATCCAAGGGACAGAAGATCTGACAAAAGAATAAAAATGCAGCGAAGAGGCCGTATGGGTACTTCGCTGCATTTTCTATTCAAACTTTATAAACAATGAAACATACATGAAAAAAACGCCGCTTCGGCAATAGCGACGTTTTTTTCATACGAAGCAGGCTCCAAAGAAAAGTCCGAAAAAGTGGAGCGGAAATAGTAAAACTTGTCTGCTTCATTTTCATTTTTTCTGTTTTGGTCGGCAATCCAAACAGAAAAGAGAGGTTTATATGAAAAAAGGAAGGATTGAAACAAGGGAAGAAACTAATTGTATTCATTTGTAGTTATCCCCTTGACAATTATTATTATAGTCACTAGGTACAAAAAATCAATCCAAAAATTATGACATTTTACGAATGTAAAAACACTTGTCTTTGTATAGTGTGCACACAAAAATTATTTCTATCGTATTTTATACGAATTTTTACTAATTTTTTATGAGAATGTCATGACTCTGTCGTCAAAGTACGCAGAAATAGGAATAAAATGTTAGGGGAAAGTTGAAATGCTATTAACTGGGCGTCAGATAAATTTATCAGTATGAGAATACATTACTGACGTTTGTGATTTTGAACAAGGCGTACAAGATTTGAAAGGGAAAATTTATTATTCACGATCGCTTGCAATTTCGCAAAACATGAAAAAAAGCATTTCAATCAAACCGGTGATATGATACAATAAAAAGAAGAATTATGAGAAATCCTGAATAGAAAGGGGACTGCTGTATGCGGCATATCAATGACCTCAGTGATCTTACCAGGGAGGAGTTTCAAGAAATCTACACACTGACGACGAATATTATTGATCGTCCAGAGGGATATGCGGAAGCTTGTCGCGGCAAGGTCCTAGGCAGTCTGTTTTATGAACCTAGTACAAGAACTAATTTATCGTTTTCTACGGCAATGATGCGTTTGGGAGGAAGTGTCATTGGCTTTAATAACCCGAACTCTTCCTCCGCAGCAAAAGGAGAATCTTTAAAAGATACCATTCATATGGTATCCAATTATGCAGACTTGATTGTCATGCGTAATCCAAATGAAGGTGCGGCCAAAGCGGCTGCTATGTTTTCCGAAGTGCCGGTGATCAATGCAGGAGATGGCGGACATTTACACCCAACACAGACGCTGGCAGATATGACAACGATCTTACGCCTTCGAGGCTCTGCAAATGATATGAAGATTGGTATTTGTGGAGATTTGAAATATGGAAGAACGGTACATTCGCTCATTCATTTTCTGGCAAGATATGATAATGTACAGTTTTATTTGATTGCACCGCGGGAATTGGCAATTCCGGAATACTTGCGCCAGTTTATGAACAAAAACAAGATGAAGTTTTTTGAAGTATCTGGTTTGGAGCCGGTGATACCAATGCTGGATGTATTATACATGACACGAATTCAGAGAGAGCGCTTCCCGTCAATGGAAGAGTATAACAGTCTCAAGGGAATTTACTGTTTGAATGCAGCAAAACTGAAGAATGCCAAAAAAGATTTATTGATTATGCATCCGTTGCCGCGCGTTGATGAGATTGCACAAGATGTTGATGATGACCCACGGGCTGTGTATTTTGATCAGGCGCGGTATGGTATGTATGCCAGAATGGCACTGATTCTGACGTTATTGCGGCAGGGAAGACAAAGAATGCCCAAATCTATTAAGGGTTTAAAAAATATGCGCTGTATGAATACGAAATGTATCACACAGACGGAATCTTATTTGCCGGTATTAACTCATCATACTGACCAGGGAGAGCGGTGCCTGTATTGTGACCAAATTGTTGTACCACATTTTCAGCCGCGTATTGTGGAATAATGCGGTTTCATTGATAACAATATTACAATATTTTTCAAAAGCAGGGCCAGGGCCAGAGTACCATCTCTGGCCCTGTTATATTTTTATTGCATTAAAATAGGCAAAAAAGAAGAACGATCTGATAGATCGTTCTTCTCATAATAATAAGCGTTATATTACTTATTCTTATTTTTGATGTACTCATCCATGGCAGCGGCAGCCTTCTTACCAGCACCCATTGCCAAGATAACAGTCGCTGCACCAGTAACAGCGTCACCACCAGCGAATACACCGTCCTTTGTGGTTACACCGTCGTCATCAGCAACAATGCAGCCCTTGCGGTTCGTATCGAGACCTGGAGTGGTAGTACGGATCAGCGGGTTCGGAGACGTGCCGATTGAAACAACAGCAGCATCAACATCGAGAACAAAAGTCTCACCCTCTACCGGAACAGGACGACGGCGACCAGACTCATCCGGCTCACCAAGCTCCATTACCTGGCAACGGACACCCTTTACATGAGAGTTCTCATCACCGAGAATCTCAATCGGATTAGCCAGCAGCTTAAAGATGATGCCCTCTTCCTTGGCGTGGTGTACTTCTTCTACTCGAGCCGGAAGCTCTGTTTCAGTACGACGGTAAACAATGTAAACTTCTTCAGCACCCATGCGCTTGGCAACACGGGCAGCGTCCATTGCTACATTGCCGCCGCCGAATACAGCAACCTTTTTCGCATGATAGATCGGAGTGCTGGAGCCTTCAACATAAGCCTTCATCAGGTTAACACGAGTCAGATACTCGTTTGCAGAATATACACCGTTCAGACCCTCGCCCGGGATGTGGAGGAAGCTCGGCAGACCAGCGCCGGAACCAACGAAAATTGCCTCATAACCATCAGCAAACAGATCGTCAATGGTTTCTGTACGGCCAAC
>CAYLXH010000014.1:0-23765 GCA_964387535.1 uncultured Butyricicoccus sp. | reverse complement strand
CAGCCAAACACAGCAAACAGCATGCCTGCTGAGAGCAGCATGGAGAGCCATAACAGCAAATGATGCTTTCTTGTTTTCATTGTCATCCCCCTAACAAAAAAATATACTGTCATTGTACCATGATTTAAGACAAATGCAACTATCGTTTCCTACATTTGCAACATTTTTTGACATCTGCACCGTTTCATTTGAAAAAGAAACTGCCCTTTCATCAGAAAGGGCATATCTCTATTTGGGTCTAACATTATTCCATGTCACTGCAACATACAAAATACCATAGAGCAACGCCGGTATCATTGCCACAGAATTATACAACAGTGTTCCCGCTGCCAACAAATACAAAGATGACAGCAACGCAATGCCAAAAATCAACAGGAATGGCGTCAATCTTCCGCGCTGGTACAGAATCCATGCTGCATAGTGCAGAACCAAGACCAAAATCAGCAGCACCAGAGCACTGTTCAGTCGAAAACCGTTTCCATGTTCGCGATCAACTAAAAATAAAAGAAGCAAACATGTAGCCACCAAACACCCATTGCGGAGATAGTTAACCCATTGCCTTCTTGCATAATTGCGCACCAGCAAGTCGCGACGCGGCGGGGAAAGGCGCCACCAGATTCTGGGAACCAAAAACAGGACCAGCACCACAAATGCCGGAACAGAAAAGCCGAATACATAGTTACTCATCGTATTCTCCACCAAATCACAATAGTATTGATATTATACCATTCGTGCTTACAAAAGTACACGCTTTATCCGACAAAATCAGACCGCTGTTTTTTGTTCATTTTTCCAATACAAACAAAGAATGTCATTCCGTCCGCAACGGTACCCGAGCGTACAGAAGCTCTCTCGGCTATCAAACCACAATCGCAGTTTTGCTTCGGGCAACCATAAGATATTATGCATTGACAGAATACACAAAGCTGTCCGTATTGAGAATTTGAAATGTGCTCTGGTCTACGAACCGTGCTTCTGAAAGCTCCGACAACGCAATGTGTGTGGAAACCCCGGAAAACGTCTGTGCCGTTGGCACATGAATCTCAGAACGAATCGAATAGATTCCGGTTGTCACATTTTGAAATGTGTTTGAGGTGGGCAGAGTTACGCGGGAATCCACCGCACGAATTCCGTATCGCGTTCCACTTCCTGACAATAAATTAAGCGTACATCCGCTTACAATAACATGCGACTGATCGACATCTAGCAACGCTTTGTTCTCTGTCAGTCCCACACAGGAAATCCCCTCCAGCCAAACGGCCGGGCACCCGGTAATCGAGAGACATTGAATTTTCGTCGACGCAGTTCCGTCATTGATGATTTCCAGCTTCCTTGGAAAGTCTGCCAAATAGATTTGTTCTTCCGATGCAAAATTCCCTGTCGTCTTAATCTGAATCTTTCGGCACGCTTTCCATTTATGTGCACAATCCAAAGCGTCCTTTAACGATGAAAACGGCTGCTCCTGTGTGCCGTTGGAGGCGCCAACATACGAAGCATCGACGTATAATGCAACGATCTCCTCGTTGTATCCGGAAACCGAATATTCCTCCGCTGTACGGGCAGCTCCAAGTTGTCCACTGCTGTCGACAGCATCCCGATAATCTGCCATACAGAACAGAGCTCCCCGTTCCGTGTGATATCCGAACGAGAGTTGATCCGTCTCTGCAATCACGCTGCAAAGGTCTCCATATCCTCGCGGCAAAATCCAACTCTGCAATACAACACCGTGTTCATCCAAAGCGGTAACAACGGCAACTCCTTCCGCCGCTGGATTCATCGTTTCAGTCACTGGTGTCATCAGATAAAGCATCCCATCCTGATACGAAATGGATTTTGGCTCTCGGATCCCCGCAGGAAGCGCAAGACGCTTCTTCTCCGTGGTTTCCTCTTCAATCCAAATCAAGTCTCCCTCAGAATACAAAATCCATTCTCCGGTGCTGTCCACCATGGTGATCCCCGTCACCGCTCCCAAAGCGCGCTGGGCAATGATCTCGTAATCCATCAGCATCACCGTCACTCCGCTTGCTCCGCCCAGTAGCAGCGCTCCGACATATGAGTCATAGGTCATACATGAATACGTCTGTGTCAAAATGCTGGATTTACTGTTCAGCGCGCCGGTCGTTCGGTTGACTGCTGCAATAATCTGTTTTCCGTCTTGGCTTTCCAGCAAAAGATAGACTGTATTTTCCGTTGCGCAATGTGCCACCAAATTGGGATACGATGACAAATGATATCGAAACATTGGTTCTGGAATGATTCGATCCCGAAAACGCAGATCTACTGCATATCGTTTTAGGACACTTCCCTGTCGCGCCGACAACGCCGCATTGCTTTCTTCACTGTCCAATGTGTCGCGTATCGTTGTGCTAACTCCAGACTCTATGATTTGATCAACCGCCGCCTCTGCCCGCTGTGCCGCCTGCTCCGCATTCTCTGCCGACGTCTGTGCCGCTTCGATGTTTTGTTCTATTCCGCCAATCTGTTCCAGCATACTGTCACACTCTTGTTTGAGTGACAATATCTGCTCACTGTTTTTGATCAGTTCCTCTGCCGAGTCCTGTGCTCGGTACATCCTTTCTTCCAACTGTCGAAATGCGATTGGATACTGATCCGGCCGGTCTAACGCTCCCACGGAACCTGCGATTTGAAACCACACAATGTTTGAACGTCTTTCCACCTGCCCACAGCTTCCGCTGATCTGCACAGGAATTGAACCGGACTCTGGAAGCCATTCTCTCCGCAGCGTCGCGATCAGCGTGGTGTCATATTGCGTCAGATAGAGAAAATTGCTTTGCTCGCCAAACTCCATGCGAAATCTCCATCCCTCGTACGTGTCATCCAGTTGAATTACGACATCCTGTGTCTGATTCTCTCCGAGATAACCAAGAAATCGTTCCGACGCCGCAACCGTAAAAATAAAATGTCCATTCTTTGTTTCCAGTTTCATTTGTTCTCCTCCTTCTAATAATCCATCGGCTAAAACCGTTTAGTTTCAGATTATCAAAGGTGGCTGCATTGTCTACTGCATATCCTTTCACCCCTGTGCAAACAAAAGCAAGAGCACCCCATGCGCTCAGCGCCGGGATGCCCTTGTGTTCATAATTTTTCTGTCTCTCTGTCTCTTCTCACAAAAATCTTTCCGGCAGATCATTCTTGCGGTCAATATCCATCAGTTCCCGCTCGTCATCAGCCGCTACGATCCGACACGTCGCTCGGTACCGGTTGAGCACAATCCGTCCTCCCTGATCTCCCTGCAAAGCCCGAAGCTCTGGAATCAGCCTTGCAGAAAACATCGTCGGATTTCCCGTGCGACCGCCCCATGACACCATGGCAGCATCCACACCCTCTTGCGCAACATCCAGCAACCGTTCCACCGTCGCTTCTGTCAGATAGGGTTGATCTGCCACCACAAAAACCACAAAGTCCTCCGGATCAATGCTTCTCAGCGCATCAAGCCCTGCCCGAATTGTGTAGGAAATCCCATGCTCACTCTCAGGACTATCCACCGCAGGAACACCACGTTGCCGAGCGATCTGTTGAATTTCTGTATAGCGCGACACCACCGTCAGCGTACAGTCCCTGCGTTTCTCAACCAATCCACACAGTATGTCCAGGCCATGACAGACCATCGGCTTTCCCAAAACGGGAGTCAGCAGCTTGTTGGAACCAAACCGCCGGCTATTCCCTGAGGCAAGATATAAAATATGCCACATCATTCCTGAATTCCCAGCAAAATCTTTTCCGGCGTGATTGGCAGCGTGCGATGCCAGATTCCCGTCGCACGATAAATCGCATGTGCCAGCGCCGGAGACGGCGTATTGATAACAATCTCTCCGATTGATTTCGCCCCAAACGGCCCGGTTGGCTCATAGCTCTCTTCAAACTCCACACGCAGATGTCCCATATCCTTCCGAGTCGGGATTTTGTACTGCATCAGTGAGTTTTCTACAATGGCGCCGCGCGATGTATAGGTGACGTCTTCCAACAATGCCATGCCAATCCCCTGGGCGAGGCCTCCCTCCGTCTGCACCCGCGCCAGATTCGGATTCACTACTGTACCGCAGTCGACAACAGCCGTAAAATCCAAAATCTCAACGGAGCCAGTTTCCCGGTCCAGTTCAATTTCCACCATGCCGACCATGTACGGAGGCGGAGAAAACGGGGAGGAATGACTCTCTGTGACCTTCACCGGAATCGTATTATATGCCATTGACTTTACTGCGATCTGTTCTGCGGAGACCCGCTGGCTTCCGTCCAAACGGTATACTTCTCCGTCCGCAAACGCAACTTCATCAGCCGTGCATTCCATTAACTGCGCTCCGATCTGACACATTTGATCGCGCAGTCTCATACACGCCTTTTCTACCGCTTTGCCCGTCACATACGTTGTCGAGGATGCATATGATCCCGAGTCATACGGTGACGCATCGGAGTCCGCACCAAAAACTGCCACGTCTTCCACACTACATTCCATGCATTCCGCAACCATCTGCGCCAGAATTGTATCGCATCCCGTGCCCATGTCCGCTGCACCAATGGCAAGCGTATAAAAGCCGCCCTCACACAGCGAAACCGTCGCTGAGCCAACGTCCAGGCCGGCGATCCCTGAGCCCTGCATGGCCATGGCAACTCCCGCTGTCCGAACCTTTCCATTACCCATATCGCGCACCGGATACTTGCTTTCCCAGTCAAACATGCTCTTCGCATGCTCCATGCAGCGGTCAAGCGCACATGCCCGCGCCACCTCATGGTAATAAGCAGGCATCTCCTGCCCTTCCCGCACCATGTTTTTCTCTCGAATGGCAACGGGATCCATGCCCAGCCGTTCCGCCAGTTCGTTTACCGCAGATTCCACTGCAAAAATTCCCTGTGTGGCACCGTAGCCACGGTATGCTCCCGCCGCCTGCATATTCGTATACACCACATCATAGCCGAAGCGAAACGCCTCCAGCCCTCCGGTATACAACGGAATCGACTTATGCCCCGACAAGCCAACCGTCGTGGGCCCATGTTCGCTATATGCTCCGGAATTGGACAGAGTATAAACATCCAGCGCCCGGATCGTTCCATCCTTAGACGCCCCCAGACGCACGGAAACCTCCATTTCATGGCGCGGAGAACCCGCAATTTGGCATTCTTCACGGGTATAAATCATCTTGGACGGTCTGCCGGTCTTCCATGTGACCAGAGCGGGATAGACCTCTGCCACAACACTTTGTTTGGCGCCAAAGCCGCCTCCGATTCGTGGTTTTTCCACATGGATTTTGGACTTTGGAATACCAAGCGCAATCGACAGGATGCGGCGCACATGGAATACGATCTGTGTTGAGCTGATAATATGAAGCCGCCCAAAGGCATCTATTTCTGCATACGTGCGAAACGTTTCCATCATCGCCTGCTGGCAGGCCTTACAGTGATAGGTATGTTCCACAATCTCATCACAATCTGCCAAAACGCCGTCTACATCGCCTTCTTCGGACTGCTCCTGTGCAACCAGATTGCGCGTATTATCCGCGCCAACTGCACACAGTGCCTCCCAATCCTGTTCCGGATGCACCAGAACCGAATTGTCCTTTGCTGTTCGAAAATCCAAAACCGCATCCAAGACCTGATAGCGCACCTTGATCAGATTTCGTGCGCGATCGACACACGCCTCTGTTTCACCGGCAATCACGGCAACCGCATCGCCAACAAAGCGAACGCGCTGATCTAAAATCAGGCGGTCATGCGCCGATGGCTCCGGAAATGTCTGCCCTGCCGTGGTATAGCGGTGCTGCGGGACATCACGATATGTGTAAATTCCCACGATTCCCGGCACCTTTTCTGCAACTGCAGTGTCAATTTCAGCAATCAATGCATGCGCATGAGGGCTGCGCAGCACCTTCACTACCAGACAATCCTTCGCTGTAACGTCATCCACATAAGCTGGCTTTCCGAGCAGAAGACCCATGGCATCCTTTTTTCTCACCGGTTTTCCAACCGATTGGTATATATTTTTCTCCATGTAATGCCTCCTTACTGATCTGCTCTGCTGTCCAAAAATGCACGAATTCCGCGCAGCTGTCCCTCATATCCGGAACAGCGGCAGAGATTTCCCACCAAAAATGCACGGATTTCATCATCGGTCGGATTTGGATTTTCCCGGAGCAACGCAATCGTATTCATTACAAATCCCGGATTGCAGAAGCCGCACTGCTCCGCCCCCTGATCGGCGATAAACGAGACAAACTCCTGCGCTTCTTCCTGCAGGCCTTCCAGCGTCTGTACTCGATGCCCGTCGGCACGAGCCGCCAAAATGCTGCATGACAAAACCGGGCAGTCATCCAAAAGCACGGTGCACAGTCCACAGTTGGCAGTCTCACATCCGCGTTTTACGCTGTAACAGCCCTGCTCACGAAGAACATCAATCAGCAGGGTATCCGGCCGCACCGAAGCACTTCGCTTTCTCCCATTTAACAACAAGGTGATCTCCATATTATTCTCCCTCCAGCGCCAGCACGGCACGGCGTACCAGAACCGCACAGATACGGCGACGATACTCGGCGCTTCCACGGGTATTGCTGCCAAACGATACACGTCGTGCAATCTGCTCACCAAACATCTTTGCCCGTTCCTCCGTAACCCCATCCCGGAGACATTCCTCTGTGTCCTCCAAAACCACTGCCGGCATAGGCCGTGCTCCGATGGCACATACTATCCGTCCCGCTCGCTCAGAGACAGCACAGGTGAGTACCGGAAAGTCCGTCGAGCTGTTTCTCTGGGCACGATAGCAGATTCTCCGTGCCTCCTTAGAAACAATGATGCGTACCAGAATATCTCTTTCCCGAGGTCTGTCCATAAACTCTCGCAGCGTCATGGCGCCCCCATGATACAGCTCGACCTCTGCTTCCAACGCCAGCAACAGTGTCGCAACATCCGAAAAGCCAAACCGTCCATACACGCTTCCTCCGACCGTTGCGACATTGCGAAACTGCACGCCAACAATATCGCGGACCGCATCCGCCATTGCGCCCTGTGTCAGCTGCGCCAGACCGTCATGCTTCTCCAAGGCGCGCAGTGTCACCATCGAGCCAATCCGGTACTGTGTTTCCGTCTCTTCGATTCCATCCAGTCCCAGTTCACATAGGTCAATTGCCGTTCCAATGGTTTTACGCTGCATTTTCAGCCATAACATGCCGCCCAGAACCACATTATTCTTTTTCTGGCAAAGCATATACGCTTCTTCCAAGCTCTTCGGCCTGATGTATTGGTTGATTGTGAGCACCAGTATTCCCTCCAACTATCATCCAAAAGTGATCTCGATAATGGTATTATATCATGACCTTCCCTGTAGCACAAAGCATTCCGATAAAAAAGAGTCTCCGGCACAATTCATGTCGGAGACTGTAGTTTTACTCGTCCTGAAATCAATTATTCCTTTGCTTCTTTCGGCAGAAGAATGTTCAGCAGGATTGCAACAAACGCTGCTGGTACAATACCGGAACCTCCAAATACCAGCTGCAGCGCGTTCGGCAGCCCGGCAAGAACCGCACTGTTTGCTCCGAATCCATATCCCAAGCCCAACGCAACCGAAACAATCGTCATATTGCGGGATGTCAGCGGTTCCTTGGTAATCAGCTGAATACCACTCATCACAATGGAAGAAAACATGATAACCGCTGCACCGCCCAGGACACTCTGCGGCATAATCGAAACCAACGCTGCCAACTTCGGAAGCAGTCCGCACAGCACCAGGAAAATAGCACCACACGACAATGCAAACCGATTGACGATCTTTGTCATGGTGACCAGTCCTACATTCTGTGAGAATGACGTGTTGGGAAGCACTCCAAACAGCGCCGCAAACGAAGAACCAATTCCGTCACACATAACGCCGCCAGACAGCTCTTTGTCTGTCGCTTCGCGCCCCATACCGCCTTCGATACAGCCAGAAATATCACCCACAGTTTCTACCGCAGTGACTACAAACATAACCAGTACCGGAAGAATTGCACGGACATCAAAAACCGGCTTAACCGGAAGGAGCGCCGGTACTGCAAACCAGCTGGCATCCGCAACTTTATCCCAGTTCAGCACCCATGCCTTCGTGTATTCCACTCCTTCTGCATTCACACCGGTCGTAGACAGAAACATCGGGAGAATGGCGCAGATAATGTAACCACAGATAATTCCGATCAGGATACAGGAAGAGCTTGCCATGCCTTTTGCACCATGCTTCAGTACGAGAATAATAATCATAACCGCAAGGGCAATCAGCAAATTTTCCGCCGATCCATAGTCGCTTGCAGAAGAGCCTCCCCCAAAGGAAGAAACTCCAACGCTAATGAGTGACAAACCAATTGCCAACACAACAGTACCCGTTACCACAGCGGGGAAAAAGCGGCGCAAGGGTTTGAGAAATGCACCCAATACCGTCTCAAATAGACCACCAATCAACGACGCGCCCATAATCGCTCCGTATGCGACAATTCCGCCGCCCATGGTCGTCGCAACACTGGAAAATACACCGATAAATCCGGAACTCGTTCCCATGATAATCGGAACCTGTCCGCCGATCGGTCCAATGGAAAACAGCTGCACCAGCGTGACCAGACCGGCTATCAGCATGGCATTCTGCAAAAGAGCGACCTGAATGGCCGCAAAATCGTTCGTCCCGCCAGCTGCCGCACATGCATTTGTGATAATCAGAATCGGAGTCAAGTTGCCAACAAACATGGCTAAAACGTGCTGCAACCCCAAAGGAATCGCCTGCCGCAGCGGTAGTTTTCCCTTAAAATCATAGGGTGTTGCGTATGTACCAGAGTCTTGCATAATACCCTCCCGAATTGTAAAATTTCTGTAACAGATTATAGCAAATTTTGCTTTCACTTCCCACAGCAAAAAACATTTTTCTTTCCGATTGAGTTATTTTCTGTAATTTTATACAATTGACGAATTTATTTCTCTCATCCATTGTCTCTTTTGTTCATTGTCTTTCCCGTATCCTTCCATTTTCTCCTCTGTGTTTTGCACGTTCCACTCGTTCTCACGAAGGGAGCCCATCCCTGCTGCGTCACACCTCTCTTTTAATGTCATGACAACATAGAGAAAATCATATTGAAAAACGAAAGCAGGCATGGTAAACTATTTAAAACTGCCAATTTAGCAAGCTACTTCTGAAAAGTGCGAAAGGAACAACACGATGTACATAACATGTTTGGATTTAGAAGGCGTATTGGTCCCGGAGATCTGGATTGCCTTTGCTAAGGCAAGCGGTATCCCAGAGTTAACTCGCACCACACGCGATGAACCGGATTACGACAAGCTTATGAACTGGCGTCTTGGCATTCTGAAAGAGCATCATCTCGGTCTCAAAGAAATTCAAGATACCATCGCCACCATTGATCCGCTCCCAGGCGCAAAACAATTCCTTGACGAACTCCGCTCTCTCACCCAGGTTATTATCATCAGCGACACATTCACTCAGTTTGCAAAACCGCTGATGGAGAAACTTGGCATGCCGACGATCTTCTGCAATTCTCTGGAGGTTGCCCCCGACGGAGAAATCACCGGTTTCCGTATGCGTACGGAGAATTCCAAACTCAGCACTGTCAGGGCGCTGCAATCCATCGGATTTGAAACGATTGCCTGCGGTGACAGCTTCAATGATCTTGGCATGATCCGTGCCGGTAAGGATGGCTTCCTTTTCCGCTCCACCGAAGCAATCAAGGCGGATAATCCGGATCTCCCCGCATATGAAACCTATGACGAACTGATGGCTGCGCTGAAACGAGCCATGAATCTGTCTGTATCATGAATAAAATCTCCCTGGATCCTCTCCAGGGAGATTTTTTTGCCTATTTTCTGCATGCACAGATCTGACTGCATATCATGTCCACCTGCTGCCGCGTCATCTCCGGATATAACGGCAACGTCAATACATGTCGGCTGAGCCAATCCGCTCTCGGCGTGTTCTCCGCCAAACCACGACGACGGCAGCACATAGCGGTACTTGTCAGTGGATAAAAATATTTTCGCGTAACAATGCCATGCTCCGCCAGATGCTCTGCCACTTCATCGCGGCTGTATCCAAACTTCGCTTCATCAATGAGAATGGGGAAATAAGAAAAACTGCTCCTCACTCCCTGCTGGACGGGCGCGAGCAGTAATCCCGCGACATCGGATAACTTTTCCCGATAACGCATGGCAATTGCACCGCGCCGGGCAATCCAATCGTCAACATAGCGCAGATTGCAGATCCCCATCGCAGCACACAACTCATTCATCTTGGCATTTGTTCCGACCGAGACGATTTGTTCCTGTCCTCTCAGTCCAAAATTCCTTCTTTCTCTCAGCTCTCTTCCCAAAGCAGGATCCGAAAAGCAGACTGCGCCGCCTTCTACCGTGTGAAATACCTTGGTCGCGTGAAAGCTGAAACAAGATGCGTCTCCAAATGTGCCGATTCCCTTCCCGTTTACCGTTGTTCCAAACGCATGCGCTGCATCATAAATCACCTTCAGGCCATGCTTCTGCGCAATATGCTGTATTTCTTGCACATCACACACCTGGCCGTAGACATGAACCGGAACGATCGCCGAGGTTCGTTCCGTGATCAGCGCTTCTATCTTCTTCACATCTATTGTAAAATTCTCTGTCACATCACAAAATACCGGAGTCAGCCCACTCCGGACAATCGCCTGCGTTGTTGAAGCAAACGTATACGGTGTGGTAATCACCTCGCCGGACAGCTTCATAGACTGAAATGTCAATTCCAGCGCCATATGTCCGTTAACCAGTAATTCTGTCTCACGCACGCCCAAATATTGCCGCAGCTGTTCTCGCAGCTGCTCATGCTTCCTTCCGGCATTGGTCAGCCACCGTGTATCCCACAGCGCACGGATTTCTTCCACATAATCCTCCAACGGCGGCATGGCAGAACGCGTCACCCATATCTCTTCCATGACTCTTTTCCTATCCATTCTCCTATTTTGTGTACATCCTCAGCTCATGCAATGTGTCCCATAAATACTGCGCGATTTCCAAATCCAGCAGACGGGATCCGACGAGATATACACCGACCCCCACGGTTCCCTGCACCAACAACAGCGGTACATCGCCCAGCGGGAGCAGCCCAACTACAAAAATCACGACACCCATGATCAAATTCAGAAACAAAATCGGCACAAGATCTTTGATCTGCGCCGCAAACCCATAACCAATCAGCGTTTGATTCGGTTTTGCATTCAGATACAGGCTGATTACCGTAACCACACACATCGCCTGCATCATTGCCAGCACACCAAAGGGAATTGCGATGAAAATCCCTGCCAGCGACAGCACTTGTTTTACGATCTCAATCCGCAAATAAAGACCGCTGTGCCCCAGCGCCTGAATAACCTGTAAATTCGCCGTGTGAAGCAGATAAAAAGCGCAGACAAAACACCAGAGCCGCAAAAAGGGTACCATTTCAATCCACCTCTCAGTAAACAGCACACGAATCAGTGGTTCTGCACAAACACCCAACCCAACCATACACGGTATGATACAATACGCGCTGACCTGAATCGACTGTTTCAGAATCCGCCGCACCTGCTCTGTCCGGTTTTGTTCCTCCGCAATGACAGGCAGCAGCACACTCTGAACTGCTGTCTGAATGTTCTGGATGACAAAAAACGGAACATTCCGCCCTTTATCATAATACGCCAACGAATCAGCCGAATACATCGTGCCAATCAATAGGCCCGACACATTAGCCGTCAATGAATCCAACAACGAGGAACAAAGAATTTTGCTTCCATAGCCGAACATCGGTCTCAGTCGCTCCATCGAAAACTGCCGTGACGGACGCCATCGCACCGTAACCCACAAAATCAATGTATCTATCGCCTGGTTAGTCAGACGCTGTGCAATCAGTGCCCACACGCCCATGCCCCAAACAGCCATCGCAATCCCGATAACCGCAGAAATCAACGTACCGCCCAGTGTCGCATAGAAATACTTGCGAAATTGCATCCGCTTGGACACAATGGCAGTCTGTACCCCATTCACTCCGCCCAACACCAGTGTCAGGGAGAGAACACGGACATACGCCACCATCTCCTCATTCTGATAGAAGCGGGCAATCGACGGAGCTGCCAACACCATTCCCAAATACAGAACAATTCCCAACGCAACGTTGCAATAAAACACGGTGGAAAAATCCAGCTGATCACTATCCTTTTTCTGGATCAGCGCATTTTTCAAACCGCTGTCCACGAATAGAGTCAGAATGGTCGTAAATACCGTAATCAGCGCGACCGTGCCATATACCTCCGGCATCAGCAACCGTGCAAGAATCAACGTGACAACAAACGAAACTCCCTGCGCGCCACACCGTTCCGCAAACCGCCAGAACATATTGGTTATGACTACCCGCTTTTTCATCTTGCTCCCCCGTCTGCATGTTGAATTTCTTGTGTTCTATCGGTCATTCCATCGCTTTTTGCAGCGCAACAGGCGCTGCATCCATTCAAACTTCTGATTTCGGAATAGCCAGTGCAGCAACCGAATCCATGCACTTCCGTTCACCTGTACAGCATGCCTTTTGGCTTGCTGGTATAGGTCAGACTGATACACTTCCCGACAGGCAGCATGGATGTCTTCCTGACGAAACCGTCCGGATAAAACGACGTCCGAAATCAGCACAGTCAAAGACCGGCAGTAGCGGCTGTAAAACGCACGGCTTGTCGCTGCATCATCCAAGTGTTCCTGCTGTAAAAAACGCAGTACACGCTGATTGACTTGCTGCAGGTCAGAAAAATACTGGAGCTGATAATTGCGTCCCATCCCTGTCGCACTGATGCGGTAACAGTACAACGGCTGGGCCAAATAGCACAGACGCTGCGCTCGGTGAAACACAGGAAGCAGCTGCAGCTTGTCCTCTCCGTTGAGGTGCCGCTGATACAGCGGATCGGATTCTTCCTCCGTACCAATCAGCTCCCGGCGGATGAGCTTATCCCAGATATGGTTCAATTCTACGCTCGTCGCGAAATCACGACAAAGCGCTTTGCGCGATTCTCCAGAAAATGTGGTCCGGTCCGGATAACGATTGGCACACTGCTCAAGCGTTGTTCCGTCATCCTGTACCTTCTTGTATCCAAACAACACCATATCACTCTGTGTTTCTTCCGCCGCGTGTACCGTTTGTTCCAACAGGTTTTGGGCAATCCAGTCATCGGAATCCACACAAAGCACAAATGTTCCTTTCGCTTCTCGAAAGAGTCTGCGCCGTGTCCGCAGCAATCCTTCATTTTCTTTGTGAATCACCCGAACCGTCGGATGCTGTTGTGCGTAGCGGTCACAAATCTCACCGCTTTGGTCTGTCGAGCCATCGTCACAGAGAATCAGTTCAAAATCACGGTATGTCTGTGTGAGAATCGAATCCAAACACTGCGCAAGATACTTCTCCACATTGTATACCGGAACCAGTACGCTGACCATCGGCCGCCGTGCCGGATCACAACCACATTCCATCCTGTATCCTCCTGTCATCCCTGTCTCTCATCGCACGCTACGATACAGCTTATAAAGTGGTCCACCATATTGCTTCAAAAAAAGCTTCACACGGTATCGTCGCGAATGCCTCAAATACAGCTCCCGAAACGCTCCGCGGCGCAGCCTGTCATACTCTCCTCGCTGCTCTGCCAAATCATATTGTATTCGCAGCGTCACCGCCTGAATGTCCTCGGTATACCGGTGTCCGGAATACTCTTCCAAAATCTCCATCAAGCGAAGGATATTGCAGTCCTTATCAATTCGATCCTGTACCGACACCGCCTGCCGCTGGCTCCACGAACCAGGGGTTCGAAACCGATACACCGACATCACGGTGTCAAAATAATGAATCTTTCCGCTCAATCCCAACGCTACATTGACACAGTAGTCTCCAAATCCTGTGATTTCGCGAAACGGCTCGGGCAAGCGAAACGTGCTCCTCATCACCAACGAGCTGGAATGATAGCAGGCATTTCCCCCCTGAATCAATTGGGAAAAGGAAAGATCTCGATCCCCGTCTGTGGGGAACAGAACTTCACTTCGTCGTTTTCCATATTCTTCTCTCCGCGTATTGTGAACACAGGCAATATACTCCTCGTGCCGTTCCAGAAAGTCAACCTGACGCTGTAATTTGTTGGGATCACACCAGTAATCGTCCCCTTCACACTGCGCAACATACCGGCCACGAATGAACGGCGCCATAAAATCATAGACATCGTTCCCTTTGGAATACTGGTTTTCGCTCTGCAAGATCGGCACAATCTGTTCTGGATAGCGCTGTGCATAGCGTTGTATAATATCCGCTGTTCCATCTGTCGATGCATCGTCATGAACAATGATCTCAAATCGGAAGTCGGTAACTTGCTGCAGCAAGCTATCCAGTGTCTGTTCCAAAAACTCTGCATGATTATAGGCTGTCGTCAAAACCGACACCATAATCTCGGTTTTCATCCTGTCTCTCCTTGTCTGGCCGCACGCATTCGTCTCCTCTTTCGTTCCTCCTCCCACGCTTCTCTCTGCTCGGTGCGAATACAATGCGTGCTCTCCAGCGCAACCATCATCAAAAAGAAGGAATTGTAAACATACAGGCTGACCGTCGTCAAATCAAAGACAAAAAAGCGCAGCGCCAAAGTAAATGCCATCGCGGCAAGGCGATCGTGTCGCAGGGCCGGGCCCAGCAACCGAACGAGAATACACACATAGAGAGAATAGTACAAAATAAATCCTGGGATTCCAAGTGTAGCCAGCAATTCCACAAATCCGCAGTGACTGCTGACTGCATTGTCGTATCCAATAGTCGAGAGATAAGAGGAAAAATTATTGAGTCCTACTCCGTGCAGCGGATGCGACGCAAACAGCTTGAGGCCTGTCCCAATAAAATACAACCGTTCATAGGTACTTCCATCGTAGACAGTATAACTTCCCATCAACGTTCCCACCATTGCTTCAATGCGGTGTCCTACCAGCTGATATAACATGGGGTTAATCATAACCAGGCGCAAAACCAGAAAAACGCCTGCAACCGATGCAAACACAATAAACAGACGGTTTCCACGCGTCGAAATCAGGAAAAAATAGATACCCACCTGAAAAATCAGGATGAACAGCGCATTTTTGGATCCCGTCATGAATGCGCAGAACGCAAACATCAT
Source organism: uncultured Butyricicoccus sp. (assembly GCA_964387535.1). Taxonomy (GTDB): domain Bacteria; phylum Bacillota; class Clostridia; order Oscillospirales; family Butyricicoccaceae; genus Butyricicoccus_A. Next base: position 8,601 of record CAYLXH010000014.1, on the reverse strand, counting down.
TCCAAACGCGGCAATCAGTACGCGTTTCTGTTTCTGTGAGGTACACAGATACGCAGCAAGCAGCACACCCAGGCATGCCAGACGTCCGATCTCATTGGAATGCTGTCCGATCTCCAGTCCGATTCGTTCCGTACCCCATTCGGAGAACGGAGTGCGGACGATCAAAAGCCCAAATGTATACACCAACGCGCAAAATATAATGCACCAAATGCGATGGATCTCCTCTCGGTTGGTCAGGCGTGGACGCACCAAACAACAGACCAGAAATAGCTTTGCCAGCTTAAACAGTGTATTGGTCACCGCATCTGCACTGATACACCACTGCAGGGACGCCAATCCCAACAACAGCAGCAGGATACACCAGATCTCAAATCCACTAAAATTCCAGTAGAAAGTGCCTTGTCGCGTCGGCCTTTCCGCGTAAAACAAAAAATAGGTAGCTGCCAGTGCAATCAGGCTTCCATATCTTAGAAACAAATCTATGGTCGTCTCCTGTTGGTGTGCAAACAGCACGCAAAGATAGATCAACAGGACAACGTCACAAAAATCGCAGGTAATTGCTATGGTCTTGCGGTTACTCATAAAATTCCTTTCCACTTCTCAGCGATGATATCGGCAGACAACGCTGCGCGAACCCGCACCGATTGTTCTGACAAACGGCGTGCTAACTCTGGATGTTCGATGAGTTCCAACAGTGCCCGCGTCATTGCGGCTTCATCTCCCGTGGGAACCAACATGCCATTCTCGTGATCGCGAATCATCATACGAGCGCCGCCAATCGGACAATCCGTGCAGACGCACGGAACACCGGTTGCCAGCGCTTCCAGCATCGCATTGGAAATCCCCTCATAATCCGACGCCATCACAAAGATTCCGCTCTGACGAATCTGCTGGACTACATCCGGAACAAAGCCACAAAACTCTACCGATTCCGCAATGTCCAGCTGCTCGCAGAGCCGTTCCAGCATGTCCCGCAGCTCTCCCTGTCCAAAAATTCGCAGCTTCCAATCCTTATGTAGCAGATGAACATTGGCAAAGGCGCGCAGAAGCAAAGGATAATTCTTCTGTTTCGTCAGCCGTCCGACGGTAACGATTTCATGAAACCGCTGGCCGTCATACCGCTCCGGCAGCGTGCCCACCAGCGGGTTGGCAATGACCGTTCCCCGCTTTTGAACCCGCTCTGGGAAAAAGTTACGGGCATCCTCCGTTTGAAACACGATGCCATCCGCCCGCGGATAAATGACTTTCATAATAAACCGATCCCGCGTACTGTTCATGCTGTTCGGATCATTGCGCAGCGAATACACGACCCGGCAGCGCAGCCCGCGCGACGCAAAAAACGCATACAGCGTTTCAAACGGCAGCATCGCGACAAAGGTGGCATCCGGATGACGCTTCATCAGCTGACGCAGTCTCCATACCTTTTTGACAATCCGACCAAACCGCGAGCCACGCGCAAACAATTGTTTCCGCTGTACCAAATGATGCACAGGATATACCGTGTCTCCGTCCTTCATATAGACCACAGTCACGGCATTTCCCATTTTCGCCAGTTCACCGGCCAGAATAGCGGTAACCCGTTCTGCCCCTCCATTTGCCAGATTGGGAGTTACAAAAAAAAGTGATTTCATGGTTTCTTTGGCTCCGGCCGCAATTCGTCATAGCGCTCCAAAAACGAGTGACGAACCTTTCTTGTCTTATATCCAGGCATACTGTCCAGAGAAACCGAGTGAATACTGTTAAAGATACTCTTTTCAATATAGGAATTCTTCTTTTTTAATTCCTGAATCAACAGTTTGATTTCCTTGCGTTTAGAGTCTCCAATTCCATCCGGACTGTGCTCACTCTGCTCTGTGAAGCGACAGGCACACTGGATAAACTCCAGATGATTGTCCTCACACCATGCAAGAATATCTTCTTCGTGAACCCGGTACAGCGGACGAATCAGTTCCATCCCCTCGTAATGGTCACTGTGCAACTTCGGCGGCATAGCCTGCAACAACGAGCTATAGAACATTCCCATCACAACCGTCTCAATGACATCGTTGAAATGATGTCCCAACGCAATTTTATTACACCCCAGCTCCTGGGCCTTATGATATAAATGCCCTCGGCGCATTTTGGAGCACAAAAAACATTGATTGTCCTTCGCATTGTTGGCCACCCGAAACACATTTGTTTCAAACACGGTGATGGGAATTCTCAGCAGCGCAGCATTGTCTTCTATTTTCTTTCGATGTTCCGGACTATATCCCGGATCCATGACCAGAAAAACCAGTTCAAATGGAATCTCTTGATTCTGATGCAGTTTTTGCATCAGCTTTGCCAGAAGCATTGAGTCTTTCCCTCCGGAAATGCACACCGCAATGCGATCTCCAGGCTGAATCAGTTCGTACTCTCGAACTGCCTTGACAAATGGATTCCATAATTTTCGCTGATATTTTGTCGTGATACTGCGTTCAATTTGCTGATATGGTTCAAAGATACGTGCCATGCAGTACACTCCCTTTTCTTCTTATTGTTCTTTTGTCAGCGCTTCCAATAAACGTCCTTGTACCATCGGACGAATTGGCGCAGACCGCACTCTAAGTCGGTCGATGGGATAAAGCCAAAATCGCGCATGAGGTCAGAGACATCCGCGCAGGTCTGGTATACATCACCGGGCTGCATCGGGAGCAGCTCTTTCGTTACCGGCTTCGTCAGCATACCTTCCTCCCTCAGACAGCGCTCCAGTATGTCGATAAAATCCATCAGGTTTTCCGGCCTGTGATTTCCGATATTATAGATACGAAATCGTACCCCATCCGCATTCTGCTCCGGCGCACGGCTCATGACCCGTGCGATCCCGGTCACAATATCATCAATGTATGTAAAATCACGCTTCATATCACCATAGTTATAAATGGCGATCGGTTCCCCCCGCAGCATTTTCTCCGTAAACCCGAAGTATGCCATATCCGGTCTGCCCGCCGGTCCATATACCGTAAAAAACCGCAGCCCTGTACACGGAATATCATACAGTTTGCTGTAGGCATGTGCCATCAATTCATTGGATTTTTTTGTAGCCGCATACAGCGATACCGGAGTATCGGTTTTGTCCTCTGTACTGTACGGAATGCTCTGATTTAAGCCATAGACCGACGACGAAGAAGCAAACACGAGATGCGCGACCGGATAATGACGGCAAGCTTCCAGAATATGATAAAACCCAATTAAATTCGATGAAATATATGCATCCGGATTGGTAATTGAGTACCGCACTCCGGCCTGTGCCGCCAGATTGACAACCACTGTCGGATGATTCTGTTCAAATACCTGCTGTACTGTTTCCCGGTTCGCCAGGTCTCCGTACACAAACGTAAATCTGTCAAACGGAAGCAGACGTTCCAACCGTTTCTGCTTCAAATTGATATCGTAATAATCATTTAAATTATCCAGCCCGACCACAGAAATAGTATCGCATTTTGTCAGCAGATGTTCTGCAAGACTTGCTCCTATAAATCCCGCCGCACCTGTGATCAGAACCGTGGCAGGCCCGTCTGCTATGGAACCGCGTTCCATCGTACAATTCCCCATGATACCCCTTTCACTTATTTATCGGGCAGCTTTTGCTGCCTCATCATAGTAACCAGCGAGTCGTTGATGCATCGTTTGCATACTGAACTCCTGATCAATTTTCTTTTGATTCGCTTCCGACATCTGCCTCAGCATCTCACCATCTGCCGCACAGCGCAGCAAGGCTTGTGCCAGTGCGTCGATGTCCCCCGGTTCGATTAGTATTCCATTCTCCGGATGAACAACCTCCGGGATCGCGCCAACCGTAGTGCTGATAATCGCTTTTCCGCTGGCCATTCCTTCTAGAATTGTCATGGGAAGGCCTTCATGGTATGACGGCAGAACCACCGTGGCCGCTCTGCTCAGCAACTCACACTTTTTCTCAAAATTAACCCATCCCACGACAGAAACCTGCCGGTCTAATCCACTCTCATGAACCAAGCGGCGAACCTGTTCCACCTCTCCATCTCCTGCCATGGTAATGCGAAGGTCCGGGTTGCTTGGGACAGCGCGCTGCACTGCCGCAACCAGATCATACGCCCCTTTGCGTTGTCCCAATCTCCCGAGAAACACAAACGAGTTGCTCACGCGATCAACCTCACACCAGGCATTTCGAAATTCCTCTGTGTCGATTCCATTCGGAAGGGCCCGACAGTTGGTCAAACCAAATGTCGCATCAAAGCGTTCCTTCCAATCCTGCGACAGTGCAAGCACCAAATCCGCTTGCTGCAAAAAACGCACAACTGTTTTTTTTCTTCGTTCACTCAGATGATGATAAAAAACCAGATACTTTGCGCCATGAATATGCAGAATGGCCGGCTTCCCTGCCCGTTTTATCGTTTGTAAATACCAGTTCTTTCGAAATGTGCTGCCAAAGGAGGCCACATGGATATGGAACAAATCATACGAGCGATAGCACAGAAGAAATCTTAGATACCCATACACAGAATACAACAGCCGAACAGGAAGAGAACCGTCAATATAGGATGGAAAAATCGTCATATCATGCTCCGCATTCAGCACATTGCTGTTGCGAATTCCATGAATCACCGTTGCCATCCCGCCACGTGACCGAGTATCACTGGGACCAATCACCAGTACCTTCATCCTTCTCCTGTCCTTTCCGGCAATGTGAGCCAATCTCCCATCTGCTCGTCAAAAGAATGTGGCGTAATCCGGCCAAACCCCGCGCTTTTCGTAAAAGTCAATTCCCCGAAATAAATTCTGCCGTGAGTATAATAGAGATCAACACGGACATGAAGAAAATCACGCGCCAGATCGGCCGCAATTCGCTTCATTTCTTCCAGCGCAGCCGGTCGCTTCACCACCGTCTCCTCATCATTGGGATACCCCAAACGCACTCCCCGCAGCAATTGAAACTCCATATCATATGCATTGATGGCATGATGCCCATCCTTCCAGGTGTCCACGTACAGCATCTTCGGAACCCCATTGAAGCAGAATAGCTTATAATCAAACAGTGGCTGTCCGTCATCTCCTTCCAGATATTCCTCCACAATAATGCGAGGACGCTCAATTCCGTAAAACCATTCCCCATAGCACGGGAGAAACGGCTCTTTCAGCCATTTTTTGCACTTTTTTATGACAGTTTTCTGGTCTAAGGTAGATTTTTCCGTACAAATGATGTTGAACGTTGATCCATGCGTCGCCTTAATCACAAACCGCTCCGGCAGGGTATCAAAGGGAATCTCCTCGGGATCAAACCCCTGCCACAGCAGATGGTTCAACAAATGACCATAGCCCCGCTGCTCAATGTAGGACCGCACGGTATATTTGTCACAGCAAATCGGCATCAGTGGATTTTTATCATACAACTTAATCCATTGCAATTTTTCATTATACGTCCGCGGATGATCCCAATTCAACGAATACCCCAGTTTCAGCCGGAACAACAGCTGCAAATCCAACTTTGGACTGATGCGATACAGGAGATGGAAGGGAGTCAACAAAAGATTCTTTATCGTATTGTCCACGGCAGCTCCCCCCTCTCACTGATTCAAGAACTCTTCAATACAGCGTATCACTTGCTGCGTGTGAGAGACATACGGAACAACCGTCTCTTTCTGAACATTGTAATATAGATCTCCCAGCTTGTCGAGATCATGACACACCGCAATCATACCCATCTCTTCAAATTGCTCCAACAGCTGCAGCTGGTGATCATCTACATGCTCTCCATATTTCGCCAGACGAGGAACCGCAATAACCGGTTTTCCCTCCTTGAGCGCGCCAATAATCGCGCCCGTACCACCATGTGTAATGATCAAACTGCTTTCTCTCACCTTCGCGACAAACCGATCCCTGTCCAGGAAAGGACAGACTTCAAAATGCTGTGGTCGATAATCACTTGCCCCAATCTGCGCGAATACCGGTTCTGTAATAATCCCATTCCCAACAAGCGTGTCAACCGCCCGAAGCAATCGGTTAAATTGAAATTTTTGTGATCCCAGCGTGACAAAAACCATAACAACTCCTCAATAAATTCCGCCGACATAAATCGCATCCGGATAAACCTGCTGCATCTGCGGCCATTGCACGTAGAACTGATCTGCAAATCGGTATATCAACTTTCCCGTCCTTGTTGCCGACGTCACTTTGGCAAACGACTCAATATAAATTAATTTACAGTGCATCAGCTTTGCAAAAAGGCATAGAGGAATAGTAGCAAGAACCCCCGTGCAAATTACCGCATCCGGTCGTTCTCTCCGGAGAATCCGTGCAGAACGAATCGCATTTCGGATCATCTTCCACAGGCAAAGCGGCTCTCGACGATTGACCTGAAACAGATAATATACCGGAATTTCGGAATCCTTGCTCTGATACTTCGTCTGTTCTGTCACGATAAAACTGTCATATTTCTGCATCAGTGGTTTCAGCATCATCAGCTGTTCGTAATGTCCTCCGGATGATGCCGCAAAGCACAATTTTTTCATGCAGCCATATTCCCCCTTACACTCTTGCCATACACGTTGCTGCAATGCAAACAGGGACATCGTTTACTGTCCCTGTCCGGTAAATACAATGATAATCGTTTTGGCAATCAGCTTGAGATCAACCAGCCAACTGCGTTCCCGAATATAGCGGATGTCCAACCTCATCCATTCCTCAAACGGAATGGTGTCCCGCCTTGGGATGACCTGCCAGTAACAGGTGAGTCCCGGTGTAACCTGCAGCCGTTCTCTCTGCCACGGCTGATAACATCTGACTTCCTTGGGAAGTGCCGGTCTCGGTCCCACAATGCTCATGTCACCTTTCAGCACATTCCACAGCTGCGGCAATTCATCCATGGATGTCTTGCGCAGAATACGGCCAATTCGAGTAACACGCGGATCATTCCGGATTTTAAACACCGGTCCATCCTTTTCATTCCGAGCCTCCAGCCGTTCACGTTGTTTCTCCGCATCCGCGATCATAGTCCGAAACTTGTACATAGTAAACGTCTTTCCGTACTTTCCAACCCGTTCCTGCGCAAAAATACAGCTCGCAGTAGGATCATCCATATGAATCAGCAGTGCAATCACTGCAAACAGCGGGCTCAATACCAGCATCGCAATGGCACTGCTCACAATATCAAAGATCCGTTTGCCCACTAAATACCCCCAACGCCTGTGTTGAATCTGCTCTTCCAATCCCGGATGGAATACATCATCCTTTTGAGCAGCATACTCCTCTTCTCTCTGTTTCGATGTATTCACGTTTTTGCTCTCTATCTCTTTGGATGTTATTGATACAGTGCTGTCAGCTCATTTTCAATCTCATCCAGTCTTGTCTCGATTTTCTCGCGTTTTTTCCCCAAATCACTGTCTTTTTCCGTCTCTTCCCTTGTGTCCTCCGGCAGATCAGAACCTAACATCTGAATGATTCCTTTCTTTTCCGCAGCATTCAAAAGCGACAGACAAGAGGACAACGAACCTTCCTCGTAACGCGCCTTTTCCGGCGTATCATCCACCCATGCGACAGTCACGCGAAGCCCCAACACCGGTGTATCTTCTACATCCTTTAACTCTGACTCGGCATCTCCATAGTTTACAACCCGAATCAACGTCAGCTCCTCATTGTTGCTTTCTATTTCATCGCCTTCGTAGTAAACGGTATCGAACCCCATCGCAAGAATGGACTCGTCCAGGAAAGGCTGATAGGTATTCTCATCAAAATAAACCGCAGTGGGTGTAATCGTAGCCCATTTCCTCAAATTAGAGACATATTCTTTCATATAATTCTGGAAATAGCCAATCACAGTCTCTTCGTCATTGTTAAAATCCACCATATATCCGGGGCCGACCACACAATTCCAACCTTCCATCATGAGCCCCTGAAGTTCTCCGGCGGTAATGGTGTCGGAATCACCTGGAATAATATTATTCCGCAGCGCAATCAAGCCGGTATAACCGCTCTCCTTCATAATCGGATAGACCGTAGACATGAATTGACTGTCTGCTGCTGTAAAACACAACTGAATCCCTGTCTCTGTGCTTGTTTTTTTACTGCTCTTTTTCTGCAGCTCACTCAGCTCTTTTTCCAATTCGCTCCGTTCTGCCAGCAATGCCGTAATCTGTTTTTTGTCGGACGACAGCTGTGCCTCCTCTTCTTTTTGTTGAGATACCGCGATGACGCCCAGTGCAATGCCAACCACGAGCAGAATGATTGTCAATACGACTGCAAGTTTCTTTACCATTTCTCCTCCTCTTACTCCCCTCCAAGCAGGTAGGCACCGCATTCGTCAATCTCATTCAGAACATCCTGTCCCAATTTCCGACAGAGAATATCCCGCCCTTCCGCAATTCCCGCCGGACGGCTACTTGTATTGTGGCAATCCGATCCCAGCAGATGGGCACGATTTGCACGAAACAGTTTCAGAACCGTGCCGCGAAGCCGGCGAATCAAAAGGGATTCCACGTTGATTTGAACATAAACAGGAAGATCGGTTAACTCTTCCAACAAGCCCTTATGCAAATGCTTGTGGAACTCCAGATAACGATCCAAATGTGCGATAATTGGCGTCACACCTCGTATGCAGATGCGCTC
>CAYLXH010000013.1:0-24083 GCA_964387535.1 uncultured Butyricicoccus sp. | reverse complement strand
GTGGTGTCCTATGGCAAGGTGCTGAAAAAGGATGAAGTCATTGCGATTTTGAAGAAGGTAAGAGCATGAACGAGCGCAGCGCATCTCCTATCGGATTTTTCCAGAACTATCTGACCGTATGGGTCATTCTTTGTATGGCGGTGGGGATCTGCATCGACAAATTCCTGCCGCAGATTCCGGAGTTTCTAAACCGGTTTGAGTATGCACGGGTGTCGATTCCCATGGCAATGCTCATCTGGGTGATGATCTATCCCATGATGATGAAGGTAGACTTCCGCAGCATCAAAAATGTGGGCAGAAATCCGAAAGGTCTGTTCGTCACTTGGATCGTCAACTGGCTCATCAAGCCTTTCACTATGTACGGCATGGCAAGCCTATTCTTCTTCGTGCTATTCAAGGAGTTTATCACGCCGGAACTTGCCACCGAATATCTCGCCGGGGCGGTGTTGTTGGGCGCTGCTCCTTGCACCGCAATGGTCTTTGTGTGGAGCGCATTGACAAAAGGCAACCCGGCGTACACAGTGGTACAGGTGGCAACCAATGACCTGATTATCCTTGTGGCATTTGTCCCCATCGTGAAATTCCTGCTGGGCGTTTCCAATGTGTCTGTGCCGTGGGATACGCTGATTTTGTCCGTGGTGCTGTTCGTGGTCATTCCTCTTGCAGGCGGTATGCTGACCCGGTATCTTGTGACCCGTAAAAAGGGTACAGAGTATTTTGAAAATACCTTCGTCAAGAAGTTTGACGGCATTACAACGGTTGGACTTCTGCTGACGCTGGTGATGATCTTCGCCTTTCAAGGGCAGGTCATTCTGGATCATCCCTTGCACATCGTGTTGATCGCGGTACCGCTGATTTGGCAGACTTTTCTGATTTTCGGCATTGCCTATGGTGTCTGCTGGCTGCTCAAGCTGCCGCACAGCATCGCAGCACCAGCCGGAATGATCGGCGCATCGAACTTCTTTGAGCTGGCGGTTGCGGTAGCGGTTGCTTTGTTCGGAACAACTTCTCCCGCTGCGCTTGCCACAACAGTCGGAGTCCTGACCGAAGTGCCGGTGATGTTGTTCCTTGTCAAAATCGCGAATAGAACGAAAGGCAGGTTTCCGGCATGACAAAGCGAAAGGTTGCGTTTATCTGCGTCCATAATTCCTGCCGCAGCCAGATTGCGGAGGCGCTGGGCAAGCTCCTGGCAGGCGATGTGTTTGAAAGCTATTCCGCAGGGACAGAAACCAAGCCGAAAATCAATCAGGATGCCGTCCGGCTGATGAAGGCGCTTTATGGCATCGACATGGAGCAGACGCAGTATTCCAAGCTGATCTCGGATATTCCCGAACCGGATATCGCCATCTCCATGGGCTGCAATGTGGGGTGTCCCTTTATCGGTCGGCCTTTTGATGACAACTGGGGATTGGATGACCCGACGGGAAAAAGCGACGAGGAGTTCAAGAAGGTCATTGACGAGATTCGATTGCGAATCATGGAGCTAAAGCAACGTCTGGGAAAGAATATAGAGGCCTAAAAACAATCAATAAATTCCAGTTTGTCGGGCAGCAGAAAGAGATTCGCTTGTAAGCCAGCGAATCTCTTTCTGTTATTTTGACGCACGATTTTCCAAAAGCCTAAAATCAACATATTAACTGACAAGGGATTATTGATGGTCTCAATGAATGTACGATGTTGGTGAGCACATCTCCGGTGATTTTACCAACAAGCATTGTTATGCATAGTTCCATGTCATGGTATGATACATTTTACAAATGGAATTTTTTCGAATTGATATGATCTCTCACCAACCCATCCCCGCAAGCCACCGGCTGACGGCTGCTTCCCCTTCTTTTTCTCCCGCCAAGCCGTCCGGTGAGAATTCCCCTCTAATACAGCCGTCCAGAAGATACAGGATCCTGCCGCATCTGGCAGCCACCTTGCTGTCGTGGGTCACCATCAGAATGGTGGTGCCCTCCTGGTTCAGCCGGGTGAATTCCCGCATCACGTCCTGGGCTGCGCTCTGATTGAGGGCTCCTGTCGGCTCATCGGCGAACAGAATCTTCGGCTGATTCATCATGCTCCGGCAGATGCAGGCTCGCTGGAGCTGTCCACCGGACACCTCGGTGACCTTCCGCTCCGCCAGCTCCGCGATCCCCATTTTCCCCATCAGCATACGGGCGCGGCGCTCAAGTTCCTTTTCGGCGATCTTTCCCCTGTTCAGATGGCAGGCAGGCAGCAGGATATTGTCCAGCAGGTTCAGATTTTTCAGCATATTCATTTGCTGAAAAACAAAGCCCATCTGCGATAGCCGCAGCCTCGCCCGGTCATCCTCCGAAAGGGCGCAGATCTCCGTGCCGTCCATCCACACCTCGCCGGAATCCGCCCGGTCCATACCGGATACTTGATAGAGCAGGGTGGATTTTCCGGAGCCGGAAGGTCCCATCATTGCCACCATCTCCCCGGCCCTTACGCCAAAGCTGATCTCTTTCAGGATCCCATTCTTACACAGCTTTTTTACCGTCAGCAGTTCTGTCATCGTTCTCTATTCCTTTCCCATGCAGCACTCGTATGCCCGGATGTGTTTGATCTCCGAAAGCCCCAGCAGGATCGCGCAGAATACCGTAACTACCGCAACCGCGGGGATCCAGCCGCACACGGCTGGAACATCAATCAGGAAACGGAATCCCGTTGCCCCAAGCGTCTTTAAGAATATGCCCGCCAGCTGTTCTCCCAGCAGATTTCCGGACAGGATGCCCGACAGGATGCCCGCCAGCAGCACCGGCAGATACCTGCGGAAATACAGTCCTTTGATGTCCCTCCCTGTAAAGCCAAGGGCTTTTCTCAGGGATATATCATTGCGGTCTTCTGCCACAAGCAGCCGTGTGAACAGAACGACGACCACGAACATCACCAGAGCCGCCGCCAGGACCGCTGCCCTCGCCGCCATGCGGATCTCCTGAATCGTCTGAGCGTAGGTATCGGTCACATATTCCTGAATGTCCACCGCCCTGGCGCTGATGCCGCTGGCAGACAGGCTCTGGGTACACGCGGACAACCACGGCTCCTTTGGAACGCCCTCTTTCAGGGAAACATAAAACACGCTCCACATGGGAGCCACGCCGCCGGGAAGAAAAGCGGTCTTCGCCGTCTTTCCGCCGTTTGTGATGTCCGAATAAATTCCGCAGACCGTGTATTCTCGCGGGGCTTCCTCCGTCAAAAGCAGAAGCGTGTCTCCCAGGTCAAAGCCCAGTTCCTCCGCGCACAACCAGGAGAGTGCGATCTCGTTTTTTTCTTTCGGCGCATCCCCCTTGGCGTAGGAAACCGGAAAGACAGTGTGGTCGCCCTGCTCCACCTGTAAAGCGGCATATGTGCCGTCCGCCAGGACCGCCCGGCAGGGCAGGGTCTGCAATACGACGAAACGGTCTACCGCCTTCTCCTCCGCCAGCAGCGTTTCCACCTGCTTGGTCTTCCCCGCAATATCCTCCGTCTGCCGAAGATCCAGACGGATCTCTCCATCTCCGATCCCCATGTAAGTGACAAACTGCGGGGATGAGATGGTGCTCAGAATATTCTGAGGCAGAATCATCAGGAACATCCCTAACGTGATCACAAGAGCGACAAGGAGATACTGGGGAGCGGGAAGATGGCGCTGTTTGCTGCTCCTGCGCTGACCGGTCAGCGCCTCTACCGCCGAGAGCTTTTCCGTGCGTTTCAGCGTCCGCCTGACGGAGAGAAGCAAAATGCCCTCCGTCAGTACAGCGCCTGCCAAAGCCGCCAGGAATCCCAACCATCCGTTTTCGGACGCGCCATACAGCTCTCGCATCTGGGCGGATATGGACCCCTGCAACAGAAACGCCAGAACCAATCCGCACACAGTTCCCAGCCCAGATAGGACCAGGAATTTCAGAAAATAGAGATTTCTGATCTCTTCCTTGGGCATTCCGATGGCTTTCAGCATGCCGATTTCGTTCCAGTCCGATTCCAGTTGCGTCAGCAGCGTGAACCGGATGCAGAGCATAGAGATCAATAACAGTACCACGCTCACCAGAAGGATCACCAGAATCATCAACCCATCCGAAAGCGCATTCATCATACGGATCAGCGGTTTCGTGATGGCCGGTCCGTTGGCGGGCAGTCCGGCATCTGTGTATTCCGTTGCAAAAGCGTTGGCATCTGCCCCCTCCTGTAGGAGAAATTCGATCAGATACTCCTCGCTGCCTGCGCCTTTCAACCGTTCATAGTCCGTATCGCTCACCAGAAACCGCTTGGAGGACGCCATCATGGCATTCATCTGGGAATCCCGAAGAAAGCCGGTGATGGTGAATCTGAGATCCCCGATCTGCACCATTTCCCCCACGTTCAGATCGTACTTCTGCCGGTAACAGACGGGGACATAGAGCTCTCCACTTTGAACCTCATGAATCACACGGCTTTCCATATCCACCAGATAATCGAACCGCCCGCTCTGGACGCAGACGCCGTTATCCTGGGTGCTGTCCGCCAGGGAATGGCCGTCCAGAATGATGCAGCTGTTCTCCAGATTTAGAAATCGCAGCGTTTGGTAATCCCTCACCTGCTCCTGTTCGCCGGCAAACCGGACAAGCGCCGCCTCGTCAAGTTTTCCGGCATGCATCTGCAAGAAATCCGGCGTCCGGGCCGCCTCCATTAACGTATCCACCGAACCCAATAACCCGATGGTGAGAAAACAGGTCAGGGCAAACATCAGCGCGCTGACCGCCATAAAAAGCCATGTGGTAGCGGCCAGCAGAGGGCTTCCTTTCAGATCGTTCCACAGAATTCTTGCTTTCATGATGCGCTCCTTTCGCTGGTGTTGGATGCTCTGCTCTCCAGTTCACGCACCGCTTTGATGGGATAGATCACCAGCGCGATGACGCCAAGCAGCACCCCGGAGGCCATGATGACAGTGGCGGCGCCACGCCCAACGCCGATCTGAAGCCAATCACCCATCCCATCTGCCAGCAGACCGGAAAGACTGTAGGCAACTACATACCCGATCTGACTCAAAAAGCCGATCAGTCCCCAGGCCCGTCCCTGGAGCACTTCCGCAATGTTGGTCCGCACTAGATAGTCCAGACTGCTATTGGCAAAGGGCAGCATGGCGAAGAACCAAAAGCCTGACCCGCAGATCAAAACCAGGTTTTCCCGAAGTCCGAAGCCCACCATCGCCGCGCCGGCAAGCATCAGAGAAAGGGACAGGGTTTTCACGTAGCCCTTGCGAATGCCCCGAATACCCAGAAATAGGCCGGAAACCAGCATCCCGCTGGCGCAGATGGTCTCGCAGATTCCCAATGTGGCGCTGTCTGAAAAAGCAAGAATCATCGGTTCGGCCAGAATCTGAAAGGCGCCCATGAAGCAGGTCATGACGGAAGTTACCAGAATCAGCAAAAGAACGCCCCGTTTCTCCGTGACCGCCTGCCAACCCTCTTTCAGCAGCGTGAAAAACGCTTCTTTGTGCTCTGCCGCTTTTGATGCAAGCCCGTGCCGCACCACTCCGGTGCAGATCACCGTCAAAATGAAGGTACCTATATCGAGTATCAGCAGCAGCCGGATATCCGAAATCGTCAGCAGGATCCCCGCAAGAAGCGGCGAGACCAGATACCTGGCGCTTCCTGCCAGACTGACAAGGCCGCTGGCTCTGGAATAATCCTCTTTTTCCAGAAGATCCGACACGGTGGCCCGATAGGCCGGCTCCAGCAGGGAGGAGAAAACAGAGCTGACGGTCACGCCGATGCAGATCTGCTCCAGGTTCGCGCCACCGGTTTGCATGCCGAAGAAAATATAAAGAATTCCAAGGGCGGAGCAGCCGTCTCCCACCATCATCAGCAGCCTTCTGTCATAGCGGTCGGCCAGCACGCCTGCCGGAACGCTCAAAAGCAGCGTGGGCAGAAAGGCCAGCAGGCTCACCAGCGCCATATCGGCGGCGCTGCCTGTCTGCCGGAACACATAGACACCAAGACCGAAGCTGGTCAGCCCGCTTCCGACGGAGGACACCAATTCTCCTGCCCATAACAAAAGAAACCGATAGTAATTGCGTTTTCTGCTCATATCGTTTTTCCTTTCCTTTTAGACCGACTGTCTGTCTGTTAGCGTTCAAAATATAATAGAAAGCTTGCACGCTTTCTATTATATTAATATGCTCCCCTTAATTGACTCCGTTTCCCAGTCTGTTTCCGCGGAAGATAGCCATGATTGTCTCCTGCAAACTGCCTTCTGCCATGCCCATCAGCCGCTCCAGGTTGTAGATAAACCCGGCGATCTTCCGCTCCCGCTGCTCGGGGCTGAGGTCGGCCACATTCAATGTATCAAAAGCGGTATTGGCGTAGAGAATCGTCATCTCCACCACCGATTCCGGATACCGTGTATGGCAGATCCCTTGCTCAATGCCTTCTTCCACCAGTTCTGTCAGGATGGGATTGATTCCCGCCAGTAATGCCGTCTGCATCTTCTGATGCATCAGCGCGTTTTGCGGTCGATGTACCTGCTCCATGATCTCGTCTCCGAGCTTTGACTCCATATTTAAAGACTGGATCACCTTGGTCAGACGCTCCAGCATAGGCAACTCCTTCTTCCGAGCGATCTCACTGGCATCCTGCATCAGCCGGTCTGTAATCCGCTGGATCACACTGTCCAGAATATCCTCTTTCGACTTGAAATGATAATAGAGGGTCCCTCTGGCAATGCCCACCGCATCCAGAAGGTCTCCAGTGCTGGTGTTGTCGAAGCCCTTCGCGGCAAACAGCTTTTCCGCCGCGTCCAGGATCTCCTCTCTTCTTACTTCCGCTTCTTTTACGATCCGCATAGTCCTTTTCCTTTGCCCACAGGTTGATTACCGACTATCTGTCGGTTTTAATATACAATTTATGCTCTGATTTGTCAATCGGTTTATCAGCATACCGGAACGAGCCAGGGGAAAGAACGGGCAATTGGATCGCGGTATTGACAGACATTCAAATTCCCGGAACCGCTGTTGTTGCGTTGTACTGCATGGGCGTAAACCGCAGACCGTCGACGGTTTGCTCCCCGCTGGTTGAGATAAAGCCCAGATGCCGGTAGACCTCCACCGCGTAGGGGGAAGCATTGACCGTGAACACCTGATGGGCGTAGTCACAGAGCATGGCCTCGAACAGCCGTCTGCCGATGCCCCGGCGGTGATAGGCCGCATCAACAAAGAAGCCACCGATGTGCTGGGGCGCTCTCATGGACAGCACACCCACAAGCGTTTCTCCGTCAAAGGCGCCGTAAAAGTCCATCTGCCGGTTGCGCTCGGGATTATCCAGATTGTCCCAAAATACAGCGATCCCTTCGGGTGAATACTCGGGGGCTTCAAACTCCAGGAATACCCGCCAGCACAGCTCCAATGCCACCGGAATTTCTTCTCTGGTGAGCCTGCGGACAGGATACGGCTCCACGGTTCGGGTCAGGCTGTAAAGTGCCATATCCAGGACCTTGCCATTTTTCACGGCATTGTTTTTCATCATTCCCTCGAAGGTAAATCCGGCCTTCTCCAGCGCCCGCCGGGAGCCGGTGTTGTAGGCGAAGGGCTCGGCATAGATGCGCAGGATATCGGTAGTATCAAAGACGATCCCGCAGAGCTGCCGGATGGCCTCCGTCACAATACCCCGACCCCAGTATTCCTCCGCCAGATAATATCCCAGCTCCGCCGTTTGACGGTGGATATTTCCCTGCCGGAAAGCACCGATGCTGCCCACAGCCCGGCCTTCGATGGTGATGGCATAGGCAAAGCTACTGTTTTCCTCTGAGGAGAGCATTGCGACGATGTAGTCACGGGCATCCTGCTCGGTATAGGGGAATGGAAGTCCATCCCGCAGATTGTTGAGGATCTTTTCGTTGTTCAATGCCGCTGCCAGATCCTTTGCATCTGACAGCCTCCATTTTCTCAAAATGCAGTTCATGGATACCGCTCCTTCCATGGCACTGGGTTTACCGTACTCAGCCCGGAAGGCCCGCCGCAATGGCGTTCTCTACTGCTTTCCGAATGACCTTACTGGAGCAGGTTGCGCCGCTGACAGCCTCCACTGCCGTGGTCTGATCCTGCACCATCTGATCAAGAATCGCTTCCGCCGGAGTACCTCTTCCGTTTTCGTGCTCTAAAAGTTCCATGCTTTCCAGCCGGTGATCCCGGACAGTGACCTGAACCCGTGCCCGGACAACGCCAGTGTCACACTGGCCTTCATATACGCCGTCTTCTACCGTTGACAGGTCGATTTCATCAAAGGTGAGAGCAGCCACCTTCGTTTGATAGTCACCAATGGATTTGAGGTAGCGTCCACCCGCAAAAAGGCCAATGACCAGAAGTAACGATATAACAATCAGGACTGCTTTATTTCGCCGATTCATAACTGCTCCTCTCTGTACCATTGCAAAACTTCAGAAAAATGGTCCGGACTGACATAGCTTTCATCCCTGCTCAGCAGCTCCAGCATTGGTAATGGCATCATGATTCCTTGTTTGCCGCGGAATCGAGATGCTTTGAATTGCAATTCCGAAGCAGAAATATTCTACAACCGCCAGGCTATATCCATATTGTATAGAAAGCCGCTTTTCTTCGATAGGTAGTTTTTGCAGGGGAATGTGTCTGTTTTATAGATGGAAAAACCCACTGCGGCAGGTGGTCCTGCCCACGGTGGATCTTTCCATCATTCAACTTCATCTTTGGGTGCTCCGCATCCACCTCCTGCGACAACGCGCTTTCGCGCTGTGCACTCACATGCCACAAGCATGCCGCGACCCTACTCAGCATTCTGTTTCTCTGGGTGGTCCACATATAACTCCTGCAACAGCTCGCGTCCCCCTCTCAGAACCTCACTCTTCCTCTCTTCGGTATTCAACCCCCAACCCAGCGAAGCGGTTGGGGGTTGAGGAGCAAGACCACGCAGCGGCTGAGCCGTATCGTGTACGATGCGGCGATGTAGCGCAGTGCGCCGCCGCGACAGCAACCGCCAGTTGCGTAATTTCCAACCCGGATTGGTTGCACAAAACCACTGTATTTGCTATGATAAAAGCACAAAAACGATATGATATTTCTGAGGAGGGATCGACATGATCTTAGCAGATAAAATCATTGCTCTGCGAAAAAAGAACGGCTGGTCGCAGGATGAACTGGCAGAAAAACTGGGTATCTCCCGCCAATCCGTTTCCAAATGGGAGAGTGCACAGAGCATTCCCGACATCAATCGAATCTTAGAACTCAGCCGAATCTTTGGCGTCACAACGGACTACCTCCTCAAGGAGGATCAGGAGGAAGAAATCCTCATGGATACCGAGGACGAACGGCTGCCGCAGATCTCGCTTTCGGACGCAACCCGTTTTTTGGACGCCGCAAAGCAGTACAGCCACCGGATGGGGATTGGCGCGATGCTGTGCGTCCTGTCTCCGGTGCTGTTGATTTTGCTGTGCGGTGCCGCAGAGGAGCGCCGTATTCCTTTCTCGGAAAACCGCGCTGCCGCAGTCGGTCTGTGTGCCCTACTCATTCTGATTACCGCAGCCGTCATCCTGTTTGTCCTGAGCAACATTCAGATGGAACAATACAAACCGCGCGCAGCAAGGCGCGGACGGCATGCTACCGTCTGGGACTCCAATGCCTTTGAACTGGCATACGGCGTGAGCGGTATCCTTCGCGAGCAGAACCAGTCCTTTCGCAATCGGTATCCCTTTCAGATGGCAGCCGGCGCCGCGCTGTGTATTCTGAGCTCCATTCCACTGCTGCTCGGCGGTGCGCTCGGAGCAGAGGATTTCATCCTGATCAGCGAAACTGCATTGCTGCTCGTCATCATCGCATTCGCCTGCTATCTTCTTGTATCCGCATCCCTGTACCGCGATTCGCTGGACCGCCTGCTGCAGGAAGGCAATTTCCGTCCGGAAAACCGCGAGAAAGCCCAGCGCGAAGAGCGGCTCGGCTCCATCTACTGGCCGGTTGTCACCGCAATCTATCTCGGCTGGAGCTTCTGGACCATGGATTGGCACATTACCTGGATCATATGGCCGGTCGCCGGCTGCCTTTACTCCGGTATTTCCGCCGCCTTCCATGCTCTGCGTGATCGCCACCACTGACTTATAGAGAAACTCCCTACAGCCGGTTCGATGCATCCTCCATCGAACCGGCTGATTTTTTGCTGCTAAATTCTCTTTTATCACATCTTTTTGAAAAATAAGGAATTACAATCTGTTCCGGTCTGTTGTCTGCGCTCTCTCTAGTCATTTGACACAAGAATAGTAAAACGGTGCATTTTTTACGCAAAACAAAATGCACAGGGGATATTTGTGTGTTTTTCACGAAGGATTTCCGTTCGATTTCTACGGCAATGCGGAAAGTTTATTCGCAAATCAACTGAAAAGCAACCGGGAACATGATATAATGATACCGACAAATGAGAGCGCCCATCCGTGCGGATGGTGCGTCATAGTGAAAGGGAAACTGAGTTCGGAAACGGTACGTCAGACGGCCACATGCTGTGACCGATCTGCACCGAAGCCACACACAGCGTCGGTCTGAACCGAATCGCACGCTGCAAGTACGATGCATGAGGAGGAAAAACAATGGCAGTAAAAAAATGTGTGAATATTGATTGTCTGTACACCGAAATTCCATTCCTGGAGCGATTCCAGGTGGCCAAAGACGACGGATTTGAATCCATCGAATTCTGGAGCTGGCCAAACCGCGATCTGGATGCCATCCGTGACGCGGCGCAGAAGGCGGGGATCGTCATCGCCGGCTTTAACGGCGATGAGGACGGCGGATTTTCTCTGGTCGATCCGGACGACATGGAGGATTACCTGGCTTTCCTGAAACAGTCCATCGACGCCGCCAAAAAAATCGGCGCATTGAGCCTGACCATTCACTCCAACGCATTGGGCGAAGGCGGCATTGTTGCCAACCACTACGACAATCTGTCGCACACCGTCAAACTGTGTTCCATGTACCGCACGCTGACCGCAGCGGCAAAGATGGCAGAAGAGCACGACATTCAGCTGAATCTGGAGATGCTGAACATCCATCTTGACCACGTCGGCAACTTCCTGGCCACCACACAGATGGCAGCAGAAGTCATCCGCCTGATCGGCTCGCCGAATCTGCGCATTCTGTACGATGTCTATCACATGCAGATCAACGAGGGCAGACTGTGCGACACCATCGCGGAGTACATTGACGCCATCGGTCACATCCATATCGCGGACACACCGGGCCGCCATGAGCCGGGCACGGGCGAAATCAACTATCCCCATATCATCCGGACACTGGAGTCCCTGGGATATGACGGCCGCGTCGGCTGTGAGCTGTTCCCAAGCAAGGACACCAAGACTGCCGTCGAAGCGATCATGAAGATCTTCTAATGGACAAAGCAAAAGCTCCTGCACGACCGTGCAGGAGCTTTTCTTATTTTCTGGAACTCGCCTGGAGTTGTTCCACCATGGAAATTAATAGTAGCTGTACGTCGTGTAATTCAGCTTATCGTTTGCGTACCGCTTGAGGCAATAGCCGCCGCCGGAACGGCTGACACTTAATTTGACCTTCGGAATCGACGTGCCATAGTTGGCCCTAATCTTCATCGTCAGAGACCCGTTGGAAGAATAAACCGTATCAATTTTGATCGGGGTGTCCAGATTATTGGTAAATTTGAAATCCTTCGAGCCATAGGCAACCGTCGCGTCCCGTCCGAGTGGAACATAGCTGACTGTCGCAGAATGATAGTGGCGCTCCGAGATCTTCATATTCGACAGGAGTGCGGCATTGAACAGCGTGGACGATACCTGGCAAACACCGCCGCCGAGACCCGGAACCGGCTGACCGCCTTCAAAGACAATCGCCTGCTTGTAGCCAGCCTCTGCCGTGCGTTCTCCCACAACCTTGTTGAAGGAGAATGTCTTACCCGGCTTGATCACTGTGCCGTCAATGGATTTCGCGGCAAGGCGGACGTTGGTGCTGCGGTTGACGTTGCCGGAATCAAAGTTTGTCGTATAGCTTGCCAATGTCTTGGCGTACTTTTTATGAACCGTTACGGTCTTGGTCTTTTTGAGAACGCGATTTCCCTCCGCATTCTTCAGAACCAGCTTGATGTCATGCTTACCGCTCTTGGACGGCTTATACGTATAGGTAAATGTCGAACCATTTTTAATGGTTTTGGCGGTGCGCTCTCCCACCTTCTTGTTATCCACATACCACAGATAGCTGCCCTTGATCGTCTCCTGCAGGCCGCTCACCGTCATGGTGACCTTCATCGAATCACCCACCGTGACATGGGAGCGTTTGGAGACCTTGAGCTTCGCTCCAACAAAGTCAAAGATGGACTGAACGGTGGCCGACTGGGAAACCGTCACGCCGTCTTTGGAAACCTTGATGGTAACCTTATTGTTCTTGCGCGTGGTCTTTTTGGACAGCTTGGTCTTGAGATCCAGAACCTGTCCTTCCTTAATTTTGACATTCTTCTGGCTGGATACTCTCGTGCCGTTGAGATACCAGTTGACGCGAGCTCCGGTAAGCGTTCCGCCCAATCCGGTCACGGTTGCATGCATATAAATATTGTTGCCCAGATGGACGGCTTCTTTTCCCTTGAGGGAAATCGACGCCGCATCCAGCGTGCCCTCCTTCGGCACGGCGGCACTGACGGTAACCGGACACTCCAGCGTGACGCCGTTTGCAGTAACGACGGTGACTGTGCACTCGCCGGCGGCGACGCCCAGAATCTCTACCGCATCTGCCGCGCTGACTGTCGCCGTTGCCACAGCGGGATCGCTGCTCTCACACGACGAAATGCTGTCCTCTGCCGCAGACAGGCGGACAATCTTGCTCTCACCCGCGGTGACATGGACCTCATTGGGCTCCAATACTGCGGACTCCTCCGGTTCCTCCGGCGCGGCCGGCTCCTCTGTCGTCACGGCTGCGTCGTCCTGTACGGTTACGCTGACTGCCTCTTCCCCGTCAGCATCCAGCGCAAAGGCCGGCGCGGCACTGAGCGTCAGGCACAATGCCATCAGCAAAGCAACTACACGTTTCTTCATACAAACCTCCCCCTTTGGGTCATAGATGTTGTGTGTCTTATTATACGCTATCTAAAACGTACTGGCAAGGAACAATTTGGAAACAAACACGCTACTTTTCCAACAATTGTGGCATATTCCAACCAAAACCACGACAAAACAACCGGGTGCAGCAACGTACTTGCCGCACCCGGTTCTCGTTATTGTTTTTCGTTGTCATACAGCGCACCGCACTTTTCGTAGTGCGTGACGCGGGAAGGATGGTTGTTCTCATCGACAAAAACAACCTGCGGCTTCATCGTGCGGGCCTCCTCCGGTGTGACGTCCGCATACGCCATGAGAATGATGTGGTCACCCGTGGAAACGCAGCGTGCTGCGGCACCGTTGAGACAGATCATCCCATCTCCCGGCGTCTCCGAGGCAATCGTGTACGTCTCAAAGCGGTTTCCGTTTTCTACATCAACAATCTGTACTTTTTCATATTCCAGAATACCAGCTGTATTCAAAAGTTCTGGGTCAACGGTAATCGAACCGACATAGTTCAGCTCGGCCTGCTTGACAACGGCGCGGTGAATTTTACTTTTTAACATCTGAATGGTCATCGGGTAAACCTCCGTGCTCAGCGTTCCAGAATGAAGTTGTCAATCAGACGGGTGCTGCCGATGTAGACAGCGATTGCCGTCAGAATACTTCCGGACGTCGTCTCCACCGGCTTGAGATTGTTCCAGTCCACGATCTCGACATAGTCAATCTTGGCCAGCGGTTCGCGCTCGATCTCCTGCACGATGATCTCACGCACCTTGGCGACACTGGTCTCTCCGGCCTCGATGGCCTCCTTGCCGAGCCGCAGCGCACGAGACAGGCACAGCGCCGCCTGGCGCTCCTTCGCATTTAGATACGTATTGCGCGAGCTCTTAGCCAGTCCATCCTCTTCACGGATGATCGGGCAGCCGCAGATTTCCAGCGGGAAGTTCAGATCGCGTACCATGCGGCGGATGATGGACAGCTGCTGGGCATCCTTTTGGCCAAAGTACGCGCGGTCCGGACCGACGATGTGGAACAGCTTGCTGACCACCGTGCACACACCGCGGAAGTGGATCGGGCGGGATGCCCCGCACAGGCCGCTGCTCAAATCCTCGACCTTGACATAGGTATAGTAATCAAAGTCCTTTCCGTACATCTCTTCCACCGACGGGTGGAAAATCAGATCGCCGCCGCCTTCCTCGACCACCGCGATGTCGTGCTCCAGATCGCGCGGATAGCTGTCGAGATCCTCGTTCGGTCCGAACTGAATCGGATTGACAAAGTCGGAGACAACCGTGCGGTCATTCTCCTTGACAGAGCGGGCAATCAGACTCTTGTGCCCATCGTGCAGGTATCCCATCGTCGGAACCAGACCAACGGACAGTCCCTCTCTGCGCCACTGTGCGACCTGCTCGCGCACCTCGGCAATTGTTTCTGCTACAGTAACCATGGTTCTATACTCTCCTGAATTATTGGCAAACTACAAAGGTGGATAACGTCGGATCAGCCGCTCACTTCAGCTGTTCCAGGATGGACTCATCCATCGTAAAGGTGTGTGCCGGAATTTCCGGGAACGTGCCGTTCTGCACTTCCTCAATGTAACGCTGGAATCCGGCGGTCATCTGCTCGCCGATGTTGGCGAACGTCTTGGCAAATTTCGGGGTGAAGCTGCCGTACATGGCCAGCATATCCTGATAGACCAGAACCTGACCGTCGCAATCCGGGCCGGCTCCGATTCCGATGGTCGGAATGTCCAGCTCCTCTGTGATGCGCTTGGCCAGCGCGTGCGGGACGCACTCCAGCACCACGGCATACGCGCCCGCGTCCTGAATCGCACGGGCATCGTCCAGAATCTTCTGTGCCTTGGAGGCGTCCTTGCCCTGTACCTTAAATCCGCCGAATGCGTTGACCGACTGCGGGGTCATACCGATATGGGCGCAGACCGGAATGTCTGCACGCGTGATCGCGCGGATCTGCTCGACGACGGTGGCGCCGCCCTCCAGCTTGACCGCTCCGGCGCGGCCCTCCTTCATCAGCCGTCCTGCGTTGACCACGGCGTCATACACCGAGGTCTGGTACGACATAAACGGCATATCCGCAACGACAAGCGCGTTTTTTGCGCCGCGGGTCACCGCGCGGGTATGATGGATCATATCCTCCATCGTGACGGACAGGGTGTCCTCATAACCTAACATGACCATGCCCAGCGAATCACCAACTAGAATCGAGTTGACGCCGGCCTCATCAATCAGCCTGGCGGTAGAATAGTCGTATGCCGTGAGCATGGTCTGCTTTTTGTGATCTCTTTTCGCCTGTTGAAACGTCAGTACCGTGTTTTTCATAAAAAACCCTCCAAATAACTTGTGAGGGCGGTGTCGTCTCGTTCAGGATGCTTTTTTCGTGCGATGCCGCACAACTTTTCCGTTAAGCAGGCATACAATGCCTGATCGTCGGGTTCCAGACAGGCCATGTGGCTCTGGATGGTTCCCAGGTCACCGCGTTCCGCCGGACCGGTCAGCGCGTCCTCCGGGCCCTTCTCGCAAATGCTCTGCGCGTTGCCGAGAATCAGCGGCGTGAGCGCCGCAAGGGCCTGCTGGCGGGAGAAGCCGCACTGTTCCAACAGCTGCATTCCCCACGCGGACAGCCCGACTGCCAGATTGCTGACCACACAGGCGGCCAGATGATAGCGGGGCTTGTCCTGTGCGTCAATGACCGCCGTCTGTGCGCCGCAGCGGTGCAGCAGCTCTTCCATCGCCTGGACGGTTTCCGAATCCCCCTCCAGCGTGAAAAAAGCCCGGCGCAGCGTTCTCCAGGATTCCAATCGATCGCTGACTGCCACCAGTGGATGGACCGAACAGACGCGCGCGCCCTGCTCCGCGGCAGGTGCAAACACCGCGCTGGTCTGTGCGCCGCTGCAATGACAGATGCGTTTCTCTTTTACGGGCAGCTCCGCAAGCTCTCTGCCAATGACCGGAAGCACGCCATCCGGCGTGGTAACGAACAGGGTATCACTCACCTGTACGAGTTCTTCCATCGTTGCAAATGCTGTGGATAAAGTATGTGCTGCTGCCTGCTCTGCGCTGGCCCGGCTGCGGCTGTAAAAGCCAGTGATCGGAATGTCCGTCCGGGCAAACAGCATGCCCAACGATGTGCCGACCTTGCCAGCGCCAATAATTCCAATGTTCATAACAACCACCTCCGTCGATTGTATGCGGGGTGATTCCTGTGCGCAGTCCCCCTCCGGCCATTGCGGATACGGGCTGAGCCGTAAAAAAGCAGGAAAAGTGCCGAGCCTTTCGCTTCGGCAAAAAAGTATCCGGTGCCGTTTGGTGCTGGTCGCTCGCCGGCTGGTCGCTCGCCGCAGTCCAATACCGCCCGTTCCATATTACTCTATCACATTTCCCATGGTATCGCAATCACAATTTAGAACAAAGCGCAGGATTTTAACAAAACATTCAAAGCCCACAGTCCGGATATTTCGTAAGGACGACAAACAGACTCCGCGGGCTGTTTGTTGGTTTTCCGAAAATGCGAACCGTATTTGTCAGTTTTTATGCTGACAAGACTGCTCACTTGTCAGGAATGTCAGGAATAACACGCATATTATCCGGATAAAATAGAAAAAACATACCATTTTGCTACATAAACGTAAAAAAGTCTAAAATTCGTTGCAATGATGTCTCAAAATATACTATAATAAACATATATTTAAACTTGAACTGTGAGAATCTATTTTGAGACTCTCTTTATTCTGATTCTCATCTTTCGTTTCCCTATTACGATATTGTTTTGTCATTCGCATCATTCATGTTCTCAGCAGGAGGCTGTACTTCATGACACACAAGATTGTTCATCTTTGTGAATTATCTACGTTAACTGATTTAAAATTATTCCAATTTGGAACCAGTTCGTATTCCGCAAAGAGTCCTGACCGCTCGATTCTCAGCGCCCACTATATCATACACTATGTGGTAAGCGGTACTGGCAAGGTGCGCATTGGAAATGGAGCCTATCCGGTTGCGCCCGGATCGGTCTTTCTCCTGTTCCCCAATCAAACCCGCCAGATTCTCCCAGAAGAAAATGAAACACTGACGATTCAATGGGTAGAGCTGGAGGGCAGTATCCTGCTCTCCGAACTGAATCAGCTGAATCTGTCGTCCAACAGCCCGGTACTTCCGCTGTCGGTTCCGGCGGGGTCCACCCGTACAGAACGGGCTTTCGCCCACCTGATGGAGTCCACACGGGAAAACGAAGCCTATCAGCTCGGCATATGTTGGCTGATCATCGGACTGCTGGAGGAAGAGACCGCTCAGCGAAAGCCCCAGCGCCCCGGCAACCAGCGCCGGTACTATGTCGAGCAGGCCATCGACCTGATTCAGAAAAATTATATGCACGATATTACCGTAGAGGATATCGCGGAGCACTGCGGCCTGAACCGCAGCTATCTCGGAAAGCTGTTCCGCGACGAGACCGGAAAGAGCACGCAGGAGTATCTGATTGAATACCGCATGGAGATCGCCTGCCGCTATCTGCGCGAGACCACGGCACCGATTGGCACCATTGCGCTGTCCGTCGGCTATCAGAATCAGCTGCACTTCTCCCGTGCCTTCCGCAAGACCTTTGGTCTGTCTCCGCGGAGCTGGCAAAAGGAGCACCGTATGCGCGAGGCAGAGCGCGCGGCACAATCCGAACACGAATAACCGTATCTACCGTTGTTCTGCTCTGGTCTCCATGTGATAGTATCCATCGAAGCCAACACAAGCGCCATGGTATTCTCATGGCGCTTGTGTTATTTTTCGTTTGGCCCTCTTGCAAAAAGGCCGGTCTCTGTCTGCGACAGAAACCGGCCTTGGTTTTGCTAGTATGCAATTCGCTGCTTATTCGTCTACTTCGGAAATCTTGACCGGACGGCCTTCCTTCAGGGACAGCTTTGCAGCCTTTGCCATCAGAACCGGCTGCAGACCGTCATAGCCGCCTACCGGAACCTCCTGCTCGCCCAGAACAGCCTTGCAGAACTGGGTGACCTCTTCAATGAACGCACCGTTGTAGCGCTCCAGGAAGAAGTAGGTCGGCTTGGCAACCTCAACGCCCTCGGCACAGGAGATCATTGCGGTGTTCTCCAGGTCATTGGAAACCTGAACACAGCCCTTGGAGCACTGAACTTCCGTTCTCTGGTCATAGCCATAGCAGGAAGAACGGGTGTTGTCGATCACACCCAGCGCACCGTTGGCAAACTTGATGGTGATAACGGTGTTGTCTACGTCGTCATACTTTGCAAACTCCGGGTTGACGCACATGCCGATTGCATATACTTCTACGGCATCGGAACCGGACAGGAAACGAGCCATGTCGAAGTCATGAATGGTCATGTCAACATGGATGCCGCCGGAAACCTCAACGTATGCCATCGGCGGATCCTCCGGGTCACGGGAGGAAATCTTCACGATGCTCGGCGTTCCGATCTTGCCGGAAGCAACCGTCTTCTGAACCATGCTGTGGTTGTGGTCAAAACGGCGAACGAAACCAACCTGCAGCTTGACACCGGCCTCCTCACAGATGCGGATGCACTCCTTGATCAGCTTGACGTCGGTGTGCAGCGGCTTCTCACAGAAGATATGCTTGCCCTTCGAAGCAGCAGCCTTAATCAGATCCAGGTGAGTCGGAGTAGCAGAGCAGATCATTACTGCATCAATGTCCGGATCATCCATGATCTTCTGCGTGTCGTCATATACCTTCGTAACTCCCAGGCCAGCAGCCCACTCCTTGATGCCATCGTTCATGAACGGATCTGCAACGGCAACCAACTCTGCCTGCGGGATCGACTGAACGAGATTCGTACCATGCAGCTTACCAATACGGCCACAGCCCAGCAAACCAATCTTAACTTTTTCCATAATAATTTCCTCTCTTTCAAACGTGTAATCTCGATAAAACCAGGCGCTCTCTTCCAGCACACTGCTTTTATCCTCTTTCTCTCTCCGCCGACCGTCCGTTTCTCAACGTCAGCCAGCTATCCAACCTCATTATAACGGGTTTGTTTTCCTACCGTCAAGCCATTTTTGGTGAAATTTTGGAGTGATTATGATGACAGAATTGTAGTTTTTGACAATTTTTCTAATACAACCCGATTTCCTGCGAAAAAAAACGATTTTTGCGCACATATTCTTGTTTTCATGCGGTATAATAAACTCAAACAGCACGGTTTATGCCCTGCACTAAATACACAACTTTCTCCAATTTCTCTTCTAAGAAGGCGCAGTTTATTCCTCTGTGCCTTCTTTCTCTTTTCGGTGCCACTTTGCACTGATTGCTATGATTCCCTATTTTTCGGCGGTATTTCTTCTGTTTTTGTCGGTTTTTCTATTACAAAACACAGAAATGTTAAACAAGTTGTCCATAGACAGTTTCCTACATTTTTGATATGATAAAATCAGTCAGAGGGGAGTGACAACAGATGAAGCAGCGACTGCCCGGAGGATTGCCTTCTTTCTTCCTATTTCTTGTTTTTCTATTCCTCTGTGTCGTCGTTCTGTTTATGGCACTGTCTGCCTATCAGTGCGGCACCACTCTGACCACCTGATTTGCCTTTCTTTTCTCTTTTCTAAAATATATCTCTCTTTCAGAAAAGCGCGCTGCTGTCCTGCAGGGCGCTTTTCTCTCTATTCGCATCCATTCCCTGCGCTGCTGCCCGCAACGGCGCTGCCATGTGAAAAAATGGTTGACACCGCCCTCTCACTGCCGTATACTGGTTTGAATCATTTCCCGCGATATAAGGAGGAAACGTCATGTCGGAACTTACCAACGAACAAATCGCCATGCGGGCCTCCCGCATTAGCATCGTCGGCAACATCATCCTGTCCCTGCTCAAACTGGTGATCGGTTTTGTCGCCCATTCCGGTGCAATGATTTCCGACGCCATCCACTCGTTCTCGGATGTCATCAGCACACTGATCGTTATCATCGGCATTCGCATGGCCGGCAAGGAATCTGACCGCGATCATCCCTACGGTCACGAGCGCATGGAATGTGTCGCCGCCATCCTGCTCGCCATCGCCTTGGGAGCCACCGGACTCGGAATCGGCGCCTCCGGAGTGAACAAAATCCTGTCTGCCACCAGCACAGCGCTCGTAATTCCCGGCCGTCTGGCTCTCATCGCTGCGATCGTCTCAATTGTAGCCAAAGAACTGATGTATCAATATACCCGTCGTGCCGCGAAAAAAATCCGCTCCAGCGCCCTGATGGCAGACGCGTGGCACCACCGCTCAGATGCCCTGTCCTCGGTCGGCAGTTTGATCGGCATCGGCGGCGCCCGTCTCGGCTTTCCGGTCCTGGATCCGGTCGCCAGCGTTGTCATCTGCCTGTTCATCATCCACGCCGCGTATACCATTTTCCGCGACGCCATCAGCAAAATGACCGACCGCGCCTGCGACGAGGCAATCTCCCATCAAATTCTTGAGGTCTGCGCCGCACAAAGCGATGTCGTCGCTGTGGATCTTGTCAAGACCCGCCTGTTTGGCGACCGCATCTACGTCGATGTCGAGATCGCCGTAGACGGCACCATGCCGCTGTTCCAGGCCCATGCCGCGGCAGAGCGGACCCACCACGCCATTGAAGCAAAGTTCCCTGCCGTCAAACACTGTATGGTACATGTCAATCCCGCACCTACCGTGCCGGAGGACTCTGACACCCCGGAATCCGAATAAAACAACGGGCTTCTGCAAAATTCGCAGAAGCCCGTTTTGTGGTGTTATCCCAGAATAATCAGTGCCATAAATACCAGCGGTACATCGCCATTGTTTGTGATACCGTGTCCGCTTCCGTCCTTACAGAAGAACACATCACCCTCTTTGGCCGGAACATCCGTGCCGTTGTCCTCGTACACACCGGAACCCGAGAGAATGAAATACGTCTCGGTCTCCCCATTGTGCTCATGATGCCCCAACGTGGCACCCGGATCCAGCGTACATCTTGCGTACAGGCCGCACTTGCCGTTGAGCTGCTGCTCATCCAGCAGCATTTCCACCTTCAGAACGCCGCCGGTTACGCCGTCCTTCTGACCCATTTCTACAACTGTCATACCAATTCATCCTTTCCATTCTGCGTGTTCTGTCGGTTATCAACAACGCAGCCGTCTCATTGTATTCTGTTTCTTTATTATAGCAAATCTGCCGCGCTCCGCGCAATCATACACGGACACTTTCTGCCGCTGTCGCCGCTTTTTTCTCACCTGTCCGACCGCATGAGCCGCCGAAGCACATTTTCTGAGCAAAAAAACTTGTCACTGTTTGCCCAGTCTGCTACAATGAGCTTACGAATGTATTGTTGAATAAAGGAGAACACACAATATGAAAAACCCAATTGTCACGATTACCATGGCGGACGGCGGCGTCATCAAGGCGGAGCTGTACCCGGAGGTCGCTCCGAACACCGTCCGCAATTTTATTGATCTGATTTCCAGAGGCTTTTACAATGAGACGATTTTCCATCGTGTCATTCCGGGCTTTATGATCCAGGGCGGCGACCCGAACGGCACCGGCATGGGCGGCCCGGGCTACCAGATTCCGGGCGAGTTCCTCATGAACGGCTTCCGCAATGAGCTGCGCCACACCCGCGGTGTTCTGTCCATGGCACGCGCCATGCATCCGGATTCCGCCGGCTCTCAGTTCTTTATTATGGTTGCCGACGCACCGCATCTGGACGGCCAGTACGCCTCCTTCGGCATGGTCATCGAGGGAATGGACGTCTGCGACCGCATCGTCTCCACCAAGCGCGACTACAGCGACAAGCCGGTAGAGCCGCAGGTCATGCAGTCCGTCACAGTGGAAACCTTCGGCGAAACCTACGAAGCACCCGTGAAGATGTAAGTCTTCCCCGGACACGATTGGGAAAGCTCAGCGAAAGCTGGGCTTTTCCGTGTTTGTTCCGCCGGCGGACTGCATCGCACATCCCGCCCGTTCTCCTTTTCTGTTCGTTTCACTCAAAATTTGTACCAGGGAGGTCCCGCTTTGGCTGACATCAGCATACACGGTCTGAATCAGTTTTTCGGAGAAAATCAGATTCTGCACGACATTACCTTTGATATTTTTCCCGGCGAAAAAGTCGCCATCGTCGGCCCGAACGGTGCCGGCAAAACCACGCTGTTCCGCGTCCTCACCGGCGAGCTGCCCTACGAGAGCGGCAGCGTCACCCTCGCCAAAGACCGCACTGTCGGCGTCATCGACCAAATTCCGGTGTACGACCCAGAGGCGACCGTCGAGGACATCCTGCGCTCGGCGTTTCACCGCATCGACGAGGTGCGTGGCCGCATGAAGGACATGGAGCGCCGCATGGAGCACAACGACGACTCCCAGCTGCTCAAGCAGTACGGCGCGCTGCAGGCCGAGCTGGAGGCCATGGGCGGCTATGCGCTGGATTTCGAGGTGGACAAAGTTTGTAACGGTCTGGAAATTCCGCGCGAAATGCGCGACCAGCCGTTTGACGTCCTGTCCGGCGGCGAAAAGACCCGCGTCAATCTCGCCCGCATCATCCTGGAGGACACCGACATCCTGCTGCTCGACGAGCCCACCAACCATCTGGACATGGATGCCGTTGAATGGCTCGGCAACTTCCTGGACGAGTACAAGGGCACCGTGGTCACCATCTCGCATGACCGCTATTTTCTCGACCAGTGCTGCGATCGCATCATCGAGCTGGTGGACGGTCACGCCGATTTCTATGCCGGTTCCTACAGCTATTACGCGGAGGAGCGCCAGCTGCGCTATGCACAGCGTCTGGCGGAGCACAACAACCAGATGGAGGAACTCAAGCGCTTGCAGGATCAGTCCCGCAAGATGCACCAGTGGGGAACCGAGAAGATGCACAAGCGCGCCTTTTCGATTGACAAGCGTATCGCCCGCATGACCATCGCCGACCGCCCCAAGAAGGAGCGCCGGATGAACATGATGTTCGGCGATCCGAACTATGAGACGCAGGACGTGCTCAAGGTCCGCGGAATCTGCAAGAGCTTTGACGGCCGCGAGATTCTTCACGACATCTCCTTCCAGGTCAAAAACGGCGAAAAGGTCGCCATCCTCGGCGACAATGGCACCGGAAAGACCACGCTGCTCAACATCATCCTCGGCCTGGAACCGGCTGACGCCGGAACCGT
Source organism: uncultured Butyricicoccus sp. (assembly GCA_964387535.1). GTDB lineage: Bacteria > Bacillota > Clostridia > Oscillospirales > Butyricicoccaceae > Butyricicoccus_A. The sequence goes on along the minus strand of CAYLXH010000013.1, from coordinate 910 downwards.
CAAAAAGGGCGAAGGGCTCAAGCCCGCCTATCTGCCGCAGGTCGTGCACTTTGAAAACGAAAACCGCAACCTGATTGACACGCTGATTTACGAGAAAAACCTCACCCCGCAGACCGCCCGCAACCGGCTGGGACGCTTCCAGTTCTCGGGGGAGGATCAGCTCAAGCCGGTGGCCAAGCTGTCCGGCGGAGAGAAGAGCCGTCTGCGTCTGTGTGAACTGATGTATGACAAGCTGAATATGCTGGTTCTCGACGAGCCCACCAACCATCTGGATATCCTGTCCCGCGAGTGGATTGAGGACGCCGTGGAGAGCTTTACCGGCACGCTGCTGTTTGTCTCGCATGACCGTTACTTCGTCTCCCGGTTCGCCAGCCGCATCATCGTACTGATGGAGGACGGCTGGGTCGACTTTACGGGCAATTATGAGCAGTATCTCGCGTTCCGCGCACAGAAGGCCGCGGAGCGGGCGGCGCAGGCCGTCCCCAAGCCAAAAAAAGAAAAACCCCGTCCCAAGGGCGGCACGAAAAACCTCGAGAAAAAGATCAACAAACTCGAGCGCGACATCGCCGCGTGGGAAGCGGAGAGCGCCGCCATCGACGAACAGATGGTGGCCGCCGCCATGGATCCCACCACACTGCTGGATCTGTCCCAGCGAAAGGACGAGGTGGAAACCCAGCTGATGGAGCTGATGGAGCAGTGGGAAGCCCTTTCGTCCCAGCTGGAGGAAGCACAGGGCTGATATGAAACGTGTCTACACGATTCTCTGTGCGTCCAGCGGCGCCCTGACCCTCGTCGTCGCCGCTGCCATCCCGTTCTGGGGCACCGCCGCGTATGGCTATCTTCTGTTCTGTGCGGTCTTTGCCCTCTGTACCGGCGCCATGCGCACGCTGTTGGCTCTGCGTGAGCGCAC
>CAYLXH010000012.1:5361-25292 GCA_964387535.1 uncultured Butyricicoccus sp. | reverse complement strand
GTGTGGAGAAAGGGGGAAGTTGTGTTACTGCATTCCAGACTTGCCGTCATTGATACGGAGCATGGAATACAGCCGATGAGTTGGTCGGATGGAGAACGAGAATGTGTCATTGTTTATAACGGAGAGATTTATAATACCGAGGAATTGCGTGCCAAGCTGAGCCAGCGGAGGCATCTCTTTCAGACCGCCTCGGATACGGAAGTTGTTTTACATGCCTATTTGGAATGGGGAGAAGACTGCGTCAAGCAGCTGAATGGTATTTTTGCATTTGCGGTTTGGGATTCTGTCAGTCGTGCACTCTTTTTGGCGCGTGATCGCTTGGGGGTAAAACCGTTATTCTTCATCGAAAAGAAAAATGGGTTTGCGTTTGCATCGGAGATTAAGACATTGTTGCTGCACCCCGATGTTCCGGCGCAGATAGATGCGGATTCGATTTTTCAAATCATGCTGATTGGCCCAGGACATATACCAGGAAGCGGTGTATTCTGCGGAATTCGCGAAGTGAAGCCAGGATATTGTGGATGGTTTGACCAAAAACGTGGACTCTCTCTCCGACGATATTGGAGCGTACAGGATCAGCCGCATGAAGATACATTAGAGCAGACCATTTCTACAGTGAGAGAGTTGGTACGGGATTCTGTGTGCCGACAGTTAGTCAGTGATGTTCCGCTGTGCACGTTTTTATCAGGTGGGTTGGATTCCAGCATTATTTCTTCCATTGCGGCCGAGGAATATCGCAAGCAGGGAAAGCGGCTGCATACCGTTTCTGTCACGTATAAAAATAACAAAGATTTCTTTCATTCGACACATTTTCAGCCGAATACGGATGATGATTTTATTGCGATGACGGCAGATGCTATTGACGCAGAGAATCATCTGATTACGATTGATACGCCCGAACTGGTGCAGGCACTGTTTGATGCGGTAGAAGCGCGGGATCTTCCTGGGATGGTCGACGTTGACTCTTCGTTATTGCTGTTCTGCCGGCAGATCAAAGAGCTTGCAACGGTTGCTCTTTCTGGTGAGTGTGCGGATGAAATTTTTGGAGGGTATCCGTGGTATCGTGACCCGGAGATCCGACGGCAATCGGGATTTCCATGGGCACAGTCGACTCAGTACCGCGCGGAGTTTCTCCGGGAGGAGTGGAAACAGTATCGGAATCCACAGAAATATGTTGATCAGGCGTATCAGAGTACCATTGCACAAGTACAATCCTTTGAGGGGGACACAAAAGAGAATCGGAGAATCCGGGAAATGACAAGATTAAATCTCGACTGGTTTATGCAGACATTGTTAGATACAAGAGCAACAAAAGTATGAGCTATTTCCAGACGATATTTACTGACTGATCATCCGTTACAAAGATATGGTCGATGAGCAGTCGAGCGATGTCTCGCCTGCCGTCATAGTCCAGCTCTGAGAAATTGATATACTCGAGTCCTTCCGGAACAAGATGTTGTTTCGGCTGGTGTTTGGAGATTTCCGCAGTCAGCCGTTCATGTTCTGCCTCCAACGTGCGCAGTTCGCTCTCAATCATCCGAATCGTAGAGGTTCCGCCAATTTTGATTGCTTCAATCAGATTGATGGTTTGTTGTTCGTTCTCCAACAGTTTGATTTTGAGTGCATTCACATGAGCGTTTGGCTCTGAATCAATAGAAGCAGAGCCCACAAGCCTTTGAAGTCTGGCCTGTATAGCCGCCGCTACATAGGATTCGCAGATCGTGGCGTTTCCGTGAATCACTGCGTTACATCGGCCGATGGAATGGAAGCGGTTATAGCACTGAAGGTATGTGTTCCCTTTATTTTGAAATGTGGCGATGCGTCCACCGCATTCCGCACATTTTAATAATCCAGACAGCCAAGTTGCCTTGCTTCTCACGCCATTTTTGATCGGTTGGTTTCTGGATAGCGCAGTTTGTACGGAGAGAAAGATATTGGCAGGAATCACCCCTTGATGGTATGCCAACGATAGCGTACGGCTGCCGCCGGAGGACTTTCCACCCTTGACGGTCAAATATGCCGCGTGTGAGCCGTCAAATTCATGAATATCGTTTACAATATTTGCGGACGAGTAATAGTAGGAATATAGATCAACATCGGCTTTGGCATAAACCGGATTTTGGAGGATACGGCGGATTGTTGTGGAATTCCAATATAGACCCCGGCCTTCCGGGGAAATTCCTTTTTTATTGAGATCGTTTGCAAGCGAGTGGAGAGAACAGGTACCGGATGCGTATTGTTCGAACAACGATACTATTATAGTTAATTTTTGAGGTACTGGTTTTAGGATGGACTGTCGCTTTCCGTTGATCTGTTCTTTCGCAATTTGAAAACCAAAGGGGGCTTTTCCCCCTGCCCATATCCCTCCGTTGGATCGTGCATACCGATTTGTTGTGTAACGGCTGACAATGGTTTCGCGTTCCAGCTGAGCAAATGTCATAATGATAATCACCATTGCTCTGCCCATTGGAGTGCGTGTGTCAAAGGATTCTGTAATACTGACAAATTCTACCTGATTTGCATCAAATGTCTGCCATAACAAGCTGAAATCCAGTACGGATCGTGAGATTCTGTCGAGACGATAGCAGAACACCCTCTTGATTTTTCCAACTCGTATATCATCCATCAGCTGGGAGAAAGAGGGACGGTGGATGTTCTTTCCTGAGTATCCGGAATCCTGGTAAACGACAGCATCCGGATCCGCTGCACGACGGCATAGTTCAATTTGCGATTCGATGGATATGCTATCTTTTTTTTCGATAGATTGACGGGCATATATCGCATCCATTCGGTTCATATTGTGCTCTCCTTACACAGTAACGGTGACGGATCGTGCTTCGTGCGGGTGTGAATGGGATGGAGTAGGGGTGCTGATATCATCGTATGATGAGATGCATAGATTTCAGAAAGGAGGGGTGGATGACATGAACCTATATCAACAAATCATCAAGTATTGCAAAGAACACGCGCCGCATACTGTTCGAGTGGTATACCGACACACAGATGGAACACTGGTTGAGTTTCGGTATTCCAACATGGAGTATCTGGGGCGCTGTCCGTATGATTTGGAAAATGCCCCGGACATCCCTCCGGAGCTGGCGAGTATGGTAGACACCTGAGTGGCTTGAAAGCCGAAAGGAAACAGAAAACTCCGGGAGAGCAAATGCCCTCCCGGAGATCAGTGCCTGTAAGATCTGAGCTTGACAATACGGATTGCGGTGATTTGTGGCGGAATGCTCATAGTCATTGCACCGCTGTATAGGATGCGCACGATGTCGCCGGAGCGAAAGCGGCGTGCGCATCGAGTGTGGACAAGAACATCCTGTGCGGTACGGCGATCACGCACCAACAGATTGTTTTGCTGGATGTCTTGTATGGTTGCAATCATGGTAGCCATTGTATCGATCTCCCGTATGTCAAGTTATGTTGTATTTTGTATTGCGTGACAAACAAGGAGGAATGATGGGCAGAGGGCAATCGTTAAGGGAAACCTGATTGGTGCTCCGGAGCTGCGATATCCGCAGAACAACACGGTGATAGTGCCAGTTACCCTTGTGGATAGAGGAAAATTACGGTGCGGAGATGTGTGATCTTTGCAAACTGCTTTGCGGAGAAAAACCGAATATGGATTACAAGACGACAGGAAATGATACCATGTTTGAAAAAATGATAAAAAGTAACAGAGCTTTTTGGAATGGGTATTGACAAATGTTACAGAATCATGTATTATAATTACAAATTGATTACAATTCGGAATCAAGAGAATTACATGATAATGAGGAACGTAGAATAGAGAAAGGATTTCCGGTATGCATTTTTTGCGAAAGAAGAAATGGAAGATTACATTGATCACTGGATTGCTGTTTGCTACCGTAGCGACCAGTGCATTTGCAACTAAAGTTACAGCGACTGTCAATACCAACCTTCATGCCAAGGGAAATAGCTCCAGCGAAGTTGTTGAGGTAATGAAAAAAGGTATGACGCGTACGGTTCTGAAGACCTCGTCTACGGGTAACTGGTACAAAGTAAAGGTTAACGGTGTTACCGGTTATGTTCGTAAGAATTATGTTGAGGTTGAGGGTGAGGCGCAGAGCACAGACACATCGGATACCAACCAGAATCAGAGCAGTGGAAGTTCTGACACGACGAAGTCGGCCAGCCAGATTTTCCGTGAGAATGTCGTTTCTCTGGCCAAGAGTAAGTTGGGTTGTGACTATGTGTACGGCGCAGAAGGTCCGAATACGTTTGATTGTTCCGGCCTTTGCCAATGGGTATATGGCAAGTGTGGAGTCTCGATTCCGAGAACGTCGTCCAGCCAGTATGCTTCCAGCATTAAGGTCTCTCGAGATAATTTGAAAAAAGGCTACCTTGTATTCTTTAATACGAGCGGAGACGGTGTGAGCCATGTTGGCATTTACATAGGCAATGGCAAGTTTATTCACGCGGCAAATTCGAAGAGCGGTGTTATTACTTCCAATTTGTCTGAGACATATTATGCAAACCGTTATGTCGGAGCAGGTCGTTATAAAGTCGGCTGATTGCTCATCTACAATATTCCTAATTGATACATAAGGGGCACTTCGTAAGAAGTTGCCCCTTATTTTTGTGCTTTTATCATGGAGAGAGTGCATGATATGTATCCGATTCATCCGAACGATACTCCAGATGTTCAATTAATCGAGTGACGGAAAGGGAAATGCGTCGTTTGTCTCGCATGGCGAGACCCAGCGTACGATATGCCGGGATGTCCAGTTCTTTTGTGACAATGTGATATGGTGTGCGTGTTAGAATCAATTCCGGAAGGATGCTGATTCCCAGTCCTTTTTCAACCATGGACATGATGGCATAATCATCAATTGTGGTAAAGCGAATCATTGGCTGGATATCGTACTGATCAAATATCTCTGAAATGTCTGCTTTTTCTTCTTTCTTGAGCAGCATAAATGGATACTCGGCGAGTGCGGTTATCGGAACGGTATTGCAGTTGGTGAGAGGATGATTTTCGGGGAGAACGACCAGTAACCGATCCTGTTCCAGAGAGATGGTGTCAAACTCAGGACGTGTTGGCAGTCGCAGGAACCCACAGTCTACCCGGCCTTCTGCGATCCATTGCTCAATATCGGCGTAATCTCCGAGCAGCAATTCATAATCAATGTTTGGGTAGGTCTTTTGAAATTCTTTGATAATATTTGGAAGCCAATGCGTTGCAATGCTGGAGATGGTACCAATGCGGATTAAGCCGGACTGGAGGCCGTTTAATTCGTCTACCTGCATTTGGAGCTTGCTGTATTCCTCGCAGACACTTTTGATATACGGAAGAAGTTTGATGCCATCGGAAGTCAAACGAATTCCAGCACGGCTGCGCTCCAACAAAGATACATTCCAGTCCTTTTCTAAATCACTGATCATACGGCTGATTCCGGATTGTGAGTAATTGAGAAGCTCAGCGGCTTTTGTGAAGCTTCCGTATTCAACGGTTTTGACAAAAGCAATGTACTTTAAAATATTGACATCCATTTCGATTGCTCCTTTCATTTGAAAATGTAATGTTTAACATGAAAAAGATTCGCTTTTAAAATGTATAAATATATGATATGATGAAACCGTAAAAAAAGCAAGAGCAAGATACGATTTTATATCAGTTCATTTCGGTGGATTGATTGAAACATGGAATGTGTGATTTCAAGAACGTTACGAGACATTGCTGTCGGAAAGGAGACCTTATGAAAAAGTCATATACCAAATATATTCTGGGACTTTTGTTGTTTGGAAGCAACGGGATTGTAGCAAGCAATATTGCACTGAGCAGTTATCAGATTGTATTATTACGTACGATGATCGGTAGTATCTTTCTTCTGGCACTGTTTTTCCTCACAAAGCAGAAGGTTTCGTTTTACCGTCATAAAAAAGATGTTCTCTTTCTTATGATTTCTGGCGCAGCGCTGGGTGTGGGATGGCTATTTTTATATGAAGCATATATTCAAGTTGGAGTCAGTATTGCGTCGCTGTTGTATTACTGCGGTCCAGTCATTGTCATTGTGTTGTCCCCGATCCTGTTTCAGGAGAAGCTGACACTACCCAAAACGGTAGGATTTATCGTTGTCATTTTTGGAGTTTTGCTTGTGAATGGTCAGTCGGATGGAGGAATCAATGTCTGGGGGCTGTTCTGCGGCGGAATGTCTGCAGTAATGTATGCGGTAATGGTTATTTCCAATAAAAAGGCAAAGGCGATTACCGGTATGGAAAATTCTCTTCTGCAACTGGTGAGCAGCTTTTTGGCCGTTGCAATTTTTGTTGGACTGAAAAGCGGATACGCGATTCCGGTCGCACAGAGTGACGTGATGTGGATTCTGATTCTTGGGGTATTGAATACTGGAATAGGCTGCTATTTGTACTTTTCTTCGATTGGCGATTTGCCGGTTCAGACTGTTGCGATTTGTGGATATTTGGAGCCGCTTTCGGCAGTGTTGTTCTCCGTTGTTGTGCTGGGAGAGGTTCTGGCTCTGCCGCAGGCGATTGGCGCAATCTGCATCTTGGGCGGTGCAGCAGTGGGAGAATGTGTTAAAGTACCTGATAGACACGTGCAAGTCTTGTATCCCAGAAGAAAAAGAATGCCGTTATTGCTGCATCAAAACAGAAAATAACACATATGATTTTCTGTCAGGGCGCACAGCGTCTTGAAAAGTAGAAATGAAGAGGACGTTCCCAAAGAGTGAAGCACACTTGGGAGTGTCCTCTTTGTCTTATTTTAGGATCATTTTGTAGGTTTCACAATATAAGAGTTTGCAAAATCGCGATAAATTTTTGCCGACGTCACAAACGCATAGAAAAAACACAGAATGATTTGCAATCTGTCTGATAATCATGTAAAATAGAAGCAATACAAGGTTATTCCAATCGGAGGATGAGTTGCAATGGATACGCCCAAATATAAGCGAGTTCTGGTAAAAATCAGTGGTGAAGCATTGGCAGGAGACAAGAAATTTGGATTGAATTTTAATGTCATCGGACCGGTCTGCGATGTGATCAAGCGATGTGTCGATATTGGTACACAGGTGAGCATTGTTGTCGGCGGCGGTAACTTCTGGCGCGGTGTGAAGGATGGCGGAGACCACATGGAGCGCACGCGAGCCGATCACATGGGTATGTTGGCAACGACGATCAATTCTCTGGCATTGGCAGATGCCTTAGAACAGCGTGGCGTTGATGTCCGTGTGCAGACGGCGATCGAGATGCGGCAGATTGCCGAACCGTATATTCGCAACAAGGCAACCCGTCATTTGGAAAAAGGCCGCGTGGTTATTTTTGGCTGCGGAACCGGTAACCCTTATTTTTCAACTGATACGGCTGCGGCCCTTCGTGCTGCTGAAATTAACGCGGATATTATTTTGCTGGCAAAGAATATTGATGGTGTGTACGACTCTGATCCGGCTAAAAATCCGGATGCAAAAAAATATGATGATCTGACCTATATGGATGTGATCAAGCAGCGGCTTGGAGTCATGGATACAACGGCGACCACACTGTCGATGGATAACAGCATTCCGGTTCTGGTCTTTGCATTGAAGGATCCGGAAAATATTTACCGGGCGGTTCTTGGCGAAAAAGTGGGAACTTTGGTTCGTACATAAATTGATTTTGTTCCTGAAAGGAAGGAGTATAGAGTATGGATATATCGAAATATGAAGTAAAGATGCAGAAAACGATGGATGTACTGCAGGAAACGCTCGGCGGCATCCGGGCGGGACGCGCCAATGCATCGGTATTGCACAAGATTACGGTGGATTACTATGGAACGCAGACACCATTAAATCAGGTTGCGGCAATTGCTTCTCCCGATCCGCGTACACTGACGATTCAGCCGTGGGATGGTTCCCTGCTGAAGGCGATTAATAAGGCGATTCAGACTTCAGATCTGGGCATTAATCCGCAGAATGACGGCAAATTGATTCGTCTTACATTCCCGCCGCTGACGGAGGAGCGCAGAAAAGATCTGATTAAGCAGGTTGCAAAGGAAGGCGAAAATGGCAAGGTTGCGGTTCGCAACATTCGCCGTGATGCAATGGATAAGCTTAAGGCTGCAAAGAAAAAGTCGGAAGTGAGCGAGGATGAAATTGCGGATGCAGAAAAGGATATGCAGAAGATGACGGATAAGTACGTCAAGAAAATTGATGAGATGGTGGCGAAAAAATCCGCAGAGCTGAAGGATATTTAAGCTGAATTAGGAATTAGGAATTGGGTATGGGCGGCTGCGAAGGTCGCCCATACTTGTATGGAAACATAGTTTACGAGCGGCTGTCTGCCGCTGGGAAAGGCTGGTTTATACGGTGGCATTGTTTGGGCTGCATAAAGAGGGAAAAAAGCCGATGACGGTTCCGAGGCATATTGCGGTGATTATGGATGGGAATGGACGCTGGGCGAAACGGCGTGGGTTGCCGCGCAAAGTTGGGCACGCGAACGGAGCGGAGACATTCCGACGGATTGCGACGTACTGTAAAGATATTGGCGTGGAGTACTTTACGGTGTATGCGTTTTCCACAGAAAACTGGAAACGCCCGCAGGACGAAGTCGATGCACTGATGAATTTGTTCCGCAAATATTTGCGGGAGGCTGTGGACACAATGAAAAAAAACAACGTTGCGGTCCATGTGATTGGGGATCTTTCGGTTTTACCGGAAGATATTTGTGCTTTGATTGACGAGTGTGAGATGATTGCCGGAACGCTGGATGATCCCGCCCATGCGACGCTCTGTATCAATTATGGCGGCCGAGATGAGATTAAAAATGCCGTGCGTGCGATTGCAAAAGAGGTACAGCGTGGAGCGCTGTCTCCCGAGGAGATTACCGAGGATACGGTGACACAGCATTTGTATACAGCACATATGCCGGATCCGGATCTGATCATCCGACCGAGTGGGGAGATTCGGATTTCAAATTTCCTGCTTTGGCAGTCTGCGTATGCAGAATACTATTTCACAGATGTGTTGTGGCCGGATTTCAAGACAGAGGACTTGGATAAAGCGATTGCATCGTTTCAGAAGAGACAGAGACGATATGGAGGAGTGTGAGCAGAGGAATGAAAACACGGGTTTTGTTTGGAGTATTTGGCGCGGCGTTTGTGCTGTTGGCATTGTATGTCTTTCCGCCGATTGTCGCCACCATTGCGATGGTCATTTTGTCCATGATTGCTGCACAGGAGTTTACTGCAGCGGTTGCAGGAAAGCACAGCCGTCCGCTGCAGCTGCTGGCGATGGGGCTGGCATTGATTATGTCAATCGTCTCGTCTTCTTTGGCGTTTGGTTTCTGGATTCAGTTGGTTGCATTTTTGTCGATTGTGCTGCTGTTTTGTGTATTGCTGAAAACCCATGACAGATTTAGTTTTACACAGATTGCAGGAGCGTTTTTTGGTGGGATTGTAATTCCTTATTTGCTGATGTCGCTGATTCGCATTTTTGGCATGGATGGCGGCAAAGTTTACATTTTGATTCCGTTGCTTGCGGCATGGGGATCGGATACCTGTGCCCTGTTTGCCGGCATGGCGTTCGGCAAGCATAAACTGGCGCCGGTAGTCTCTCCCAAGAAGACGGTGGAGGGTTCCATTGGCGGTGTCATTGGTGCGGCGGCTCTGTCGATGATCTATGCAATTGTCATTCACTTTGTCTGTGGATATGCGCTCGGCTCGATTCTTTTGGAGTACATTGCGCTCGGATTCTTTGGCTCGATTCTGGGGCAGCTGGGCGATCTTTCCTTTTCAGTGGTCAAGCGCGGCAGCGGTATCAAGGACTATGGTAAGATTTTTCCGGGTCATGGCGGTGTGCTCGATCGGTTTGACAGTGTAATTTTTGTCGCTCCGGCAACAGAACTGCTGATATATGCATTTATGATGGTGGGATAAATACAATGAAGAAGCTGGTAATTCTGGGATCAACAGGTTCGATTGGTACACAGACGATTGACTGTTTAGACTGCATTGACGCAAAAATCTGCGCGATTACCGTCAACACGAATATTGATCTGGCGGAACAACAGGCCCGCCGCCTGCGGCCGGAAGTGGTCGGTGTCTATGACAGACAGAAGGCAGCAGAGCTGAAGGAACGGCTGCGCGATATGCAGGTTCGCGTGGTTTCCGGCATGGAAGGAATGGTGGAAGCAGCCACACTGCCGGAAGCGGATGTTGTTGTGACTGCGGTTGTGGGAATGGTTGGCTTACTGCCGACGCTGGCGGCCATTGATGCTGGAAAGGACATTGCGCTGGCCAACAAGGAGACATTGGTTTGCGCCGGACAGATTGTTATGCGTCGGGCGAAAGAAAAAGGCGTTGCCATTCTGCCGGTTGACTCAGAACATTCTGCTATTTTTCAATGTCTGCAGGGACGGGCGGACAATGCGATTCGCCGTCTTTTGCTGACGGCGTCCGGCGGGCCGTTTTTTGGCATGACAGCCGAACAGATGAAGCATGTGACCAAGGAACAGGCGCTGCATCATCCCAATTGGAATATGGGAGCAAAGATTACGATTGATTCTGCCACGATGATGAACAAGGGATTGGAATTGATCGAAGCGATGTGGCTGTATGATGTGAATCCGGAGCAGATTGATATTGTGGTTCATCGGGAGAGCATTGTTCATTCCGCCGTGGAGTATACCGATGGTTCGGTGATTGCTCAGCTGGGGAATCCTGATATGCGCCTGCCGATTCAGTATGCACTGACGTATCCCGACCGTGTACCGAGTAAGGTGACACCGCTGGATCTTCCTTCGCTGAGTAAATTGACATTTTATGCGCCGGATCAGGAGGCGTTTCCGGCGCTGTCACTGGCTGTCAGAGCAGCCAAGGCTCGTGGGAATATGGGAGCGGTATTGAATGGCGCAAACGAGGCTGCGGTGGATTTGTTTCTTCATGATCGAATTGCGTTTCATCAGATTGCAGAGTTGGTAACAATGGCAATGGATCGGGCGGAATATCTCCCGGATATTTCGGTCGATGATGTACTGGAAAGCGATCGCGCTGCGCGCCGCATGGTATTTGAGTGTGTGAAGTAGGTGTTTCTTTGACTGTTTTAACCGTAATTCTGGCGATTTTAGCATTTGGGTTTTTAATTATGGCGCATGAGCTGGGGCATTTTGCAGCGGCACGCGCGTCCGGTGTTCGTGTCAATGAATTTTGGATTGGCATGGGACCTGCCATTGTTCATCATCAAATTGGGGAGACGGAGTTTAAGCTGTGCCTTCTTCCGTTTGGTGGCGCCTGTGTTATGGAGGGGGAAGACGAGGAGACAGACGATCCACATTGTTTTACTAAGGCTTCACGGGCCAGACGGATCCTGATTCTGGCAGCCGGCGCGCTGATGAATTTTCTGGTTGGATTTTTCCTTGTTCTGGTGTTATGTATCCCGGCGAAGCAAGTGGTTGTTCCGGTTCTGTCCTCACTGGAGGAGGGGTTCGTGTCGGAAGGGACCGATGGCCTTTTGGCAGGTGACCGTATTTTGCGGATTGATGGATACCGCATTTTAGACACCGGAGATGTATCGCTGGCACTCAGTTTGAGTGATTCGGACACGCATTCAGTAGTCGTGTTGCGTGATGGCGAAAAATTGCAAAGAGAGGTCTATATGCCGCTTCAGCACTTTGAGGGAGACGACGAGGGTGTGATGCGGTATGGCCTGAATTTTACCGTTGAGGATCTGACGATATCCGGCAAGCTGCGATTGAGCGTTGTGACATCGTATAATTATGCCCGAATGGTATGGGTCAGCCTGCGAGAGCTGATTACCGGTCATGTTGGCGTTCAAGAATTATCCGGTCCGGTCGGTGTCACAGACATGCTGGCCGAGACAGCACGGAGCAGTCTTGCGTCATTCTTTACGCTGGTTGCCTTTATCTCCATCAATCTCGGTGTGATGAACTTGCTGCCGCTTCCGGCACTGGATGGAGGGCGGCTGCTGTTTGTATTCATTGAATTAGTGATCCGCCGACCGGTAAATCGGAAGTATGAGGCTTATATTCACGCAGCCGGCTTGGCGTTGCTGATGGCCTTGATGGTATATATCACCTGGCAGGACATTCTTCGTCTGGTGGTTGGATAGGAGAAAGACACATGAAAACAAAGCAGATATGGGTTGGAGACGTTCCGATCGGAGGAGGTGCTCCGATTGCCGTTCAATCGATGACCAACACCGATCCGTGTAATGCAGAACAGACGCTGGAACAAATTCAGAGACTGGCGGCAGCTGGCTGCCATATTGTGCGCTGTACGGTTCCCAATGAGGATGCCGCAAAGACGATCGCGACAGTCTGTGAGAAGTCGCCGATTCCGGTGGTAGCGGACATTCATTTTGACTATCGTCTGGCGATTGCATCCGCTGAGGCCGGCGTTGGTGCGATTCGAATCAATCCAGGAAATATTGGAGCGGATGAGCACGTCAAGGCAGTGGCAGATTTGTGCCGAAAAAAAAAGATTCCGATTCGCATTGGGGTGAATTCCGGCTCCATTGAGAAAAACATTCTGGCGAAATACGGTTCTCCCACGCCGGAGGCCATGGTAGAGAGTGCACAGTATCATATTTCACTGCTGAATCGCTATGATTTTGATGACATCTGTGTCTCGCTCAAGTCCTCCAGCGTGCCGGATACGATGCGCGCCTATCAATTGATGCATGAAAAGACGCGATATCCGCTGCATCTCGGAGTGACGGAGGCCGGAACACAGTACATGGGAACCATTAAGTCAGCGGCAGGAATCGGCGGACTGCTGGCGTTGGGGATTGGCGATACCATTCGCGTTTCCCTGACAGCGGACCCGGTGGAGGAAATTCATGCAGGGTATGCAATTTTAAAAGCAGTGGGACGAAATGATGCCGGAATCAATATTGTTTCCTGCCCGACCTGTGGCCGCACGAAGATTGATCTGATTGGAATCGCTGAGGAAGTAGAAAAACGTGTGGCCTCACTTCCGACAAAGCTGAAAGTTGCCGTGATGGGATGCGTCGTAAACGGCCCGGGAGAAGCGCGGGAGGCGGATATTGGCATTGCTGGCGGAGATGGGGTTGGACTGATTTTCCGTCATGGCGAGGTGCTGCGTAAGGTTCCACAGGATCAGTTGGTTGACGAACTGATGAAAGAAATTGACAGAATGGTAAAGGAGCAGACCAGTTGAACACGTTACAGGAATTGTTCAATGAATACCAAAATGAATCCCACAGAGCATACCTCCAACACAGTGAGGTATGCTCTCTTGCGGTCAGCCACGACCGGAAAGCGATTTTGTGTCAGGTGAAGTTTGATGCCGTGATGCCGCGCCGTATTTTGCAGGAAATAGAAACGGGGGTTGCAGATCAATATCACGTCTCGCGAGTTCGCATTTCACCGCGCTATCGGATGGAGTCCCTAACCGACGAGTATATCGACAGTTTGAAGGAGTATGTGATGATGTCCTCTTCGTGTGCACAGGGCTATCTGGCAGACAGTGAATGGATTCAGACGGAACAGGGATTGGAGGTCTCCCTGCTGGATACGGGGGTGGACTATCTTTCGTTCTCGTTTCAGCAGCTTCCGGAGTTGATTCGAGCAGAAACCGGCCTGACCTGCACAGTCAATCTGGTGAAGAGCAGCAAGGAAACCGAACAGCGGCTGGCACAGAGCAGTATCCGTGATCATGAGCAGCGACTTCGCCATGAGGTGAAGAAGTCGGCTGCTGTACGGGAGACCGCGCCGAAGAAAACAACGGCGAGCAATGAGAGCCGCCGCCCGGCGCGCAAATCCTTTGCTTCGAAGAAAGAGGACAATTTGCTGTATGGTCGTCTGTATGAGGAACCGGTTGTCACCATCCAGGAAGCTGCTCACTCTGTGGACAGTGCGACGATCCGTGGCGAGGTATTCTTTATTGAGCACAAGGAAATCACCAGTAAAAATACAGGAAAACAGTGGGTCAAGATTGGATTTGATGTGACGGATCTGACCAGCTCCATCCGTGTCAGTAAATTTGTCGCCGCTGACAAGGCTGGGGAGCTGATGGACCTGATTAAAAACGGGATGTACCTGACCATTCAGGGAAAGATCAGCTATGACACCTACATGAAGGAAACTGTCATGGAGCCGACGGGTATCTTACAGAGCACGAAGAAAGTTCGCACCGACCACTGTGAGCAAAAACGTGTCGAGCTGCATATGCACACCAATATGTCTACAATGGACGGCATTACTCCCGTCAAGGAATTGATGAAGCGGGCCAAAGGATGGGGACATACGGCAATTGCGGTTACAGATCATGGCTGTGCTCAGGCGTTTCCGGATGCCATGCATACGATAGAGCGAAATGGAATTGATCTGAAGGTGCTGTATGGCGTGGAAGCGTATTATGTCAATGACGGAGATGTGGTCTCGGTCGTTCGGGGAGAGTATGATGCGCCGTTGACAGAGACCTTTGTTTGTTTTGACACGGAGACAACCGGCCTGCGCCCTGATACAGAGGAAATTACAGAGATTGCCGCAGTAAAAGTGCGTAATGGGGAGATTTTGGAGGAGTTTCATACCTATGTAAATCCGCACAAGCCAATTCCGGCAAACATCACGGAATTGACAGGGATTTCGGATGAGACGGTCGCACATGCTCCGGAACTTTCGGAAGCGCTGCCGGATTTTCTGACGTTTGTCGGTGATCTGCCGCTGGTGGCACATAATGCCGGATTTGATATGGCATTCGTGCGCAAAGGATGCGAGAGACTGGGAATCCAACGCGCGTTTACTTCTATTGATACCGTGGAGATGTCACGCATTTTATTCCCGGATATGGCACGACATAAGCTCAATGTATTGGCAAAAGCACTGAAGGTCGGGCCATTTGAGCACCACCGTGCCAGCGAAGATGCGGCCGTGTTGGGACGCATTTTCATCAAGCTGTTGGATAAGCTGCGAGACGAATATCATGCGAACAATATTTCCGATATCAATCCGATACTGGCAGGCCTCAAAGCGAAAACGGGAAGCTTGAAAAACTTGCGCCGGTATCACTTTATTGTCTTGGCGAAAAACCAGGTGGGACTGAAGAATTTATATAAACTGATTTCCTATTCCCATCTGAAGTACTACAACAAAAAGCCGATTATGCCGCGCAGTGAGCTGATCCGCCACCGGGAAGGCTTGATTTTTGGCTCTGCCTGTGAAGCGGGCGAGCTGTTTTCTGCGATGGTTTCCGGTGCGGATCATGACGAACTGGTACGAATTGCGTCGTTTTATGATTATCTGGAGATTCAGCCGATTGCCAACAACCGATTCATGATTGAAAAAGGAATTGCCAAAGATGACGAAGATCTGCGGACATTTAATCGCCGGATTTTGGCGTTGGCGGATGAACTGGGGAAACCGTGTGTGGCGACAGGCGATGTGCATTTTCTGGAACCGGAGGATGAAGCGTTTCGGCGTATCCTGATGGCAGGTCTTGGATTTTCGGATGCGGATAATCAGGCGCCACTGTACTTGAAAACGACAGATGAAATGCTGGAAGAGTTTTCCTATTTGGGAGAGGATCGCGCCTTTGAAGTGGTGGTTACCAATACCAATAAGATTGCGGATTGGTGTGAGACGCTGCGTCCGGTCCCGAGGGAAAATTACCCGCCCAAAATTGAAGGTTCAGCGAAAGAACTGGAAGATATGTGCTATGAAAAGGCCAAGCGGATGTACGGAGATCCTCTGCCGGATGTGGTGAAGAAGCGGCTGGACCGGGAACTGGGTTCCATTATTGGCAATGGCTACGATGTGATGTACATGATTGCGCAGAAACTGGTAGCTAAGTCGCTGCAGGACGGCTATCTGGTTGGATCACGCGGTTCCGTGGGTTCTTCGCTTGTGGCGTTTATGTCGGATATTACGGAGGTCAATTCGCTGGCCCCGCACTATCTCTGCCCGGAGTGCAAATATGTCGAGTGGCATGAGAACGAGGGATTCAGCTGCGGTGTGGACATGCCGCCTAAGGTCTGCCCGCACTGTGGGACGGTTATGCGGCAGGAAGGGTTTGCCATTCCGTTTGAGACCTTTCTCGGCTTTAATGGAGACAAGGTACCAGATATTGATCTGAATTTTTCGGGTGAATATCAGCCAAAGATCCATTGGTATACCGGTGAACTGTTTGGACATGATCATGTATTCCGCGCAGGTACGATTGGTACTGTGGCAGAAAAAACGGCATATGGCTTTGTCAAAAAATATATGGATGAGCGCGGTCTGGAAGTGGGACGGGCGGAGGAAAATCGTCTGACTGCCGGCTGTACGGGAATTAAGCGCACGACCGGACAGCACCCGGGCGGCATGGTTGTTGTCCCGCAGGAAGTCGATATCTATGATTTCTGCCCGGTGCAGCATCCGGCGGATGATCCGACTTCGGATATTATCACGACGCATTTTGAATACCATTCCATTGATGAGAACCTGCTCAAGCTGGACGAACTGGGACATGATGATCCGACGATTATCAAACATTTGGAAGAAATGACAGGAGTGGATGCGCAGGCAATCCCACTCAACGACCCGGATGTCATGAGTCTGTTTACGTCGAATAAAGCGCTGCACTATACCTCAGAGGAAGAGGACAAGATTCTCGGAACGCTGGGATGCATTGCGGTGCCGGAATTTGGAGCGAAATTTGTTCGCGGCATGGTGATGGATACAAAGCCAAAAACCTTCGGCGAGCTGGTCAGCATTTCGGGCCTGTCCCATGGTACCGATGTATGGCTTGGAAATGCCCAGGTTTTGGTTGAGAGTGGAAAAACACTGAATGACTGTATTTGCTGCCGCGACGATATTATGAACTATTTGATGGGAAAAGGTGTGGAACCGAAACTGTCCTTTACCATTATGGAAGCAGTTCGAAAGGGAAAAGGACTGAAACCGGAGTGGGAAGAGGCGATGAAGGCACAGAATGTTCCGGACTGGTATATTGATTCTTGTAACAAGATTAAATACATGTTCCCGAAAGCGCATGCCGTAGCATATGTGATGATGGCGCTGCGTATTGCGTGGTTTAAAGTGCATCGGCCGCTTGCATTCTACAGTGCATATTTTTCTATTCGGGCAAAGGGATTTGACGCATCCTGCATGGTGCTGGGGGATACGGTCTGTCTGGACAAAATTGAGGAGTTGAAGGGAAAAGAACGGGATAAAACCATATCCGCGGCAGAGAAGGATATGATGACGACACTGGAGGTCGTACATGAATTCTACCGACGAGGCTTTACGTTTGCACCGATGAATATTTATCGTTCGGAGGCAACGAAATTTTTGGTCGAGGGGACAGCGCTGATTCCGCCGTTTACCAGTCTGCCCGGCGTCGGCGAACAGGCCGCGCTGTCCATCGTGGAGGAGCGGAAGAACGGAGAATTTTTGTCGCAGGAAGATATCGTCATTCGCTGCCCAAAGGTATCTCAGAGCGTTGTCGATTTGTTGGAACAGATTGGAGCGCTGGATGGAATGGCCAAAAGTACGCAGGTCAGTTTGTTCTGATATTGGGCATTCTGTCAGATAGTAAGGGGAAAATCAGAGATATTTCCTCTATCTTTGGAAAAATTTCTGTAAATAATCAAAAAAACAGTCAAAATTCTTGACTTTATTTTGCACAAATGCTATTATGTTAACGCGTTAAAGCGATGAAATCATAAAAAGGATTAAGAGGTAGTTATTATGAACCGTTATGCCATCTCGACGCCGGAGGGTACGCGTGACCGCCTGTTTGGCGCGACACGGCTGTTCCGTCAGAATGAGAGACGAATCCGCAATTTGTTTGAAGAGCGTGGATATGATGAGGTGATCACTCCATCGGTCGAGTATTATGATGTCTTTACACAGGCACATTCCTCATTGGGATTGGAGCGCATGTATAAGATTACTGACCGCAATGGACGGCTTCTGGTCATGCGTCCTGACAACACGACGCCGATTGCCCGTGTGGTTACAACCAAGTTGGATGAGGATGCATTCCCACTCCGACTGTATTACATTCAGAAGGTACACCGTGCCAGTTCCTTCCACCGCGGCCATTCGACGGAGGTCATGCAGGCCGGTGCGGAACTGATGGGAGCATCGGGCATGATGGCTGATTTGGATATTCTGACCTGTGCGTTTGAGGCGCTGGATGCCGTACACGGAAACACATTTCGCATTGAGCTCGGACATGCGGAGGTGTATCGCGCTCTGATTCACTCGCTGGGAGTAGATGATGAGACGGCAGAGACAATCCGCAGTCTGATTGAAAACAAATCGTTTGCGGCGTTGGATGACGTCCTGAAACCATATGTAGACCGCGAGGCATACCGCGCACTCAAGGCGATGCCGACACTGTTCGGCGGAGCAGAGGTGCTGGAAGAAGTGTCGGCGTTGACGGACAATGAGCAGGTATTGAGTGCGGTTTCCTATCTCCGCGATTTGCTGAAGGCAATTGAGGGAGCTGGCTTTGGGGACAACGTAATGATTGACCTGGGCATGGTACAGGAGTTTGGATATTACACCGGCATGATGTTCCGCGGTTATATGGGCGGCGCCGGGTCGCCGGTATTGGACGGCGGCCGCTATGACAAGCTTTGTGCGCGTTTTGGAAAAGACATTCCCGCCACCGGGTTTGCAATTGATATTGACGCACTGTCCGGTTCGGTAGAGCTCAAAAGTGAGACGGCAGTGACAGAACTGGTATTCACCGATGCGGCCAATCTGCGTAAGGCGCTGGCCTATATTCACAGCAGTGAACACTCTGCGGAATTGGCTCCCTGTGATTCGATTTCCGATGCCATGACAATGGCTGCCAAAAAGAACATCCCGATGCTGGTTTGCTTTGATGAGGGCAGTATGAGAAAAATGGAGGTATTGAAATGACTCCGGACAATATTATTCGCATTGCTCTTACGAAGGGCAGACTGGAAAAGAAAACGTTGACGCTGCTGGAAAAGGCGGGATATGATGTCAGTGAGCTGCGCGCCGGTTCGCGCAAGTTGATTTTTACCCTTCCGGATTCTAATATTGAGCTGGTACTGGCAAAGGCGGCAGATGTCATTACTTATGTGGAGCATGGTGTCTGCGACATGGGTGTTGTCGGCAAGGATACCATCATGGAAAAGGGCGGAACGTTCTATGAGACGCTGGATCTTGGTTTTGGCGCGTGCCGTTTCTGCTTGTGCGGTAAGGTTGGCGATCATTTTTATGATGGCTATCACACGCGTACCATCGCGTCGAAGTATCCGGAAGTGACTCGAAAGTTCTTTGCAGAAAAGAATATGGATGTCGATATTATTAAAATTGAAGGAAGTGTGGAGCTGGCGCCGCTGCTCCATCTGGCGGATGCCATTGTGGATATTGTCGAAACTGGTACCACGCTGCGGGAAAACGGACTGGAAGTGTTTGAAACGGTAGCGCCGATCAGCGCACGAGTCATTGTCAATCTGGCCAGTATGAAGATGAAGAAGCAGAAGATTCAGCAGTTGACACAGCAGCTGCAGGCCAGCTTGGATGCTGGGGATTGATTTTCTTGGAAAGGGATGATTGCTATGATTACGTTGCCGGAAAAACTTTCGAATATGACGCCATATGATCCGAGTGAGAATATTTATCGCATCAAATTGGATGCCAATGAGAGCTTTTTTGAACTGCCTCTGGAACTGAAGGATGAGATTTCGACCGGAATTATGTCGGTGGATTTTCACCGCTATCCAGATCCTACGGTTTCTGCGGTACGCATGTTAGCTGGCCGTGAATTCGGTGTGGCAGCACAGAATATTGTGGTTGGAAACGGTTCTGATGAACTGTTGATGCTGATTATGAATACGTTTGTGCCCAAGGGCGGCAAGGTCATGGTTGCGCTGCCGGATTTCTCGATGTATCAGTTCTATGCCGAAGTCGCGGAACTCACCGTTGTGAGCGCGCTCAAGAATGATGAATTGCAGCTGGGCTATGAG
>CAYLXH010000012.1:0-5351 GCA_964387535.1 uncultured Butyricicoccus sp. | reverse complement strand
CTGATTTTTTCCAATCCGTGTAATCCGAGCGGTCAGGGTTACACGCATGCGGAAATCCTCAAAATCTGCAATGCTTTGAGCAACACGCTGGTTGTTGTGGATGAGGCATATATGGATTTCTGGAATCAGAGCATTCTGGACTGTTCGTGCATGTTTGAAAATGTTCTTGTGCTCAAGACCTTGTCCAAGGCCTATGGCTGTGCGGCAATCCGTATGGGATTTGCGATTGGCGATACCACACTGATTGAACAGTTAAATAAGACCCGCTCACCATATAATATCAATTCGGTGTCGCAGATGGCGGCGATCTGTGTTCTGGAAGATACGGCATGGGCGAAGCAGCAGACGGCAGAGATTATCGAGCGGAAGAACGAGTTGGAAGACGCTATGTGTGAGCTGGCAGAAAAGTATGGAGTGTTCCGTGTTCAGCCGACACATACAAATTTTGTGGTTCTGCGTACGGAACAATGCGAGAAGTTGTATGAGGCTTTGCTGGAGCGCAGCATTTGTGTGCGCTGCTTTGCCAAGTATGATATGCTACGCATTACGACGGGAGACGATATGGAAAACAGCATCCTGATTGAAGAACTGGAGAGCATCCTGAAGGAGGGTGTTTAAAGTATGGGATATATTGGTATCGTTGATTATGGTGCCGGAAATTTGATGAGCGTCTCCAAGGCATTGGACTTTCTGGGACTGGAAAATAAAATTGTTACCACGCCGGAGCTAATGAACGATGCATCGGGCATTATTCTGCCGGGTGTGGGAGCGTTTCCGGATGCTATGGCGGCATTGGACGAGTCCGGGCTGACGGAATCTCTGATTGCCAACGCAACGAGCAAACCGTTTCTTGGCATCTGTCTGGGAATGCAAATGATGTTTGAGGAGAGCGATGAAGTTCGGCTCTGCAAGGGGCTCGGCCTGCTTCCCGGCCGCGTGGAAAGAATTCAAACAGAGCTGAAGCTGCCGCAGATTGGTTGGAACAGTTTGGATTACCACCGAGAGGATCCTTTGATGAAAGGAGTGCCGGAGGGATCGTATGTGTACTTTGTTCACACGTTTAAGGCGTGTCCAACGTGCAAGAGCGATTTGATTGCCAGCTGCGATTATGAGGATGAGGTACCGGCTCTCGTGGGACGCGGACAGATGTATGGGAGCCAGTTCCATCCGGAAAAGAGCGGTGAGATTGGAATGACAATTTTGCGCAATTTTGGAAACATGGTAGGAGGTAACGAATGAGAATTCTGCCTGCAATTGATTTAAAAGACCAGATGTGTGTCCGTCTGGTAAAAGGAGATTACGCAACCGCACATAAAGTTGCGGAGGATGCAGTGGAGACGGCGAAAATGTTTCTAAATGCCGGTGCAGAACTGATCCATATGGTGGATTTGGATGGGGCAAAAGATGGAACCCATCCCAATTATCCGGTTGTTCGCCGGGTGATAGAGGAAACTGGAGCATCGGTGGAACTGGGCGGCGGCATTCGCACCATGGAGGATATTGCTCGTGTGCTGGAACTCGGCGTCAAGCGTGTGATTATTGGCTCTGCCGCGGTAAAAAATCCCTCTCTGGTCAAGGAAGCGTGCGAAAAGTACGGAGACAAGATTGCGGTAGGGATTGATGCCCTGTCCGGAACGGTCCGCACTGAGGGATGGCTGAACGATAGCGGAATGGATTATATTGAATTTGCCAGACTGATGGAATCGTACGGAGTGCAGACTATTATCTTTACGGATATTGATAAAGATGGCATGCTGTCCGGTCCCAACTTTGAGCAACTTCAGAAATTGCGTGATGCTGTTTCATGCGGTATTGTTGCATCTGGCGGAGTATCCACCCTGGAGGATGTCATCCGTCTGCGCGATATGAAGATCAATGAAGCGATTGCCGGAAAGGCAGTCTATACCGGACAGCTGAATGTCAAGCAGGCAATTGCAGCGGCGAAGGAGGTCGGCTGATATGCTGGCAAAACGAATTGTTCCGTGTTTGGACGTCAATCAAGGGCGTGTTGTCAAAGGGGTCAATTTTGTCAACCTGCGTGATGCGGGCGACCCGGTGGAGCTGGCTACGTTCTATTCGCAGCAGGGAGCCGACGAGATTGTATTTTTGGATATTACGGCGACATTTGAAGATCGTCATACCATTGTTGACGTGGTGCGTCGGACAGCACAGCAGGTATTTGTTCCGCTGACTGTCGGCGGGGGCATTCGAACAAGTGATGATTTTAAAGAGCTTTTGCGTGCGGGAGCGGATAAAATTTCCGTAAATTCGGCAGCGGTCAAACATAAGAATATCATTGCCGAGGCGGCGGAAAAGTTTGGAAGTCAGTGCGTGGTGGTTGCGATTGATGCGCGTCATTGTGATGACCTCACGAAATGTCCCAGCGGCTATGAAGTCTATGTAGCCGGAGGAAGAACACCCACCGGATTGGATGCGATAGCATGGGCCCGAGAGGTTTATGAACTGGGAGCCGGTGAAATTTTGCTGACCTCGATGGATCGTGACGGAACAAAGTCCGGATTTGACCACAGTCTGACGAAACAAGTCGTTGATGCAGTTGGTATTCCGGTGATTGCCTCCGGTGGCTGTGGTACCATTGAACATTTTGCCGATGTTTTTGAGGAGACCGGTGCAGATGCGGCGTTGGCGGCATCGCTGTTCCATTATGGGGAACTGACGGTTCCGCAAGTCAAAGAATATGTTCTCTCGCGCGGTATTCCGGTGCGGCTCTGAGAAAGGAATCAACGATGGATTTGAATAAATATTTTGTAAAGAGCGAGCTTATTCCGGTCATCTGTCAGGATGAACGCACCAATGAGGTATTGATGCTGGGATATGCCAACGAACAGGCGCTGCGCAATACCATGGAGACGGGAACTGCCTGGTTTTTCTCCCGCAGCCGACAAAAGTTGTGGAATAAAGGAGAGACTTCGGGGAATTTCATTTTTGTCAGTGAAATTCTGACGGACTGCGATGATGATACCCTGATTTACCGTGGAATTCCCAAAGGCCCGACATGCCACACGGGGAACCGGACATGCTTTTATCAGGCTCCGATCTGGACAAAAGTGAAGGGATAAATGTGTTGGCCAATCGGGATACGGGAAGTGGCTGTTACATACCCTCTTCGGACAAGTACCGAAGAGGGTTTCCTGTTGTTGCAGCTGGAGCTCATGATCAATGAAGCAGAAGAAAAGTGAGAAAGACGTTCAGGATGTGTCGACCGTTCAATTGTTTTTCAGCAGTTGTGCTCATTGACAGCACGGGACGGAAATCGTATACTGATAGCAGCGATTTCTTCTGAGGAGGAAAGTCATTGAAAACGATGAGGCGTACTTCGGTACTCAGCAATATGGCGGTCTGGCTCGGCGCATCCATTTCTGTCGCAGAGATTATGTCGGGCGCATATATTGCTCCGTTGGGGATGAAAAAGGGACTGCTGGCGATTTTTGTCGGCCATCTGATTGGCGGTCTGCTGTTTTATTTATGTGGAAGAATTGGTGCGGAAAGCGGCCGCAGTTCGATGAATTGTGTAGCATTTTCGTTTGGAACACAGGGAGCTGGAATTTTTGCTGGGATGAATGTTCTCCAACTGACTGTGTGGACGGCACTGATGCTTCATGTCAGCGCCAGAACGCTGACGACAATTACTTCGAATATGTTTCCCATCTGGCTATGGAGTCTGATTATTGGGGTAGCAGTTATGGCTTGGGTGTTTGCAGAGGATGCAGAGATCGGTCATATTAATTTGCTGGCATCGTCTTTGCTGTTGATTCTAACATTCGCGATGTGCTATCATGTCATCCAATCTGGAGGAACTGTGGAGACAGCAGAACCATTTGCACCATTGTCCTTTGGCTCTGCCATTGAACTGTCGCTGGCGATGCCGTTGACATGGATTCCATTGGTTGCGGATTATACGAGAAAGGCGGAGCGGCCTCATTTAAACAATGTGGTCAGCACGCTATCATACACGGTGGGAAGCGGCTGGATGTATGGAATTGGTCTGGCAGCAGCGGTTTATTGCGGACACAGCGATATTATTTTGATGTTGATGCAAACGGGCATTGTCCGGCTGCCCTTGCTGATTGTGGTGTTAGCTACCATGACATCTACTTTTTTGGATGCCTGCTCGGCGGGAATCAGTGCGCAGACAATTTCCAACCGTTATTCTGTGCGCTTGCTCGCGATTTTGGTACTTGCTGTGGCAACACTGATGTCGCTTTTGATTTCGCTGGATAGTTTTGACCGTTTCCTGTATTTGATTGCCTCTCTGTTTGCGCCGATGATTGCAATTGTAGTGACCGACTATTTTGCACTGGGAAATCGTCAAACGGACAAAGCGATTGATTTGGGAACGATGTTGCTATGGGCGGTTGGGTTCGTCCTATATCGTCTGCTGATGGGAACAGAGATCATTGTGGGCTGCACTGTGCCGCTGCTGTTAATCCTTGGGCTTATTCGCTTTGTGACACAGCGTATCGGATAGGAGAGGAAAAATTTGTGAGACAATGGAATAAAACGGCCGCGGGGAAGACACAACTCCGCGGCGCAATTTTTGACTTGGATGGCACGGTGCTGGATTCCATGCCGTGCTGGGAGACCGTAGGGCTCCGATACCTGCTGGATCGAGGCATTATCATCCCGGATCAGGATGATTTGGCACGACGCCTGAAAACGACAACGTTGCCGCAGGCAGCTGCTCTTTATCAGACAGAGTTTGGGATTGACAAAAGTATTGAGCGCATTTGTGCCGAGATTACGGAAATGATCGCATTGGATTACCGTCAAATTGCGCCGCTCAAACCACATGTGGCGGAGGTGCTA
This sequence comes from uncultured Butyricicoccus sp., assembly GCA_964387535.1. Taxonomy (GTDB): domain Bacteria; phylum Bacillota; class Clostridia; order Oscillospirales; family Butyricicoccaceae; genus Butyricicoccus_A. Next base: position 524 of record CAYLXH010000012.1, on the reverse strand, counting down.
AAGCAGCTGCAGCAGGAAGGGGTCGTTATGTGTGTGGCAACGGCAACCGATGCTTCCTTGGCAGAAGCGGCGCTGGAACGACTGGGTGTCCGTTCCTGCTTTCAGTTTATCAGTACATGCCAGCAGTTACATACGACAAAACATGAGGCGCTGATTTTCCATGATGCGGCAAAACGCCTGAGAGTGGACCAACAAGATATTGTCATCTTCGAGGATGCACTGCATTCGATTGAAACGGCAGTCCGTGCCGGGTACCGTGTTGTTGGGGTATATGATGAATCCTCGCGAGACGAAGTGCCTGAGATTCAGGCCTTATGCGAACGGTTTCTGTTCGACTGGGACGAATTTTGAAGAAAGTGCAGAATCACGGCTGATATACAATATATAGTGCCTCAGATGTGTGGTATCTACATGGTATAGAAGATTGTAAGAAAAAATTTTCCCGAATTTTTTTTCTTTGTTTCCTCAGATGTAGACATACGGGGAGCGAGCCAATTTCTATCTCACAAAATGTTGTGTGATTT
>CAYLXH010000011.1:12406-26252 GCA_964387535.1 uncultured Butyricicoccus sp. | reverse complement strand
AAATGTATCAGCAACAGGCGTGTGCAAAAGTATTGACATAAGGGTAGCACTCATGACAACCCATTATACACGATTCAGGGCAAAAACAAAGGGATCTGTTTTACCTCCGACACGATGGGAGAGATTTTTCTCTCCGGCGGCGCTTCCAATCCCCAAGCGGCGGCGGCAGCGGTCCTCCGTGATGTTCTTCGCAGTTGCCAGTGAGATCCCTTGCACGGATTCTTCCTATGCAGTATACTAAGGTCAAAGGAACAGCAATCATGGAGGAATATCAATGTTTGATGGAATCATTTTTGATGTGGATGGGACCTTATGGGATGCCTGCGATTCGGTGATCGAAGGGTGGAATCAGGCCAGTATTGAGCTAACCGGGCATGCGATTGCTATGCCGGCAGATGAGCTCAAGCAACTGTTTGGTCGGACGATGAAAGAACTGTGCATCGCTCTTTTTCCAACCGTTCCGGCGCAGAAAGCCATGGAATTGGGCGAGGAATGCTTTCGTCGCGAGATCCAATATCTTCGTGAGCATCCAGGCCGCATTTATGATGGTGTATTGGAAATGATCCAAGAATTATCCCGCACATATCCCTTGTTTATTGTGTCAAATTGTCAGTTTGGCTATATTGAAATCATGTTGTCTACTGGTAAACTGACCTCATATTTTTCGGATTACATGTGTTATGAAGACACAAAAGCTCCCAAAAGCGTTACGATCCGCGAACTGATGAAGCGAAACCATTTACACAACGTCCTATATATCGGAGACACTCAGGGAGACGCCGATGCCTGCCGTGATGCCGAGATTCCCTTTCTGTTTGTTGAATACGGCCTTGGCACCGTCCAAGGTGATTACCCGCACGCTCCTTCTGTTTCTTCCATTCCCCGCATGGTCCATGCACTGGATCTGGCTCACGAAAACAGGTAACAGGCCATTACACCAAAAATGACCTTCAGCAGCTAGACTGTAACGTCCAGCAACAGAAGGTCATCTTTTTTTCTATTCTATGGCTGATCAGGCAGATGATTTTCCAGCCATTCGGCTACATCCTGATAAACTTCATCCCGGTTCAGCTCGTTCAGCACCTCATGCCGACAATCCGGATACAGGTGCAAAGTGATGTCGGAAAAACCAGCTGATTTATAAATAGACGCAATACGCCGAACACCCAATCCATAGCTCCCCACAGGATCTGCCATCCCAGAAATAAACAGCAATGGAATTCGTTTTGCTACAGAATTTGCGCAATGAGAAGACGAACAGTGCTGTACCAGACGAAACAGATCCCGGAAGCCTGCTGCAGTAAAAATAAAATTGCACTTGGCATCCGACTGATACAGCGCTACCGTGGTGCGGTCGCGGGTCAGCCAATCAAACGGTGTAGCCGGATGATCAATCCGCGCATTGTACCGCCCCGTCACCAGATTGTTCAGCACACAGCTCCGATACATTGGCCCATGAGAATGAATCACCGAGTTCGACATGGAAATGGCAACTCCCGTCATGGCGCGGTTAGATGGTGTGCCGCTCAAAATACAGCCATCCAGCTTATCTGCATATCGGGTCAAATACAGCCGAGCCACCATTGCTCCCATGGAATGACCGAATAGGAAATATGGCAAATCCGGCCACTGTTTTTTCATTCGATCCGTTAATGTCACCAGGTCATCAATGAGAACGCTCCAACCGTTTTTTTGTCCAAAAAATCCAAGCGCTCCGCCGGGCGGAACCGACAAACCATGTCCAAGGTGATCATTGCCGCACACAATATATCCCAAAGAACACAAGTATTTGGCAAATTTCGTGTAACGGGAAATATATTCACACATACCATGTGAAATCTGAATAATACCACGCGGCACAGTATCCACCGGGCAGAACACATAGTAGGAGATAGCTGCTTTTCCGTTTGTACTGGGATACATACTCTGAGTACAACGAATATCCATAATTCCACCTCCTCTGCGCTACTATTTTACCATATTCTCGACGATATGAGCAGGGATCAGACAAAAGTTTACAAACGGTTAAAAAACAGAACAAAGATACTGACAGAAACCATCTGATACTTGCGTGACGGACCCAGGAACGGTATAATACAAGTATCACAATAAGAAAGGTTGGATTTACCATGCCATTTATTTCTGTAAATGCCGCCGGTACATTGACGACGGACCAAAAGGATGCAATCAAGACCGGCCTGGGACAGGCAATCACCTTGATTCCAGGAAAAAAAGAAAAGGCGTTGATGGTCGATATTACAGACGGTCATACGCTTTACATGGGCGGAAGCCCGCTGGAAAATGGAGCTTTTGTCGACGTTCGCATGTATGGAGATGCTGCATTTGACGACAAAAAGGTTATGACAGAAGCAATCTTTCAGCTGTTGGAAAAAGAGTGCGGTATGACAGCAAAACAGGTTTACATTACCTTTGCCTCCTATGACGAGTGGGGCACACGAGGCAGCCTGTATTAACCCTGAGGAAAGGACTGAATACTTATGGATAATATGGAGAATATGGATGGCGTCCTGACACTGATCGATGACGACGGCAACGAAGTCGAGTACGAATGTGTAGACAGCATCGTATATGAGAACACCGAATATGTCGTTCTTCTTCCGGTAGAAGATATTGACTGCGAAGCTGTGATTTTAGCAGTGGAATCCGACGGAGAGCTTGAAAATTACGTCGCAGTAGACGACGAAGAGATTCTCAACAGTGTTTATGAGATATTCAAAGAACGCTTTGCCGATCAGTTGGATTTTGAGGACTGATTATCTAACAGATCGTACCAGAAAATGGCAAAACAAATGCACCGCAGTTACATACTGTGGTGCATTTTTCTCACTTTTTGCTGTCCTCGCGGACAAGGAAATAAATTTCTTTTCCCTTGGGATCAATCCAAACCAGATCTCCGGCAGCGGCTACCAGTTCTGTTGCATAATCCTCCGAAAACGTCATCATGGAATTTCCATTCTCATTGACCGACATGCTGTACTCTCCACTCGGCATAGCATCATTGTTCGCCTTGCAAGTACCATTTTTTCGGAAGCGAACTGTTCCATCAACCTGCGTGCACTCCGGATCAGCATACGCCGTCCACACACCGACAACATCATCTGCAGTGACTTCCGTGCCATCCTGGCGAACACAGTAATCCGGGGGCGTAACATTGCGCTCTCCATTATAAAAACACAGAAAATCACCTTTGACAAAAAAGCTGATCTGGTTCTCATGCGCTTCATCCAACGTGATCAGAGAATCACTGATAATCTCATATTCACCGCGGGATTTTTTGTTTCCACGATAGGTTCCATCCTCGCGCAGTGTGATCGTTTCGTCAGTAATTCGGTCATGCCATTGTCCAAGAATCACTTCCTGTACCGAAGCATCTGGATCTTGTGCTTTCTCGTTCACTTCCGGCGCGGACTCGCATCCCCCCAGCATCCCTACCAATAGTGCGCTCATCAAACCGATGATACATACTCTCTTGTTCATAGCATTGTTTCCTCTCCTCACAGTAAATGATTCCTTCCCAATAAAATCATATATAATGATTATAATCTTGTCCGCCCACTCTGTCCAGCGTTCTCAGGGTATTCCACCGCAAATAAAAACTGACACCTGACGGACAATCCATCAGGTGTCGGTTTCTTTTCCTTGTTACATCGTATAAACCTTGAGCGTCTCATAGACAGCATATGCGTCCTTGATAGATGCCATTTGTCTTCCCGGAAGTGTCGCCGTTGCGGTACCCATCGCAACAGCAAATTTCGCAATCTCTTCGTGGCTCATTCCCTGGTTGTACGCGTGCGCGATGGCACCCAGCATCGCATCGCCGCGCCCGACGGCGCTCTTATTAATTTTGTACGGCAAACGCTCCATATCTGCTACAACATAGAGGGGAGTCTCCGCGCCAAACACAAATACTGCGCCTTTAGAGCCAATTGACGCACAAACATTTGTCGCTTCTCCGTTCTTGACAAGCGGAAGTGCATTAGCCAGTGTCTCCTCCGGATCCAGCGTGCGCGGTTTTCCAACCAGAGTGGCCAGTTCCCGCGAGTTCGGTTTTATCATATCCGGCTTGTACGGGAGCACCTTTTTCAGGGTCACGCCGTCAGCATCAATCAACAGCTTTGCTCCCGTCTTTTTGATATGCTTTACAATACGTACATACTGTTCTTCCTTCATGCCGTTGGGAATGCGTCCTGCCAAAACAATCAGGTTCTCCGGCTCCAGATACAGTTTGAGCTTTTCCAGAAAGCGCAGATAGTCCCCTTCTGTGATTTCCGGTCCACTTTCATTAAAGTCTGTACGAACACCGTTTTCGGCAACTACTTGCGTATTGACACGAGTTTCACCGGCAACTTCGGTAAAATCATGACGAATTCCGAGGCTTGTGAGTGTGTCCTTGAGCGAGCGTCCGTTATTTCCTCCACAGAACCCAATCAGGCGGCAGTCTCCTCCCAAGCAATGAATTGCACGCGCCACATTCACACCTCGTCCACCGGCTGATGTGATGCTCTCCTCCACATAATTGATTCCTTCATACTCAAAGTCCGATCCCAAAACCAAGGTCCGGTCAATCGCTGGGTTCAGCGATATCACAACAATCATGCAAAAATCCTCCCCAACTGTTCAAAGTCCATATCAACTGTAGTTTACCAGAAAACGCCACTCTCTGTAAATGGGTTCTTGTAAACTTTGTAACATGTTTGCATTTCTCAGCGAGTTGGCGCGCAGATATCGTGCATTTTCTCACCAGAAACTCCAACATCATGCGGCCCTTCCTCGGCCTCATACAGTTCCTGACGAATCACACTGAACAGATCTTCCGCCATCGTTAAGATATTATATTCCTGCGCTTCTGTAATCTCAAATGGAACATCTGTCGGGTATCTTGTTTCAATGTAGTAATTGTTCAGCGCGGTACTCTCTGCCAGATAAGCGGTAAAGCGATCATCACAGCTGGCGGCCTGACGACACAGAAACGTCAAGTTATGCCCATCAAAATGACGTCCCATCCGAAACAGCAAATATCCCTTCAATGCTTTTTCAATTGCCTGCTGGCAGTGAAACGCCACCGCCATCGGATCTCCGCCCCACGTCAATAAAATACGGGCACTCTGCAAATCAGACAGCGCCTTATCCAGCCACTTGTAATAAAACAAGCTGTCCGTAGAACCTTTACGTCGTCTTGCCATACAGCACCGTCCCTTTCGTCCGAATCCGCGAAGCGTAACTGAACGGATTTGCAGTCAAACGTTCCCATTCCTCGGTTGTGTACAGCAAAAACTGTACCGGAATATCCGTTTCAATATTCAGATACAGCTGATTCAGCAGCCACGTTTTGTTAAACTCGTCCAATACAATACAGAAATCTGCTGATTTCAGCGCGTGACTTTCCGCCGTCACCTTTTCCCCATACAAAATAATATAGCGCGGAGTGCAGCATCTGCACACCCCCTCTAATACCGCTGCGCGAATATCCACAAACGATTCCTCCCTTTTTGAACCAAACGCAATCTGCTATTATTGATGTCCAATGACAACATGTGCTTGTAATTTTTCCTCCTCACCTGCTTTCGCCTGCAACACAATTCCATCTTCTGTTTCTTTCTTCAACAACGTCAGAGCAGTTCCACAGGCAGTTTCTGCTTTATAATTGACTTTCATCTCTTCCACATACCAATCGGGATGTTGTTCCAGTCCGATCGCATCAGTGAGAATATCCACAGCCTTTACATTATTCAAATGATGATTGACATCAATATCACTGTAACGAACCGTTCGTTCAAACTGTGGCTCCATCAAATCACATGGGATCTGACTCAGCAGTTCACTGATCCCATCGATCTGATCCGGAATGGTAACATTCAGCGCTTTCGGGCGAACAAGTTTATGATGATCCGCATCAATCACAGACCATCCGGTAACCGCATACCCTACTTCCTCTTCCCCAACAAAAAACCGGAAATCGCGATACCAGAGCGCACCGCGAATGGTTCGCGGCCAAGTCACTGCCCGAACGGTCTCATGTTGAACCACAGGGCGGTAAAGGCGATATTTCAAACGAGACAGAACCCAAAAAGCATGACATGTTTCCCATGCCGCCTGATCCAATCCAAGTTCTTCTGCATGGCAGGTCGCCAGCTCCTGCATGATTCCAACAATCGTTGCCGGACGCGCTATTCCTCGTTCATCAACTGCGCCAATTTCCAGTACATAATTTCGTTCCATCTGATATGACGGCACAATACATCCTCCTCGTTTTTAGTATTTTATTATTTCATATTATACACGAAATTCAATAAAATAGAAACCACAGATTGCTCTATTCGACACAATGTGCTACAATAACATCAATTTGACTGCCTCCTTCTGCCATTTTGGTTGTATACTTTTGGCAGTTGTCCAATAGGTATAGACGGGAGGGATACAGACAGTATGAAACGCCTATTACTTCTCATTGTGTTGTTTTTTGTCGCCGTCGGCTGGCTGGTCATACAGGAAAATGATTCTGATACCTCATTTGTAATACCATTACCGGTAGCCTCCAGTTCTGCCACCTCGTCATCCAATCAAGCATCCGACACCACTGAACAATCCAATACAGCTCTGCACGGTGCCGTTTGGATCGCTACTGCATACAACATCGACTATCCCACTGCACCGACAACAGACGTGCATTCGCTGAAACAGCAATGCAAAACCATTCTGGATACTGTTGTCTCAGCCGGGTTGGATACCGTCTACCTTCAGGTGCGGCCATCCTGCGATGCATTCTATCCATCGCAATATTTCCCTTGGAGCTCCACGCTGACTGGAACCGTCGGCCAGGCACCGGAGAATCACTTCGATCCACTTGCGTACTGGATCAAGGAATCACACAAGCGGGATCTTCGTCTGGAGGCCTGGATCAATCCCTATCGAATCTGTGCCGGAAGCGAGGCCAACAAACAATTCTCCTCTCTTCCGGATTCCAGTCCCGCAGTGCAGCATCCCGAATGGGTTATAGAGTACAACGGAGAATATTATTTTGATCCCGGCATCCCAGAAGTCCGTCAACTGATTGTGGACGGTGTCACAGAAATTGTCGAATCGTATGCCGTGGACGGAATTCAATTCGATGATTATTTTTATCCCGGTGATGAATTTGATGATGACGCGAGCTATCAAACTTATGCATCCCCAAACACCAGTCGTGCCGATTGGCGGCGCAATAATGTCAATCAACTGATTCAGGCAGTTTATCATACCGTTCACCAAAACGCCAAACAGGAGGACTGTGTGTTTGGTGTCAGCCCGTCTGGAATTTGGAAAAATGGAAGCGGCGATGAGGACGGCAGCGACACGCGTGGCTTTGAACACTACTCGCAAAGCTATGCCGACTCCATCACATGGATTCAAAACGGTTGGATCGACTATCTTTGTCCTCAAATCTACTGGGAAATTGGCAATGATGCCGCAGATTTTGAAACTCTAGTCCATTGGTGGTCCGACCGTATTCGCGGCACCGATGTCTCACTGGTAATCGGACTTGCTGCATATAAAATTGGGAGCATAGCCTACGGAACAACCTGGAAAAATAACGGCATTGCCGAACTGTTGCGCGAGGTGAAACTGTGCCAAAACAATGACTCCATCCATGGAATCGCTGTCTTCAGCTATCACAACCTGTCGGAACATCAGTCGCTGTGTAAAAAGCTCCACAGCCGCCTGACAAAATAAGAAAGGATCCCTATCATGAATGTATTCGTCGCGTGGAACAATGGTCTTATCGCCGAAACCTTGGAACAGTGTGAACAATTTCAATGTTACACTCTGGATGACACCCGTCTGTCACAAATCCAGCTTCTCTCACGGCCAAGTGATGTGGAGTGTGTACCATATCTATGCCGTCAGCACGCCTCAATTCTGATCTGCCATTCTCTCTCTCCGGAAAATCTCACGGCACTCCGTCAGGCTGGCATTGCCGTCTTTTCTGGCGTATCTGGAAATGCAGAACTCCAGGCAGGTATCCTCCTGATGGGTCTCATGCAGCCAAGTGGAACCACGTCGACCACCATCCGCCAATGCAGTGACACTGCCTGCACGGGAGACTGCACTGCGTGCCGTAAACAAAATTCGTAATTGATATAAAGGAAGTTCCCTATGAAAGACTTGTTTCTCTTTGATCTCGACGGTACATTGACCAACTCCGAGGAAGGAATTCTGCGGAGTGTCGAATACGCTCTGAGCGAGCTCGGCGTCCCTCTTCCCGAGCGCACCGTCCTTCGCCCCTTTATCGGTCCGCCATTGATCGAAAGCTTCCAGCACATCTGTGGGCTGAACTATGAGATGGCTGACCTCGCTGTCCGCAAATATCGAGAGCGTTATTCAGAAATCGGCTTGTTTGAGAATCAGGTATATGATGGCATTCCTACGGTATTGCGCGCCCTGAATCGTGCCGGAAAGCGCTGCTTTATGGCAACCAGCAAACCCGAACCATATTCGCGCCGAATTGCTGACCGATTTAATCTCTCCCCTCTTTTGGAAGAAATTTGCGGTGCAACCCTGGATGGCCACATCAACAGCAAAGAATCCGTTATACGGCTTGCTCTGAAACGTGCCGGTTATCCGGATGTGTCACGGGTTCACATGATCGGCGACCGACGGCACGATGTCGAGGGCTCCCGTGCATGCGGCATTGACTGCACCTATGTTCTTTACGGTTTTGGCAGCCGGGAAGAGGCTGTAAATTGTGGCGCCGCTTATATCGTGGAAACACCCGACCAGTTAACAAATCACCTGCTGTCCCTGTAATCATAGGTGAGACATACAAAACGCTTCGAAGTCGACCAAAATGCACTTCGAAGCGTTTTATTATTCTATTGGCAGCAATTAGGGAAGATGGTATACCTCAAAGCGCTCTCCAATGTTATACAAAATCCATCTTTGTCACATCGAACAATCCTCGCGGTGTAATACGCAGCTCCGGAATCACAGGCAGTGCAAGAAATGATAACAAGATGAACGGAGAAATATTCTCCGGCACACCAAGCGCATGCACCTTTTTGACCATACGCTGTAACGTCTGCTGCACGGTATCAAATCCGGCATCGCTCATCAGCCCCAAAATCGGCAGCTCAACGGTATCCAGCACTTCTCCCCGCGATACCACCGTATATCCTCCGCCGCACGCACACAGCGTGTCAATCGCCATCAGCATGTCCGCATCATTATCCCCCACAACAATCAAATTGTGGCTGTCATGCCCCACGGTAGAAGCCACTGCGCCGTCTTGAATTCCAAATCCACGCACAGCTCCGACTCCTACCTTCCCCGTCGCGCGGTGTCGTTCCACACAGACAATTTTACTGTACGTCTCATCCGGCACGAACAGGCCATCCCGCTGCGGAAGGGCGGTCTCCTCGCGAATTGTCAGCAGTTGTCCCGGGACCAGGCGGATCACCGGTTCTGTCTCCCGCACTGAATAGTGCAGCTGTTCCATCGTAACCGGTTTACACATAACCGTATGACGAAGCGGGCTGTTCGCGCGCAGTTTTGGCTGCGCATGAAAGTCTGATACCGACTGTCCGGCATGATAGATCGCCGAAATCTGTATGGTTTCCAGATCATCCAGCACCAGCAAATCGGCCTGACAGCCCGGTGCAATAGCACCCAGGTGGGACAGGCCATAATGCCGCGCCGTATTGATGGTCGCCATCTGCACCGCCTGTACTGCTGGGATGCCATCAGCAATCGCCCGCCGCACACAGCAGTCAATGTGGCCTTCGGCGCGAATATCCTCAATATGCTTGTCGTCTGTACAGAACGAAAACGCATGTGTATCCAGCCCGTGCTTCACGATGCCGCCAACCAGCGTATCCAGATTGCGCGCCGCACTTCCCTCGCGTACCAGCACATGCAGTCCCAGACGGTGCTTTTCCAGCATCTCATCTACCATTGATGCTTCGTGGTCCGAATCCACACCGGATAACACATAGGCCTGCAATTCCTTCCCGCTCAGTCCAGGCGCATGACCATCCCGCGGTCTACCTTCAAACAAATCCAGTTTGGCCTGCATAGACGGCTCTGCCGCATTGACGGACACATAATCCATCACTTCTCCCAATCCCAGCACACGCGGATGGAGTAAAAACGGCATCATTTCTTCTGCTCGGAACTCTGCACCGTTGTCCTCCGTCGGCAGCGCCGGGACGCACGACGGCATCATGACATAGACATTGGCCGGCACATCCTCTGTCTCATCCAAAATATATTGAATTCCCTCCGCACCGCAGACATTCGCCGCTTCATGTGGATCCACCACATAGGTTGTTGTACCACGCTTCACCGTAACCTCCACCAGCTCAGCCGGAGTCACCATCGTGGATTCCAGATGCAGGTGTGCATCGATCAGTCCCGGAATCAGCGTCTTTCCGGTCACATCAATCACTTTTTCCGCCGTATAGTCTGTGCCCACGCCGACAATCACCCCATCGGTAACCGCGACATCCGCCGGATAGATTTCTCCGGAATATACATTCACAATCTGTCCGCCGCGAAACAACAGCTCTGCCGGGCGAAGTCCACGCGCGGTATCCATTTGTAATTTATGATCCTTCATGATTGCGTCTTCCTCTCTATTACTCTGAATCAACCGGGTTTCCCCTCACTCATCACCCATTCCTCTCCTGCTCCATTCATGTTCAGTATACCACGAAACTCGCGTTTTGCGGAGAGATATGTTATACTGAAGAAAATTTTTAGAACGGAGGGGTTATATGTATCATGACTGCCAGCTGTGTCCCCGTCTGTGCCATACCGATCGCACCTCTGGACGCACGGGCTTCTGTGGAGCCGGCAATCAAATGCGCATTGGCCGCGCCAGTCTGCATCTCTGGGAAGAACCCTGTCTATCCGGTTCACACGGAGCCGGCACCGTTTTTTTCTGTCACTGTTCCCTGCGCTGCGTATTTTGTCAAAATTCTGTCATCAGCGGTCCAAAAGCCTGCTCCAATGGAACTCTCACCACAGTATCGGATCTGGCTGACACCTTTCTTTCTCTGGAGCAGCAAGGTGCTCATAATATCGATCTCGTCACACCAACGCATTACACCCCTTCCATTCGCGAAGCCATGATCCTATCCCGTACCCGTGGACTGACGATCCCCTTCGTCTGGAACAGCAGTGGGTATGAAACCGTCGACACCCTGCGCACGTTGGACGGTTTAGTGGATATCTATCTGCCGGACTTCAAATACTACAGCAGCTACTATTCCTCCCGCTACTCGGCTGCACCGGATTATTTCGACATGGTCTGCGAGGCCATTGGGGAAATGATACGGCAGACCGGGGCGCCCTCTTTCACCTCTGACGGTTTACTGAGGCGTGGTACCATTGTCCGCCACCTGATGCTTCCCGGTCTGTCCAGTGATACCGCACAGATACTCCGCCATGTGTCCAGCCATTGGGGAGACAAAATCCTGTTCAGCCTGATGCGTCAGTTTACCCCCATGACTTCACTGGATGATTATCCCGAATTGAACCGCCGCATCAGCGACGAGGAATACGAGCACGCCTGTTACCTCATGCAATCGCTGGGACTCGCCGGATATCAGCAGGATCAGGAATCCGTTGGAGAAAGCTTTATTCCGACGTTTGACGGAACTGGTGTCCATTCTATCGAAAATCATACAACATAATTGTAAAATTCGACTGTTTTCCTTTGACTTTTTTTTGCACAGCAAGTACTATTAGTCTGGTGATGATATGTGAGACAACCTGTTTATTTACCAATTCCCCTGCGTCTGACCGCAGCTTTTCTGTGTGCCTCTTTTTTGGCAACCTATGCCGCAGCTGACAATTCTTCCATTCCTGCGTCTCAGTCAACGGCGGAAACCGTCAATGTCTCTGCAGTAGAATTCCCTCTTCCCTCTGTTTCGGACAAGCAATTGTTTGACTATCAGGAACAGTTGACACAGGAAGCAGAAGAACAGGCACTGCAAGAGCTCTATCGAAGACGCGCCAAGCGCTGGCAGCTTTTATTGGTAAACGCGGACAATCCTTTGTCCGACGACTACTCTCCCGATCTCACAGAGATCGGCGGCGATATGCAATTTGATCAACGCGCAGCCAAAGCGTTACATCATATGATTGCTGACGGGCAGCATGCCGGTCATGATCTGGTGATCTGTTCGGCCTACCGGGACAAAGATTATCAGAAACAGCTGTATGAGCGTCAAGTAGAAAAACAGCGTTCCTATGGAAAAAGTCTCCGGAAAGCGCGGCGTGATGCCGCACGCATTGTAGCAGCCCCCGGCACCTCGGAACACGCGACGGGACTGGCTGTTGATATCATAACGCAGCAGTACTCCGCACAATATTCCTCTTTGACCCGGGGATTCGAAAACACCGATGCCTTCGATTGGCTTAACGCGCACTGTGCAGAATATGGTTTTATCCTGCGTTATCCGGAAAACAAAACTGACATTACCGGTGTTATTTATGAACCCTGGCATTTCCGCTACGTTGGAAAGACAGCGGCACATAATATAACAGAACAAGGGCTCTGTCTCGAAGAATACCTCGGCAAAGCAGAGGAATGCCATTGATGCACTCCCGATTTTTCTTTTCTCAGCGCTTATCCGTCTTTTATTTTTGCATGCTCCTGACTTTATTCCGTCAGGAGCATATATTATTATTTTGTCTTGTCCTCTGTGTTCTCATATAAAATCCTCTGTGATTTTTGGTGCATTGCTACTTGTCTATTTGCACAATTTATTTCAAAATAATACCGTTTTTTTGTCTTTTCAGTCAATTTCACTCTTGAAACAGTCAATAAAGTTTGGGAACCGCTTGATTTCTCCTATATAATATGGTATCGTAGTACTGGACAGAAGCAGGATACTTTTTCCTGTTCGCTTTTCTTCGCAAGGACCTGTCTGATTATGATGAAGTTGCAGGATCGGCGGTGTCTTGCTATCACTTATGTAATATATATGGAGGTAATATCCCAATGAACACTTATGGTTTAGAAAAACTGGGCATCATCAACGCTGCTGCGGTTTATCGCAATCTGACTCCGGCTCAGCTGACTGAGCACGCTCTTCGCCGCGGCGAAGGTAAGCTGTCCAACACCGGCGCTCTGGTGGTCAAGACCGGAAAATACACCGGTCGTTCTGCCAATGACAAGTTCATCGTGGACAGCGAAGGTGTACATGACGAAATTGCATGGGGCAAGGTTAACAAGCCGATGTCTCAGGAGTGCTTTGATGCCCTGTACAATAAGGTCATTGCTTACTTACAGAACAAGGAAATCTTCCTGTTTGACGGTTTTGCCGGTGCTGATCCGAAGTATACTAAGTCATTCCGCATCGTCAACGAGCTGGCTTCCCAGAACCTGTTTATTCATCAGCTTCTGCGCCGCCCGACTGCCGAACAGCTGGAAAACTTCTCGGAAGACTACACGGTCATCGCTGCTCCGGGCTTCAAGTGCATTCCAGAAATCGACGGCACCCGTTCGGAAGCTGCCATCGTCATCGACTATGAGAAAAAAATCGTTCTGATTGCCGGATCCCAGTACGCTGGCGAAATCAAGAAGTCTGTATTCTCTACCATGAACTATATCCTTCCGAAGGAAGGTGTTTTCCCGATGCACTGCTCAGCCAATATCGGTGTTGACGGAGATTCCGCTGTATTCTTTGGCCTGTCCGGCACGGGTAAGACTACACTGTCTGCTGACCCGAACCGCAAACTGATCGGCGATGACGAGCATGGCTGGTCGGATGACGGAGTATTCAACATCGAAGGCGGATGCTACGCTAAGTGCATCAATCTCTCTGCTGAAAATGAGCCAGAT
>CAYLXH010000011.1:0-12396 GCA_964387535.1 uncultured Butyricicoccus sp. | reverse complement strand
CTACAACGCCATCAAGTTCGGCGCTCTGGTAGAAAACGTTGTGATGGACGACGAAACCCGCGAATTTGATTTTGACGACGATTCCCTCGCCGTGAACTCCCGCGTTGGTTATCCGGTTGAATACATCAACAATGCAGAAATGTCTGGACAGGGTGGTATTCCGAAAACCGTTATCTTCCTGACCGCTGACGCATTTGGCGTTCTGCCTCCAATCTCTAAGCTGAACAATGAGCAGGCAATGTACTACTTTGTATCCGGCTTTACCTCCAAGCTGGCTGGCACGGAAATCGGCGTCAAGGAGCCTGTTCCGACTTTCTCCACTTGCTTTGGCGAGCCGTTCCTGCCGCTGGATCCGGCAAAGTACGCCGCTATGCTGAAGGAAAAGGTAGAAAAAACCGGCGCTTCCGTTTATCTGGTTAACACCGGTTGGAATGGTACCGGTGAGCGCACGAAGCTCAAGTATACCCGTGCCATGGTTACCGCTGCACTGAACGGAGAACTGCTCAAGAGTGAATTCGTAGAAGACCCGTATTTCGGTGTTGCTGTTCCGACCACCTGCCCGGGTGTTCCGGATGAACTGCTGATCCCGTCCAAGATGTGGGCTGACCAGGATGCATACAAGGAAGCAGCTGGCAAGCTGTCTGCCATGTTTGTCAAGAACTTCTCTGAGAAGTATTCTCACATGCCGGAAGAAATTGTGAACGCTGGTCCGAAGGCATAAAAACACACGAAATAAAACTCCTATGATAAAAAGGCTGATCGCTTCTGTGATCAGCCTTTTTCGTCCAGTAAATCCAACCTGTCACACGGATATGTCACTGATGGCCACACGGTTTTGCAGCACAGGAAAGCCTTCCCGAACCCGTCTCACCTCAGCAAGATCAAACTCAGCCGTCAGGAGAACTTCTTCTTCGCCAGCCTCTGCCAAAATTGTTCCATCCGGCGCAACGATCATGCTATGTCCTGCACCGGTGACTCCAGCGTGCGTTCCGACATGATTGCATGCCAACAGATAACACTGATTTTCCATCGCGCGTGCCCGACAAAACGTACGCCAATCACGCATACGCTCTCTCGGCCATGCCGCAGCCACACAAAATATTTCTGCTCCAGCATCTACCATCGCGCGGAACTGCTCCGGAAACCGCAGATCATAGCAGGTCGCAAGACCAATCTTTCCCAATCGTGTCTGCACAACAGCAATCTGATTGCCCGGGTGCAACAGCTGTTGTTCACGAGATTGAAAACCAAACAGATGAATCTTTCGATACACTGCACGCTGAATACCGTTTGTCTCAAT
Source organism: uncultured Butyricicoccus sp. (assembly GCA_964387535.1). Lineage (GTDB taxonomy): Bacteria > Bacillota > Clostridia > Oscillospirales > Butyricicoccaceae > Butyricicoccus_A. Next base: position 11,096 of record CAYLXH010000011.1, on the reverse strand, counting down.
CAACGGCATGGCATTGTACAAAAATCCATCCTTTTGCTTTTCCAAAAAGCTGCCCGGCACCATAGTACAAAATAGACGCTGCGCCCAGCGCGAAAACGTGCGCACCGTATTACCATGCAGCGGTTCACTACAACGAAGATAATGATCATAATTGGAATAACCGACTTTCCACAGTTCTGGAAGTACGAGTATATCATACGTCTGCGCATGATCCACCTGACGTGACAGAAGTGCCTGCACGCGCTCCGAACGCTGGTCTGCGGTTTCTCCATCATGAACGGAAAGCTGCAATAAAGCTGCCCTCATACGATACTCTCTCCTTTCGTCTGAGTAGAAAAGGCTGTCCAGATCACCGAAACAGCCTTTCCTCATTACTGGAATAAAGAATTACTCGTCTTTCTTGTCTTTTTCCTTCTTTTTCTTTTCTTTTTTCTTCTTGACCTTTTCATCGACCTCGTCACCAAAGCTGATGCCAATCGCACGTCCCGTCTCAATCAGCTGATCGTCAACCGGTACCATCTTCAGCTTTCCGGCAACTTCACTCAGCGGTACCGCAATAATCTCATTGTTGCGAAGTGCGACCATATTACCGTATTGCTGATGCTTAATCAGTCGCGCTGCTCCCGCTCCCAAACGGGTCGTCAAAATTCGATCCGCGGCATCCGGGCTGCCGCCTCTCTGGAAATGACCCGGATTCACGACGCGAACTTCCTGATCACACAGGTCGTTTAGCTCACGGGCAAGGCGGAAGCCAATCGAAGGATCCGTCATAGCCGCACGTGCCGCCTTAAATTCTTTCTTAGACATGGCTGCTTCTTCCATAGAAACAGCACCCTCTGCCACAGCGATAATCGAAAAGCTGTGACCACTCCTGCGTCTCGCCTCCAGCGTGCGGCATACTGCCTCCAGTGAATACGGAATTTCCGGAATCAAAATAATATCTGCACCGCCAGCAATACCGGAAGTCAGAGTCAGCCAACCAGCACCGTGTCCCATAATTTCAACAACAAAAACTCGGCTATGGGAGGTTGCTGTAGAGTGAATCTTATCAATGACATCCGTCGCAATATCCATCGCAGTCTGATAGCCAAATGTCATATCGGTTCCCCACAAATCATTGTCAATGGTTTTGGGGAGGGAAATAACATTGCACCCTTCTTCCCGCAGCATATTCGCAGACTTCGTCGTCCCATTTCCGCCCAAAATAACAAGGCAGTCCAACTGCATATCGCGGTACGTTTTGACCATTCTGTCGCATTTTGTCACACCATTTTCATCTGGAATCCTCATGGTTTTAAACGGCTGACGTGACGTACCCAAAATCGTACCACCAATCGTCAGAATTCCGGAAAAATCGCTTCGAGACATCAGGCGATAATTTCCTTCAATCAAACCCTTATAGCCGTCCCGGAATCCATAAATTTCAATATCATCTCCATATTCCTGATACAATCCTTTTGCTACACCGCGGAGTGCCGAATTCAATCCCTGACAGTCTCCGCCACTGGTCAACATACCAATTCGTTTCATCGTTCTTTCTCCTCCAATTTTTTCGCTCTCACATTTTGCTGTATCACCTATGATGTATCCCAACAACAGATTATAGCAATATTATAGCAAAATCTCCCTAGCAATTCAATTGGTTTTCATAGATTCACAGCAATTTACACATAAAATTGTTACTTTATCAAACCAAATCTCTCTTCTCCGCTGTTTGATTCTTTCTGCGTTACGACATAAATCTCTCTCGAGAGCCCGAACTGGGAAACAATACAAGAAACAAAATCCCCTTGATACAGCCAAAAACTTACTGCATCAAGGGGATATCACTGTCTCAAACCAGTAGTTTATCTGTTCAAAAAGCAAGAATTATCATACTGATACCCATATCAGGAGGATCATCTATCCAATCCATCCCTCATCCATATACCTTGCAAGCTCTTGTGCAAAATAACTGATATAAATATCAGCACCAGCACGATACGCGCACGCCGCCATCTCACAGACAATTTTTTCTTCATCCAGATAACCGGCTGCTGCCGTGGTTTTCACCATCGAATATTCACCGCTGACGCTGTACGCCGCAATCGGAAGATCTGTGGCATCCTTCGCTTCCCGGATCAAGTCGCCATATGCCATTGCTGGCTTGATCATAATAATGTCTGCCCCCTCCTGGACATCCAACATCACTTCCTTCAGCGCTTCCCGCCGATTGTGGAAGTCCATCTGATAACTCTTTCGGTCGCCAAATGCCGGAGCGGAGTCTGCCGCATCACGGAACGGACCATAAAATGCTGAGGCAAACTTTGCCGAATACGCCATAATCGGCGTATTGAGAAATCCATTCTTGTCCAATATCTCGCGAATTGCACTGACACGACCATCCATCATGTCCGACGGCGCCACCATATCGGCACCCGCTTGTACCTGAGACAGCGCTGTCCGAGCCAGAAGCTCCAATGTTTTGTCATTATCCACATCATGTCCGCACAGTACGCCGCAATGGCCATGTGATGTATATTCACACATGCAAACATCACCAATCATATACAAATCCGGGCAAGCGCTTTTCGCTTTACGAAATGCCTTCTGTACAATTCCGTCTTCGGCGTACGCCTGGCTTCCGACCTCATCCTTGTGCTCTGGAATACCAAACAGCATGACGCCACCGACTCCCGCCTCTGCCAGTTCGTATAGACGCTCTTCCATTCGGTCAACACTCCAGCGATACTGCCCTTTCATGGACGGAATCTCTTCCTTGCAATTGCTTCCTTCTGTGATAAACATTGGATAAATCAGCGATGCCTTGTCCATTCGTGTTTCGCGCACCATTTTCCGCAATGGTTCACTGGAGCGCAGTCTCCTCGGCCGATACAATAACTCCATATGAATTCCTCCTAATATTCCATATAATATCTTATCTTTGTCAACATCAGCACGATCTCTGTAGATTACTTATTTCAGCTTCTCTTGTCGATCAAACAGCACGAAGCCGCACTCATATGGATGATCGACCAGCAACGCCTGCTCCGTGGGATGGCTGCGCAAAACATGAATCCAGATCAGGATATCCCCGCCTCCGCTCAGTGTCATCGCAGCGCCTAATAACGTCAGCCAAAACGAACCAATCCCGATCCCTACCGCCAGCGGCAGCAGCCCGACGAGCAGTGTCGGCATGAGCGTCGCTATGACATATGGTCTCCGCTTCAGTGTCTCGGAACATGTGCAATAGGGGGTAAGAAATTTCCATATAATTCCGAACGAGATCGAGTGAAAATGATTCTCTGCAAACAGTCCGAAAAATAATCCATGAATCAATTCATGAACAACGACCATAACTACCAGTCCGATCAGAAACAAGATGCACCCGTTGACTCCCCACTCCGCCATTTCCATATCATTTTTCCAGAAAAACAGCATAAAACAAAGCACGAAAAACGGAATGGCCGCAATGAGTACAACAACATTGGCAAATACAATACTAATTGTATGATTTTGTGCGGTGTATCCTCGTGCCTCCAACTCCGCTTTGTTCCGTTCAAAGCACTCCGCTCTCCGTTTCTCCTGTACGCTTAAACGGCGCCTCTGTTCTGTTCTCTTCATATCCATTTCACCCCACCCGTTTTTTCCAGTATATAAAGTTTCCTATTACTTGTCAAACGACCTATAGTCACCTGGGGAGGCAATCGTCTCCTGATATCGTTGTTTCTCTTCAATATTTTGCAATTTGTGTTGAAAATCAAGGCTTTACACAAGTTTTTCAGCGTTTTTATTGACATTCCCTGTAAATCTGGTTACAATGGCATTGCACAGGACTTTCCAAACACGTTGTTTGGGACTGTGCCATTTCTATTGATAAGGGTACGAATAAACCTATGAAGATTATTATTATTGGCTGCGGTAAAGTCGGATTGACCTTGGCAGAAAAACTGCTGGATGAAGATCATGATCTTGTACTCATTGACAAAAATGAATCACGCATTCACTCCATCCCGGAAGAACTGGATGCGATCCGCATCGTAGGAAACGGATCCAGCATTCAAACGCTTCGGGAAGCGCAGGTAGAAAAAGCAGATATTCTGATCGCAGTTACCTCTTCGGATGAACTCAACCTATTGTGCTGTCTAATCGCAAAAAAGGTCAGCCACTGCAATACGATTGCGCGTGTTCGCAATCCAGTCTACAATCAGGAAATGCGTTTTGTCAAGGAAAAGCTTGGCATCTCTATGATTATCAATCCGGAATTAGCTGCAGCGACGGAAATTTCCCGTCTTTTATATCTTCCGTCTGCAATGAAAAACGATTCCTTTGCCAAAGGTCGCATTGAACTGCTTAAGCTGCGTCTGCGCCCCGAATATGGCTTAGATGGCATCCCCATTTCACAGATTGGAACCCGGACACGCAGCAACGTTTTGATCTGTGGCGTCGAACGCGGTGATACTGTCACGATTCCAGATGGTAACTTTGTGTTACACGATGATGATATCCTGTCCTTTCTCGCCTCTCCCCTCAATGCTGTTTCATTTTTTCGAAACATCGGTATGAAAACCAAGCAAGTTCGCTCGGCTCTCATTGTCGGCGGCGGAAAAATCTGTTATTATCTTGTTCAGCAACTGGTGCGCATGAAAATCAATGTCCGTATTATTGAACGAAATCGCGCTCGCTGTGAGGAACTAACAGAACTATTTCCAGAAGCGACGATTATTTGCGGAGATGGCACGGACAAACAGCTCCTGCTGGAAGAAGGCCTTGCCAACACAGAATCATTCATCACTCTGACCGACGTTGACGAGGAAAATGTCCTGTTGGCATTGTACGCCAAAACGGTATCTGATCCTAAGCTGGTCACCAAAGTAAATCGTATTGCCTTCAATGATATCATCGAAAACCTTGACATCGGCAGTGTTGTATATCCAAAAAATCTGGCTGCCGACTATATTCTGCAATATGTCCGTGCAATGCACAATTCCATAGACAGCAATGTCGAAACTCTATATAAAATTTTGGACAACCGCGCCGAAGCCCTGGAATTCTCTATCCGCGAAAAATCTGAAATTACGAACATTCCACTGTCTGAACTTCAACTCCGCGACAATCTTCTTATCGGTGCAATCAACCGCAACGGCAGCATTCGCATCCCACGCGGTCAGGATAGTATTCAAGTCGGTGACACCGTGATTGTCATTACCTCGCAAAAACAGTTGCGCAATATCGGTGACATCTTGAAAAAACCAAAGGGGATCACGTAATCATATGAATATCGCTATCGTAATTTATGTCATTGGCTGGATCCTGCTATTGGAAGGCGCTTTTCTATTTCTTCCGCTGGCAACTGCGTTGATTTACCATGAGTCTGCTGGACTTGCCTTTTTTATCACCATCATCCTCTGTCTGACTCTTGGGTTTGTATTAACCAGAGCCACGCCAAAAGACAAATCATTTTCTGTCCGGGAAGGATATGTTTCTGTTTCTCTAAGTTGGATTGTACTCAGTCTTGCCGGTGCACTGCCGTTCCTTTTCTGCGGAATTCTGACCAACCCGGTTGACGCTCTGTTTGAAACAGTCTCCGGCTTTACCACAACCGGTGCCAGCATCTTTTCCGAGGTGGAATCTCTCCCCAACAGTATTCTCATATGGCGAAGCTTTACCCACTGGATCGGCGGCATGGGGGTTCTTGTCTTTCTGCTCATCCTTCTTCCGCTCACCGGCGGAAGCCGCATGAATCTGATGAAAGCAGAAAGCCCGGGGCCTTCTGTCAGCCGTCTGTTGCCGAAGGTTCGCTCGAGTGCCAGAATCCTGTATCAAATTTACTTTGTTCTAACCATTGCTGAGTTCATTATCCTCATGGTTGCCGGAATGCCGCTGTTTGACTCTCTGAATACTGCCTTTGCAACAGCAGGAACCGGTGGATTTGGCATTAAAAACGACAGCATTGCCGGTTATAGCAACGCTATTCAGAACATTATTACCATCTTTATGATTCTATTCGGTATCAATTTCAACTTCTACTTCCTTTTTATTTCAAAAAAGTGGAAGGATGCGCTGCGCAGTACCGAAGTTCGCGCTTATCTTGGCATCATTGCCGTCTCCATTTTGATCATTACCGTGAACATCTTACATCTGTGTTCCGGAGTGGGAGAGGCATTGCGGTTCTCCGCCTTTCAAGTTGCCTCCATCATTACCACCACTGGCTTTGCCACGGCAGATTTTAATACCTGGCCCATGGTATCGTGCACCATCCTGGTGATTTTGATGTTTGTCGGCGCCTGTGCTGGCAGTACCGGCGGCGGCATTAAAGTTTCCCGTTTTATCATTATGCTGAAAACCGTCCACAAAGAATTCCAGCTTTATTTGCATCCACGTTCTGTAAAAAAGATCAAAATGGACGGCAAAGCGATTGAACATGAGGTCATCCGTGCAACGAATGTATATCTGATCACGTATATTATGATATTCGTTGCTTCTCTCCTGTTTCTTGCATTTGAGAATCACGACCTTGTGACCAATTTTACCGCCGTTGCCGCAACACTGAACAACATCGGCCCAGGTCTCAGCCTAGTTGGACCAACGCAAAACTTTTTCTTTTTCTCTAACCCTACCAAGCTGGTCTTGATTTTTGATATGCTGGCCGGCCGTCTGGAACTATTCCCTTTACTTTTGTTATTCATGCGGCAGACATGGCGCAAATTTTAAGAGTAATCATCCAAATAATACGAACGCCAGAAAGAAGTTTCTTTCTGGCGTTTTCTTTTATTCCTTATTGGACTCCGATATCGACCGTATCAAACGCTCATACAGCTCTGGACACACTTTGTTTAACCGAGCCGGATGGCCCTGCTGGGTTAAAAAACAGTGCTCTGTTGTTCCCGTCAGTACAACAGCACCGTCTTGCTTCGTCATTTGATATTCTATGACCAGCCTGACACCTCGGAATTCCTTGATTCGGGTCACAATACTGACCATATCATCAAACGTCGTTGTCTCCTTGTACTGGCAATGTACACCAATTACCGGAGAAATCAAGCCCAGAGACTCCATCCGAGCATATCCATAGCCAAGCTGATCCATATAATCCACACGTGCTTCTTCCATCCAGCGGATGTAATTGGAATGATGCGTAATTCCCATCTTGTCTGTCTCATAATACTGTACTTTGTGAAGATATGGTTCCATTCTGCTTTCGTCCTTTTCCTCTTTTTCTTATGGTCCGTTATTATAATACACAGACGAAAGCCGAAACCGTCTTTGGTTCCGGCCTTCACTGCTGTTTCTCACGATACTCCAACTTCCTTCAGCTGTATTTCTGCACGATATGCTTCCTCATAAAACAGCTCCTGTGAATTCAACTTGCTCTCATTACACGTGCGATCGACATAGTCACGCGTACAGATCTGCTGCTTTCCCTTTTCATCATCTCTCATCACAGTGTCAAAGATATGGCGAATATGGGCACGGATTGTTTCATCGTAAATCGGCGCAGCGACTTCGACGCGGCGAAGCGTATTGCGCGTCATAAAATCTGCCGACGAAATATAGATCTTTTCTTCCTGCCCAACACCAAAGCGATAGATGCGGGAATGCTCCAAAAACCGCCCGACAACACTGATTACTGTGATATGATCGGTCTGACCGACAATCCCCGGAACCAGACAGCAGATGCCTCGGACGATCAATTCGACCCTTACTCCATGCTGTGATGCCTCGATCAGTTTCTCAATAATCGTCCGGTCAGTCAACGAATTGATCTTCGCACCAATATATGCCGGCTCACCGCAGTCTGCTTTCTGAATTTGCTCATCCATCATCTCCAATACACGGTTCTGAAGGCAGTTGGGAGCAACCAGCAAATGCTCTGTGTGATCCACCGTTTCCTCCTGCAGCAATGCCTGGAATACTTTTGCGGCTTCTGCGCCAATTCCCTGATGTCCCGTCATCAATGACAGGTCCGTGTACAATCGAGAGGTCTTTTCATTGTAATTGCCGGTACCAATCTGAGTAATGTATGCCAGTCCCTCTTCCGTATGACGAGTAATCAGGCAGAGTTTTGAGTGAACCTTATACTGCCCAAGGCCATAGATCACACGACAGCCTGCTTCTTCCAGACGACGGGACATGCCAATATTGTTCGCCTCATCAAACCGCGCACGCAGTTCGACCAGGACAACCACTTCCTTGCCATTCTCTGCGGCTTCAATCAGCGCATCAATGATCTTGCTTCGTTCTGCAACACGATACAACGTCATCTTAATGGAAACTACGCTGTCATCTTCCGCCGCTTCGTGAAGCATTCGCAGAAACGGACGCATGCTCTCAAACGGATAGTGCAGCAAGACATCCTTTCTCGCAACCTGATCCAGAATACTCTCCTTCAAATTGATGGCTGGCGACATTCTTGGGCTTCTCTTCTCGTAAAACAACTCTGTCTTATCATGCAGATAGTTCTGTAACTGAAATCCAAACGAAAGATCCAATGGCGTCTGTACCTGAATAATGTGCTCCTTATCAATACCCACATACTTGCTCAACGCTTTTCTGACCTTCTTGTTAATCGGACGGCTCAGCTCCAGACGAACTGCACTCAGCCGACTTCTCTGCTTCAGAAGCTTCTCCATAATATCGCGGTAATCCAAATCTTCGTCATAGACTTCCTGCTCATCAATATCTGCATTTCGGGTCAGACGCATAATCGACTTTTCTTCCACCTGATACTTGGGATATAGCTTGGAGACAAAGTGCAGAATCAATTCCTCTCCCAGCATGAAGGTACCCGGTCGCGATGGAATCTCAATCAAGCGCTTAAACACTGGATTGCTGCACGGCACAATGCCAATTTTTTTCTTTCCATTTTTATTTGTCAGAGAAACAAGTGCATGCAGCTGTCTGTTATGCAAAAACGGGAATGGCTGTTGCTTTCCGACGACCATCGGCGACAGAAATGGCGCAATATTGCTGTCAAAATACGCCTCCAGCAGCGCTCCTTCCTCATTGGACAGACGATTAAAGTTGATGATACGGATTCCCTGTGGCTCCAATTCTCCCATCAATTGTTCATAAATTTTAGCTTTTTTTATTTCCAGAGCCTTGACACGTTCCAAAATCGCGTCAATCTGCTCTTCACTCGTCATATTTGTCTTATTCTCACGGATATCTTCATCCGAATTCATCTGTACCATCAAGGTACCGACACGCACCATAAAAAACTCATCCAGGTTTGACTGATAAATCGCAGCAAAGCTCAAACGCTCTGCCAACGGCACGCGGGCGTTTCCTGCTTCATTGAGAACACGCTCATTAAATTGAAGCCAAGATAACTCTCTATTGGTAAAACAGTTGGTTTTCATTCTAAACTCCTCTTTATCCTGCAACCATATTTCGTTTTTTTCTAGTAAACCAAATTTATTCTTTTATTGTCTACCATATTCCTGTAAAAACAATGTAAAATCACAAAATCCGCGGCGATAAAAAAACGTTTGCTATCCACCCTATCGTCAGACAAGAAGTTATTGTTCCCGTTTGATTACGCGCGAATCGCCCAGCGCATTTTAGTGGAGCGCGCACGCGGATTCTGATAGCATTCCTCTGCCGATGGACGAATCACATCGCGCGACACCTCGGCATACACTCCCTCACGGCTGTGCTGGCGAAATGCCTTTTTCACCAGTCGGTCCTCGCCGGAATGAAAGGTCAAAATGGCAGCTCGCCCGCCGTGGTTCAGAACCAGAGGGAGCTTTTCCAGAAAAGTGTACAGAACCTCAAACTCACTGTTGACATCAATGCGCAGAGCCTGAAACACTCTCTGTCCAGACTTTTTGACATCCTCTCTCCGCTTTTTCGCTGGCAAGAACAACAAGGCGCGCTCTATCGTCTCCATCATCTGACGTGTTGTCTCAATGGTGTCGCCACGACCAAATGTCTCCATCACTTCGTGGGCAATGCGTTGCGCATACGGCTCATCGGAGTTTTCCACCAATAAGCCAATCAACTCGTCTTCCTCCAGCTCACGCAGACGCTGCGCCGCAGTCACCCCAGTGGTCGGATTCATACGCAAGTCCAGAGGCCCGTCTTGTTTAAACGTAAAACCGCGCTCCGGATTATCAATCTGCATGGAAGATACGCCAAGATCTACCAACACAAAATCAAACTGTTTTCCCGGCGCCACCTGATCCAGATCGGCAAAATTCATGTTGCGGATCGTCAGGATCTCAGAACCAAAACCCAATGCCTGCAAACGGGCACTCGTCTTTGCTGATTCAATCGGATCAACATCGGTTGCATAGAGATGTCCCTCTCCCTTCAGACATTCCAGCATCCGGTGCGTATGCCCTCCATATCCCAATGTAGCATCCAATCCGGTCTGTCCCGGCTGAATCTGAAGGAAATCCAGGATTTCTTGTACCATAATCGAACGATGCATTCCTGCGGGTGTTTTTCCCTGTCGGATAATCTTTTCAACATCTGCCTGGTATTTATCTGGGTTCAGTTCCTTATACTTTTCTGAAAAATGCCGCGGATGTGTTCCTTTGTATCGAACTCGACGTTTGTGCTGCTGTTCCATCCATTTCACCCTTTATAATAACGCAAACTATACTCATATTGTACGAAGAATCCCGGTGAAAGTCAATGAGAAGTGTTTTTCTGCGTACTCTCACTATGCCAAATCTCAGGTTTTCTTTGCTCCATTGCAAAGTGCCCGACACTTTTTTGCTTTGCTCTATTGATACTGTGAATTTGACTATTGATTTTTGGTGCGAAAAATGGTTATCTAATATATAGTAATCATTTTTTCCAATCCAATCAGATAGTGAGGTAATTCAATGAGTGCTGAAGTAATGAAGCCGATTAAAGAAGGCAAAGTACGCGAAATCTATGACAACGGTGACAGCCTGATTATGGTTGCAACCGACCGCATCAGCTGTTTCGACGTAATCCTGAAAAACAACGTGACCAAAAAAGGTACCGTTTTGACCCAGATGTCTAAATTCTGGTTTGACATGACCCAGGACATCATCCCGAATCACATGATTTCCGTCGATGTAAAGGATATGCCGGAATTTTTCCAGCAACCAAAGTTTGACGGCAACAGCATGATGTGCAAG
>CAYLXH010000010.1:0-27313 GCA_964387535.1 uncultured Butyricicoccus sp. | reverse complement strand
CCTGCGTTGCGGATGCAATCGCCGGTCTCGTCAAACAGCTCCGTCGGGAACGGGCCCTTGCCGACACGCGTGGTGTAGCTCTTGCAGATGCCCACAATCTCATTGACTGCCGTCGGGCCGACGCCGGAGCCGATGCAGCAGCCGCCGGATACCGGGTGCGAGGATGTGACGTACGGATAGGTACCCATGTCGAGGTCCAGCAGGGTTCCCTGCGCGCCCTCAAACAGTACCTCCTTGCCGGCCTTGACCGCCTCATAGGTCATGACCGAAGTATCCGCCACATGGCTGCGCAGACGGTCTGCGTACTCACGATACTCCTCCAGTACCGCCTTGATGTCAATCGGCTCGCCGCCGTAAACGCCGGTGATTACCTTATTCTTGCGCTCACACGCCTCGGTCATCACGGCTTCAAAGCGCTCTTCATCCACAAAATCGTGCATGCGGACGCCGATGCGCTCGGACTTGTCCATGTACGTCGGGCCGATGCCCTTCTTGGTTGTGCCGATGTCATCTCCGCCGCGCGCCTTTTCGCTCAGCGCGTCCAGCTCCAGATGCCACGGCAGAATGCAGTGTGCACGTGCGTCAATAAACAGATTCTTGGTCGAGATACCGCGTTCCTGCAGTCCGTCCATCTCACCGAGAATGGACTTCGGATTGACAACAACACCGGGTCCAATGATGTTGATGCAGTCCGGATACAGAATGCCGGAGGGAATCAGCTGCAGCTTGTATTTTTTGTCGCCGACAACCACGGTATGTCCGGCGTTATTGCCGCCCTGTGAACGGACGACCAGATCTGCCTGAGACGCAAAGATATCAATATATTTGCCCTTGCCCTCATCGCCCCACTGAGCGCCCAGTACAATTTTTCCTGGCATAGTTTGAATTGCCCCTTTCCATATAAGCATAGCCTGTGGGCGTGTTCCCACAGCGCGTTCACGCACTCAAATGCCATATTATTATACCATCTTTGCACAGGCGATACAACTAAATTTGTCGGAAATCTTGACAAGGATTCCGGCAAGCCCCGGAAATCGCATGAAATATCCACACAAATCGGACAAAGTTCCGTCGATGCCGCCGTGTCCGGTTGACGCTCTCCGCGCGGTTGCGGTACAATAAGAATATCTGTATCGCACGGTTCCCTGCAAACCGCGACGCTCTGATTTACGGGAGGAATACTGACATGGCACTGCCCCAGGCATTTCTGGACCGCATGCAGCGGCTGCTGGGCGAGGAGTATCCGGCATTTCTGGACAGCCTCTCCTGTCCCCGCAGCGGCGGGCTGCGCATCAATCCAAATAAAATCAGCGCATCGGCCTTTGCCGAACGCGCTCCGTTTGCACTCACTCCCGTCCCGTGGGCGGCAGAAGGCTTTTCCTACGGGGAGTCCGACCGCCCCGGCCTGCACCCCTGGCATGACGCCGGCGTGTACTACATGCAGGAGCCGAGCGCAATGGCCGTCGGCGCGCTCGCCGACCCCCGCCCCGGCGAGCGAGTTCTCGACCTGTGCGCGGCACCCGGCGGCAAAACCACCCACCTCGCCGGTCGTCTGCGTGGTCAGGGCATCCTGATCGCCAACGAAATCCATCCGCAGCGCGCCAATATTCTGTCACAGAGCGTCGAACGCATGGGAATTTCCCATTGCGCCGTGCTCAACGAGACCCCCGACCGGCTCGCCGCACGGTTTCCCGGCTACTTTGACTGCGTCGTTGTGGACGCCCCCTGCTCCGGGGAAGGCATGTTCCGCAAGGATGATACCGCGGTCACCGAGTGGACGCCGGACAGCCCGTCGCGCTGCGCCAAGCGGCAGGATCACATCCTGGACGCCGCTGTGTCCATGGTCCGTCCGGGCGGACGACTGGTGTACTCCACCTGCACGTTTGCCCCGGAAGAAAACGAGGGCAGCGTCAGCCGCCTGCTGGAGCGCCATCCGGAGTTCTCCGTATCGTCTGTCGACGCACCGTACTTCTCCTCCGGTCATCCCGAATGGGTAGAACACGGCCATCCGGACACCCGGCACACCTTCCGCCTGTGGCCGCATCGTCTGAACGGAGAGGGGCATTATGCCGCCGTCCTGCACAAAACCGACGGTGAGGACGGGAACATTCCCACCGTGACCCCGCTGCGGCAGCGCGACATCCCCGCGGAGTGGGCGGCGCTGGCGGACAGTCTGCTCACACACATTCCCGACGGCGTACTGCAGCGCGGACGCGACGTTCTCTGGCTGGTTCCCGAACTCCTGCCCGACCTGAGCGGACTCAAAGTGCGCCGTGCCGGCATCGAGCTGGGAACCCTGCGCCGCGGCCGCATGGAACCAGCGCACGCCCTGTCCCACGCCCTGTCCCCAGACACCATACTCCGCCTTGCCGACTATCCTGCCGACAGTGAGGAAATCCGCCGCTATCTGCACGGAGAAGCGCTCCCGACCCGTCAAAGCAAGGGCTGGTGCGCCGTCGCTGCCGACGGATTTGTCCTCGGCTGGGGCAAAAGCGCAGGAGGGCTGCTAAAAAACCACTATCCCAAGGGTCTTCGCCGCATGGGCGTCTGACCCATCCACTCGTTCCGCAAAGGAGGAATACCAACCATGAGTGTCCGACTCAACGAAGATACCGAACTGGTCGCCCGCATCAAAGAGGGTCTCAAGGCGCGCGGCGGCTACTGTCCGTGCCGTGTGCTCAAAATCGAGGAGAACAAATGCATCTGTCAGGAATTTCGCGACCAGATCGCCGATCCAAACTTTGAGGGCTATTGCCATTGCCAACTCTATTACAAGGATAACACATGAAACGAGGGTACAACCATGAAATTAGGATATCTTACCATACTCGTGCGTGATTTAGACGCATCCGTCACCTTTTACCGCAAACTGGCGGGTCTGCAGGAGCTGCGCCGCTTTAACCCGGGCATCGGAGAGATCGTCTTTCTGGCCAACGCACAGGGCGAGACCATGCTGGAGCTGATCCAATGCGAGGGCGCACAGACCGTGTCCGTCCAGGGCATGGTCCTGAGCTTTTGCGCCGGTGACCGGCTGGAGGAGGTATGGCAGACCGCCCATGACTTCGGCTACACTCCCTCTGACATCATAGACAATCCCCCCAAGCCAAAGCACTTCACCGTTCCCGACCCGGATGGCATTCCGGTTGAATTTTCCGTATAATTCCATCCAACAATCCTATGCAAAAAACAACCATCACAAACAAACTAAAACTGATCGTTTTCTGTGCCGTTCTGGGTTGCTTTTCCGGCGCGATTCTATGGCTCTTTCTGAAGATGATCCACCTCGGGACGGAGCTGCTGTGGGACAGACTGCCGGGAGCAGTGGACGCCCCCGTCTGGTATCCCATCGTCGTGTGTACCATCGGCGGCACGATCATCGGCGTGTTCCGAAAGCGCTTCGGGGATTATCCTCAGACAATGAACACGGTCATCGGGACCGTCAAGAAAACCGGCACCTATCCGTACCGTAAAATGATTGTCATTCTGATTGCTGCTGCCCTCCCCCTGGTGTTCGGCAGCAGCGTGGGGCCGGAAGCCGGAATGATCGGAGTTATCGTCGCCCTCGGATGCTGGGTCAAGGAGAACCTCAGGTTTGCAGAAGGCACCGCAGCGCTCTATTCCAAAGTCGGCGTCGCCGTTTCGTTGTCCGCTCTTTTTTATTCGCCTCTGTTCGGCTTTTTCTCTGCTGTGGAAAACGATGATCTCCCCTCAACAGAGGACACAGCAACGCTTGACCGCAATTCCAAGCTTCTTGTATACGGCATTTCCATCGTATCTTCGCTGGGAATTTTGACGTTATGCAACCATCTGATGGGGAACGTTTCCGAAGGTTTTCCAAGCTTTGAGCGCGCACAGCCGGACCGCTGGGATCTGGCCATGATACTCGTCTATATCCTCTGCGGCATACTGCTCGGTCTGTTCTTTGAACAATCGGAAGAGTGGTTTCTGAAGCTTTCCGGAATCATGCCTCCGATCTTCCGTGAATTCGCGGCGGGACTGGTTCTGGGCTGTGTTGTCACATGCATTCCCGTGATCCAGTTCTCGGGAGAGAGTCAGATGGCCGTGCTCATGACGGATTATGGGAAGTATGCTCCGATGGCCATCATCGGAATCGCTTTTCTCAAGATTCTCATGACGAATTTATGCATTCAGCTGGGACTGAAAGGCGGACATTTTTTCCCCGTTATTTTTTCTGCGGTCTGTCTCGGATACGGCATCTCCCTGCTGGTATTCCCCGCGAACGCGGCCCACGCAACATTTGCAGCTGCAATAACCACCGCCGCCACCATGAGCGTGTTAATTCGGAAACCTCTGGCAGTCACATGCCTTCTGTTTCTGTGTTTTCCGGTTGAGATGGGGATTTGGATTTTTCTTGCATCGGTACTTGCCGGGCAGGTGACGAGGAGTAAAAAGCATGAACAAAAAGCATAACAAAGCACTTCATATGGTTTTGAAACGAACACACTTTTTTGAGACTCTGACCATATACTTTCTGGTGTTCTTTGTGTTTGCCTTTGTGATTTACCGACACGAAGCCGTGTTTCAAACCTACGGAGCGGCCCTTTGGTATTGTTTTGAGCTTGTGACCACGGTCGGGTTTGGCGAACTCGTTGCGGTTACCAAGCTCGGCAAATTGCTGAGCATCCTGCTGTCCGTCTATTCCATCGGCATGATCGCGATCATTACCAGTACGGTCGTCACCTACCATCAGGTAAAGATAAAAAGTCAGGAAAATGATGCAATCGTTCTGTTTATGGATCGGCTGGAAAAACTCCCGGAACTCAGCAAAGAGGAGCTGGAAGAAATCTCTGAGAAAATAAAACAGCTGCGATCATGACTCAGGGATTTCCGTCAAACCGATGGAATCAGCTCTTGATGCAGAAATACGACCGCTACGCCATTCATGGCGTAACATAAAACAGGTATCCGCTGCGGGGTTATTGGGTTTTCCCCCTTGCAAATCCGTTCCTTCATGGTATAATAGAGAAATGCTTCTATCTGACTAACACGAATACTATTACTGTGCACGGCTGTGGTTCCGCTGCACACAATAAAGGAGTTGACGTATTCATGGGCTGTAATCATGATTGTGGCAGCTGTTCGTCCAGCTGCAGTGAGCCGGAATCCCTGCTCAAAAAGCCACATGACAAATCGACCATCCGCAAAGTCATCGGTGTCATCAGCGGCAAAGGCGGTGTCGGCAAAAGCCTGGTAACCTCGATGCTGGCCATTGAGATGCAGCGCCGCGGCAAGCACTGCGCGATTCTGGACGCCGACGTCACCGGTCCGTCCATTCCGAAGGCATTCGGTCTGACCGGCAAGCTGACGGCGGACGAGGATGGTGTGCATCCGATGCCCACCCGCACCGGCATTGATGTCTGTTCCATCAACCTTCTGCTCGACGATGTCACCGATCCCGTTGTCTGGAGAGGTCCTATCATCGGCGGTTCGGTTCAGCAGTTCTGGCAGGAGGTCATCTGGGACGATGTGGACTTTATGTTCGTTGACATGCCTCCCGGAACCGGCGATGTCGCGCTGACGGTATTCCAGTCCCTTCCGGTGGATGGCATCATCATCATGACCTCCCCGCAGGAGCTGGTCTCCATGGTTGTGACCAAGGCCATCAAGATGGCGAAAATGATGGACGTTCCGATTCTCGGCGTGATCGAAAACTATAGCTATCTGACCTGTCCGGACTGCGGCAAGAAGATCTCGGTCTTTGGCGAAAGCCATGTCGACGAGGTCGCCAAATCCAACGAGCTGGAGGTTCTGGCCAAGTTGCCGTTTGACCCGTCTCTGGCGGCGGCCTGCGATGCCGGCAATCTGGAAGCGGTTCTGCTCCCAGATCTGTCTCAGGTCTGTGAGAAGCTCGAATCCATCTAATCCGCTCAAACAAAACACAAAACGGACAGACGAAACGTCTGTCCGTTTTTCTTTTACTTCGTCCATTCGCCGAGAAGCAGGGTCCGCACGACGGGAATACGGCGCACAAGCACAATCATCACCGGAAGCACCAGTGCCTCCAACAGCAGCACGATCAGGTACACCGCTGCTACGGGCAGTGTCGTCCTGCTGCACACCAGCCAGCCAAGCAGCACCAGAAGTGGATTGTGCAACACATACACCGCAAAACTGTACGGATGCAGCCGCGTCAGCACGCTCGTCCGGTCCCCCCATCGCTTTCCCGCGCCGAGCGCCGCCAGGATGCCCAGCCACGCGTATCCGTTGGTCGAGATGCTGTTCAGGCACTGCTGAGACGCATAGTTCTCTCCAAACCAATGCAGAGTGTACCAGACGCCGAACACTGCCGTCAGCGGTACCAGCCAGACCGCGGCCTTCGCCAGTGCATCTATGACGCGCTCTTGTGAGAACAGGTAGTAGCCGAGCAGGAACAGCAGCAGATAAAACCCGTTGCGATACACTTCGATGACCGGCGTGACCAGCAGTCCGGAACACAGCCACGCGGGAATGACCAGCGGAACCAACCCCCAGACCGGAACACGGGCTGCCAGCGCATCCAGGCGGTGATTGCGGTCAATCCGGCGCAGCAGCACCAGAAGCACGCTGAACAGGAACAGCTCATGCAGGAACCACAGCGGCCCAATGCCGCAGAAGCAGTAAATCACATACCGTACCACTGGCGGCACCTCTGCTCCCAGAAACAGGTCAGTGTATTGGTTCGTGACCCAGCCGCAGATCCAGCCCAGCAGAAACATACCGGCAATCGACGGCAGCAGCACGCGGCGAAGCCGTTCACGGAGAAACTCCCGCGCGCTTCGCTTGCACAGCGAATGGCGCGCGCTCACGCCCGCCACGACAAACAGCAGTCCCATGAACCACGGATACACAAAATACAGCAGCGCATCCATCTGCGGAATGCCCGGCTCATCCAGATTAGAAATACACCCCACGGAATTAAACTGATAGACAACGTGATACAGCACAACCAGCAGCACCGTCGCACAGCGGATGGAGTCCAGGTACGTCCGTCTCATCGCCTTCCCTCCCCGCACTGCATCCGTTCTATCAGCTCCAGCAAAACCGAGGACCGCATCAGCGCCAGCCCCTGTCCCTCATCCCCGAGCACCAAGAGATCGTCTCCCGGATGCAGGTCAAACAGCTCGCGCGCCTTTTTGGGGATGACAATCTGCCCTTTTTCCCCGATGGTAACCGTGCCAAACAGATGCTTTCCTTTGGGCGGAATCGGCAGCCCGGCAGATGCGCTGTCGTAATGTACCAGATCGTCCAGTGTCACGCCGTACAACTTTGCCAGTGCAATGCAGTTGTCCAAATCCGGAACGGTTTTTCCGCTCTCCCATTTCGCTACCGCCTGTCGGGACACCGCGAGTGCCTCCGCGACCTCTTCCTGCGAGTAATTCTTCTGTCTTCGCAACTGCAGCAGATTCTCCGCCAGCATGTTGGTTCCCCCTTTCCTACTTTTCCAACTTGTTTCCTTTGTTGTCTTTATTGTACTGTAATTATTCCTCACCGTCTACCAACCCAGCGTTACATTTTATCCTAAACCATGTTCGCATCGGGTTGCATCTCCACTCACGACGACAAAAAAGCTGCCGTCTCTCCGGAGAGAGACGGCAGCGATATGTTACTGCTTGTCGAATTACTTCAGGCCTGCGGTGATAATTGCCATCTGATAGACTTCCTCTGCATCGCAGCCGCGGGAGAGGTCGTTGATCGGCGCGTTCAGACCCTGCAGAATCGGGCCGTATGCGGCAAAGCCGCCCAGACGCTGGGCAATCTTGTAGCCGATGTTGCCGGCGTTGATGTCCGGGAAGATAAAGGTGTTTGCCTGTCCGGCAACCGGAGAGTTCTTAGCCTTGGTCTTTGCAACAACCGGGGAGAAGGCAGCATCAAACTGCAGCTCACCGTCCACTGCCAGATCCGGAGCCATTGCCTTGGCAGCCGCCGTTGCCTCACGCATCATGTCGACCGTCTCACCCTTACCGGAGCCCATGGTGGAGTAGGACAGCATCGCCACCTTCGGATCAATGCCAAATGCTGCGGCGGTCTTTGCGGTCTCAATGGCAACTTCTGCAATCTTCTCGGATGCCTTCAGCGTGACCTCGCCGGTCTTCTTGTCCACAGTATCCTCATAAGAAATGTTGATCGCGCAGTCACCCATTGCATAGCTCTCATCCTTGCCGTCCACAACACGGTTCAGAATAAAGCAAGAGCTTACCAGATGTGCACCCGGCTTGGTCTTGACCAGCTGCAGAGCCGGACGAACCGTGTCTGCGGTGGAATAGGTAGCGCCGCCGAGCAGAGCGTCCGCCTTGCCCATCTTGACGAGCATGGTGCCGAAGTAGTTGCCCTTGGCCAGATTTGCCTTGACGGTATCCATGTCCATCTTACCCTTGCGCAGGTCAAACATGGTCTGTGCCATCTCATCCATCTCCGGATAGGTTGCCGGGTCGATGATTTCCGCACCGGTGATGTCAAAGCCGCCGGCTGCTGCTGCCGCCTTGACTTCTTCTACATTACCGACCAGAATCACGTTCATCAGCTCATCCTTGAGCAGACGTGCGGTCGCTTCCAGAATACGGGCATCCGGGCCCTCGGTGAATACGATGGTTCTCTTATCTGCCTTGAGGACAGAAATCAGATTTTCAAACATTCTCATTCCCTCCAAAAAAATTGATCAATGTTCCGATTGGGGTACAGTCCCCTGTTTTTTTATTATACATCAATCCGAAAAAAGTGCAAAGTGCAAACCGCCAAAAAGTACGAAAAACATTCTGCCGAAACGAAGAACTATTGTGCCGAAACTCAGATTGTGTGAAAACCAGCCCTCCCCAGGCTTTTCTCCGAAAACACACCCGTGCTTTCCGTTTCAGCTGTCTGCGACGCAAGCGCACCGAGGTATTTCACCCAGGCCTTCTGCGAGTCGCCGAGCACGATTCTCATGGCGGCAAGAGAGTGTCGCACCAAGGTGGGAGAGCAGACCAAGTTCCTGCACCCGTACTGGTTCGGTGACGCGGCGTCGGATGCTATCTTCTTCGTCAACCCATCCACAAAAATCCGAGATAGCATCCAATACTCACCAGCGGACACAGCACGGCGGTCAGACGGCTGCGCTGTTTCAGCATCAGCAGCATACTCAGCATTGCAATCGCTCCAAATCCTATCAGTGCCATGGTGCTGGCTTCCTGAAACACATAGAGGCCATGACCCACATACAACACATCGACAACGGCCAAAATAGCAAAATTAAAAATATTGCTGCCGACGATATTCCCGACTGCAATGTCAAAATTACCCATACGGAACAGCGCAATGGTGCTCGACAGCTCCGGCAGGCTCGTTGCAATCCCAAGCAGCAGTGCCCCTGCCATGCCCTTTCCCAAATCCAGCTTGTCCGCAATCACATCCGTCGTATAAGTGACCAGAATACTTGTGAGAATAATGCCGATGCTGACGAAAACAAAACGAACCACGACTTGACGCAGCGTCAGCGACGACGTATCCCCTTCCTCGTCTGCGCTGCTGTCCTCTCCGGCCAGAAAGCGCATGGACAGCCCATACAGGAAGAAAATCAACAGCGATGTCACGCTGATCGTCAGCAGCTCCATGTCCAGAATGCCGAGAAAATTCAGCAGCAGACCGACATAACACAACACGACAAACAGCAATACCAACGAGTGATTGCGTGAAATCGTTCCGCGGTGAAATGCGTTGACAAAAAACAGGATCACAACCGAAAGTGCCGCCACATTGAACAGATCGCTTCCTAAAATATTTCCGAGGCACAGATCCGGCGAATTCAGCCACACGGTCGAGGACAGACTGGTAAACAGCTCCGGCAGGCTGGTGACAGCAGACAACAGGGCTCCTCCAATAAATGCGCCCGACAGACTGGTCTTTTTGTCGATCAGATCGACATACTGCGACGCTTTGACCGACAGGGTCGTGACCATCGCAGCCAGCAGCAGATAAACGACGAAAATCATACAACATTCTCCTTTTTGTGATACATACAAAAAAACTCACAGACTAAGGATGAAAATCCAAAGCCTATGAGTCTCATTTTTTGAGCGATTGCCAGACAATATACATCGTCACCGATGAGCTATCGTCGGGGTTGTTGACAATCCCACAGCGCAGAGGCTGCAAATTACTCCCTCACAGAGTATATGGAATTACTTTCGACAGGATACCATAAACCGCAAAACTCTGTCAAGCAACGTTCCGCTGAAAACATTGCAATCCCGCAGAAACTGTGCTACAATACGGTTCAAAATACGCAATAGAGCATATCAGAGAGGATGAGTTTCATGGCAGTGTACTCAAAAACCAAGGAGTATTATACACGTGCCCACATGGGCATGATTGATGTAACGGGAGATTTCCAACAGGCCGTCGCGGAATCTGGCATTCAGAACGGTACGATCACCGGCTTTACCACCGGCGGTGTGGCGGCTCTGACGACGCTGGAGTTTGAGCCGGGTATGGTCAACCACGACCTCAAGGCCGCACTGGATGTATTTTCTCCATATCTGGACAGCAAGGGCCGCGTGATTCCGTATGAGCATCACAACACTTGGCATGATGACAACGGTTCCAGCCACATCAAGGCGGCGCTGCTCTCCCCGTTTATCACGGTGCCGATCATCGACGGACGCATCACCGTCGGTCCCTGGCAGAATCTGACGCTTGTCGAGTGCGATACCCGCGACCGTCACAGAGAAATTGTCTTTCAGGTTATGGGCGAATAACGAAAACTCCGCAGACCACACCGTCTGCGGAGTTTTTTTCATGTTGTTCCCTGATCACCTTGATTGGAACGCAGCCGCATCCGAACCAGCCAGACATTCCATACCGCCACCTCCGCCGTCAGGCAGATGGTGCGGGCCATCGCATAGGCCGCCTCATCGGCGAATACGATCCATCCGCTCTGTGCCAACAGCTCTAACACCACAATACAGCTTGCTGTCATCACCGCGAGATAGCACGCCAGCTCGAACGCGATTTGTTTCGGCACACGCTTCTCCTGCTTCCGTTCCGTCCCCGCGTCCCTTTGTGCACCTCGGTCATATCGACGAAACACGATATTCCATACCATAACAGCCGCATTGATTGCTCCCAGCACACCAAGCGCCAGCGTGATGAGATTGCTCTGATACCCGTTGGTCAATGCAATCATTCCCGCATACTGCATCAGAAACACACAAGATATTGCCGTTACGGCCAGCAGGATCAAATAACTGCAGATTATTTCTGTTCTCTTTTTCATAGTGCCTTCCCCCATGCATCTTTTTCATCAATAAATATTCTTTATTTACATTGAATCACAATTTTATCCAGTCGTCAATCATTCACCCTCTCCCTTCATTCTGCCGTTCACCCGCTTGTCAAGAGAAAGCGGGTGTGCTATGATAAAATGACCTACAAACTTCGGACTTTGGGAGAATATCATGCATTATCTGGATCATTCGGCCACAACCTTTGTGCTGCCGGAAGCGGCGGATGCCGCCTGCCGCGTGATGACACAGCAGTTCGGCAACCCGTCAAGCGTACATCGAATGGGAATTCAGGCTGCCGGAATACTGGAAAACGCCCGCGCACAGGTGGCGTCACTGATGAACGCCGCCCCCTCAGAAATCACCTTTACCTCCTGCGGCACGGAAGCCATCAATATGGCGATCTTCGGCGCCGCACACCGGCGCGGACGCGGGAAGCATATTATCACAACGGCAATCGAACACTCGGCCACGCTCAACGCCTGCAAGCGACTGGAACAGGAGGGCTTCGAGGTCACCTATCTGGCCCCGGATGCAGAAGGACATGTTTCCCTCGCCGACGTCCGCGCGGCTCTGCGCCCGGACACCGTGCTGCTGACCTGTATGTATGTCAACAATGAGGTCGGCACGGCGCTGCCCGTCAAGGAGTTCGGCAAGCTGCTCAAAAAGCGCAACCCGGACGCCTTGTTTCACGTCGATGCCGTGCAGGCTCTGGCCCGCGTTCCCATCAAGCCGTCACTGTGGAATGCGGACATGGTGAGCGTCAGCGGACACAAAATCGGTGCGCCCAAGGGCATCGGTGCGCTGTACCTCCGCAAGGGTGTACACATCGCACCGCTGCTGGTCGGAGGCGGACAGGAACGCGGTCTGCGCTCCGGAACTGAACCGCTCCCGAACATCGCCGCGTTTGGCACAGCATGTGCCATCCGCGAAGCACAAATCGAGTCGAACTATGCCCGGGTCGAATCGCTTGCGCAGTATCTGGACGAGCACCTCGCACAGCGCTTTCCGTGGGCAGTCCCAAACGGCGCCCCAGATGTGCCCCATGTGCGCAACTATTCCTTCCCGGGCTGCAAGAGCGAGGTACTGCTGCGCATATTGGAGATGCATGAGGTCTATGTCTCCTCCGGCTCTGCCTGCAACAAGGGACGCGCCAGCCATGTGCTCGCCGCGATGGCAGTGCCGCACGAACGCATCCAGAGTGCTCTGCGCATCAGCTTCTCCCCCTCCAATACCACCGAGGACATTGACGCGTTACTGGACGCGCTGGAGGAAGGCGCACAGAGGCTCAAACGGGACTAACACCACCATTCAGGAAAGAGGAACACAATGCAGGAAGTATTATTGTTAAAACTCGGCGAGGTCGTCCTCAAGGGACTCAACCGCCGCCGCTTTGAAAGCCGCCTGATCGCCAATCTGCGCCGCCGGCTGAGCAAGGTCGGCAAGTGCAATGTCTACATCATGCAGTCCACAATCTATGTGGAACCGGCGGAGAATGTAGACATGGATGAGGTAGTGGAAGCGGTACACAACGTCTTTGGCGTCGCCGCCATCTGCCGCGCCGCAGTCTGCGACAAGGACATGGACGCCATCTGGAACACCGTCAACGACTATCTGGCCGATGAACTGGAGAGCGCCGAACGCTTTAAGGTCGAAGCCAAGCGGTCAGACAAAAAGTTCCCGTACAATTCCATTCAGATCTGTCAGAAAATCGGCGGCGACCTGGATGACAAGTATGAGCATCTGATTCCGGACATGCATCATCCCGACCTGCGCGTCACCATCGAGGTGCGGGACAAGTTTGCCTATGTACACGCCGGCAAAATGCCCGGACCGGGCGGAATGCCGGTCGGAACCAACGGAAAGGCGGCGCTGCTGCTGTCCGGCGGCATCGACTCTCCCGTCGCAGGATATATGATGGCTAAGCGCGGCCTGGAGCTGTGCGCCATCCACTTCTTCAGCTATCCCTATACCTCCGAGCGCGCAAAGGACAAGGTCATGCAGCTGGCAGAAACCGTCACACATTACAGCGGCCGAATGGACGTCTTTGTCGTGCCGTTTACCGAAATTCAGGAAGCCATCCGCGACAACTGTCCGGAGGAAATGTTTACTCTGATCATGCGCCGCTTTATGATGCGTCTGGCAGAAACCATCGCCGTACAGCAGGAGGCAGGTGCGCTGATCACCGGCGAAAGCCTGGGCCAGGTCGCGTCCCAAACCATGGAAGCCATGAACGTCACCGGCGCGGTGTGCTCCATTCCGGTGTTCCGTCCGGTTATCGGCATGGACAAGGAAGAAATTGTCCAGATTTCCCGCAAGATCGGCACATTTGAGACCTCGATCCTGCCGTATGAGGACTGCTGCACAGTCTTTACGCCCAAGCACCCGCTGACCCGCCCCAAGCGGTACAAGGTGGAACAGGCCGAAGCCGTGCTGGACATCGACGGTCTGGTCCAGCGCGCACTGGACGGCGTAGAGTGCGTCACATTATAAATCGCCTCACTCGTCCCGTCACTCCAATTGCAAAACAAAACACCGGAGCCTGTTGGCTCCGGTGTTTCATTTACTGTTTGGATAAAAACTCTGCGACATTATCGGACGTGACCGACTGGAAGGAAATCCAGAAGATGTAGTCATCAATGCGGTCTGCCACCGTAATTCCCTGATCGTACTCATAGCCGTGGTTGAGATTGTTCGCAACACAAACCGCCGTCTCCGCCTGCCGTTCGGCATCCTGATAGGCGGTCATCATCATCGTTCCGTCCTGAATCGCGCTCAGCGCATCGTCCAGACCGTCCACACCGATGATAATCGGCAGATCCTCCGGATCGGTTTCCTGCATCGCCTCCAGCGCACCCAGCGCCATCGCGTCATCCGTGGCAATGACCAGATCCACATCCGAGACATGGATCGTCCCCGCCGACAGCAGTGAGGCCACCTGCTGCTTTGCCGCAGTGCGGTCATACTCCCCGCTGATCGGGTCACACACCGGCTTCATGTCAAATCCGGTTTCCTCCATCGCACTCAGCACTGCATCCGCACGCTGCTGTGACGAAGACAGCGTCGACGGCCCCTGAAGCAGCAGATAATGAATGGTCTTCATTCCCTCAGACTGACAGTATTCCGCCAGAACATTGCCCTGCAGCATCCCCGCCTCGCTCTCCTCCGAGCCGACGTAAACATGCGTGCTGTCCAGAACGGATTCGTCCTCCGGCATTCGGTTGACAAAGACAACCTTACGGTTTCCCGCCGCCTCAATCACCTCATCCGCACGCGACGGATCCACCAGATTGATCAAAAACGCACTCTCTCCGGATGTTCTTGCTTTTTTAATCTGCTGCAACTGTTTGTCCGCGTCATCCTCCGCAGACACCACAGACAGCGTGTAGCCGTATTCCGAAGCCGCCCCCGTGCACTCGTCTTTCAGCCGCAGCAGCCACTCATCCTCACGCGACAAAAACAAGGTCATCGGACCATTGTCCTCCACGCCGGCTGAGCCTGTGGATGAGCTGACACCACACGCACACAGCAGTCCGGCACACAGGGCAACGACCAACATCAGCGCAATCCGTGCTCGTTGTTTCATAAAACTTCCCCTCGCTTTCTCCTGTCAGACAGTCGAATGTGAAACTACTCTTATCATACCCATTCTGCTCGATTCCGTCAACCGCGCATTCAGTACTATTTGTATTATTATTAATGTAAAATACAATTTTCAATCATCAATTTCGTGTTCTGTCTCGGATAAATAGTATTCTGCTGTCCGCGGTGTGACCAGTACCATCGGAACCGAAGTGTCCTCCACCTCTTCTCCCCGATACAAGGCAACGGCAGTGTCCACACACCGCACCCCGATCTGATACGCATCCTGTACAATGGTGCCCGAAATCACGCCGTCCCGCACGAGCTCCAGCACCTCCGGCGTGCCGTCAAACGAGACAACAGGAACAGCAGAGCCAGCTTCCTGTACAGCACGGCTGGCGCCAATCGCCATGGAATCATTGGTCGCACAGATCACGCCGATGGAATCATAACGATCCAGCAGCTCCCATGTGGTATCATACGCCTTCGCCCGCGAGGACTTGCAGTCACGGCAGGCGAGGACCGAGATGCCGTCGGCGTTCAAGCTCTGCTCCAGTCCGTGAACGCGCTGCGTGTGATTGCGGCTTTTCTCCGAACCGCGCAAAATCACTGCCGTATCCGACACCGCGATCTGTGCGGCAAATGTCCCTTCCCGCTGTCCTCCGAGGGTATTGTCTGATCCAATATACGCAGCACAGCCGGAATACTCCAGCTTCTCATCCACTGCAAGTAAAATCTTTCCATTTTGTTCCGCACGGGCCAGGCTGTCTGTGAACAATTCTTCCTCGCACGGCGCAATCGCCAGCACATCCAGCGCCATATCCGCCATGATACGGATAATTTCCGCCTGTTCCTCCGCGTTCTCCTCGCTGTCCGGTGCGACCACAATGACTTCCGCCCCCAGCCGGTCTGCTTCCGCTTCTGCTCCCGCTTTCATCATCGGATAAAACTGACCGTCCAACGACTTGAGCACCATGCCAATATAGGGGTTGTCCAGAGATTCCAACTCTGCTGCTGTGTCTCCCGTCAGCACATGCACGGCACCCTCCTGCAACTCACAGCCGCAGCACAGCAGCATCGCCGTCACGGACAGCAGGGCTCCCATTCGTCTGTTCATTCCGGCCACCTCCCGAACCTCTCTTTGATGCTCTTATTATACCGTGTTTTCCTCCGGGCGGCAACGACAGAGCGCCGCAGCGGCACCAAGACATACAGATCCATCGCCTCTGCCGGGCGGCGATGAAGCGGAGCAATGACACCGGAATATTCCAAAATGTCGTCACACACCGGCAATCCGACCAGCAGCACGGTAAGATCAACAATAAGCGTCTTCGCAGCTTCCTTCACTCGGATCCCCCCTATCCATAAACCAACCCGTTCCATCCACCAATTCTCCATTCGCTGACACTCCGGAACGATGCAATATCCCTGTGATCGACTCTGTTTTATCATTTTCTAATAGTTTCTTTTTCATTATGAAAACACACACCACAGGAATACAAGATCTTTGCAGGAATTTTATAAAGAATATCCAAAATCACAAAAACCAGTTTGCACTCCCAGGGACACTCCCCGGTGTGCAAACTGGTTTTGTTCTTGTTCCGGCAGAACGCATTACCCCTTCATTCCCTGAATCAGCTTCATAATGCGCAGCATCTGTCGGTCCGGAACCAACCGTCCCGCCGTCAGACCCGCACGGGTCGACAGGCCCGGAATGATCAGCAGCCTTCCGCGCAGGGTCTCGCGCACCGCCATCTGTGCCACCGCTGCACTCGTCAGCGGCTTGATGCCAAAGCGGGCACCGGACACCTCATTGAACTCCGTGTCCACCGGTCCGGGGCACAGGCAGCTGATCGTGACCGCACTGCCCTCCTGCCGCAGCTCCTCGGCCAGCGCCTCACTCAGACGGACGACGTAATTCTTGGTCGCGTAATACGTCGCCATCAGCGGTCCCGGCAAAAACCCGGCGGCAGAGGCCACATTCAGGATACGGCCCTCGTTCGCCTTCACGAAATCCTGTACAAACAGCTTGGTCAGGATGTGCACCGCCCGCACATTGACGTCAATCATTTCGAGCTCGCGATCCAAATCGCCTTCCCGGAACCGGCCGTACAGGCCAAAGCCTGCGGCATTGACCAGCAGCGACACGCCCTGCTCCCTGGTCCGCTCATACAGCCAGCGGCAGTCCTTCTCCCGGGACAGATCACAGACATAAATTCGTGTCGGCGTATCCAGTTCCGCCGCCAGTTCCTCCAAGCGGCTCTTCCGCCGCGCTGCCAGCATCAGACGCCAGCCTCGGCGGCTGAGCTCCCGCGCAATGTCGCGTCCAATTCCAGAGGACGCCCCGGTAATCAATGCTGTTTTCATGACAACTCGTCGAGCAGACTCTCTCGACTTCCACCTCTCCTTCGTTTGGATGTTTTTCCGCAACAGGTGTTGTCAAGCACCTCTTCCAACTCCGCGCGCACTGCGCTCCTCTTTATTATATCACAAAATATTGTTTCTTTTTGTAAAATACGATATACTGAAGCAAATACTTCGAGAGGAGGCGCACACCATGCTTTCCGGTCTGCACAGCTACACCTTGCTGCAATGGCTGCTGCTATTCTATATCTATTGCTTTTTCGGCTGGTGTTTTGAATCCAGTTACGTCTCACTTCGACAGCACCGCTTTGTCAACCGCGGCTTTGTGCGTTTGCCGCTGCTGCCCATCTATGGCTCCGGTGCTCTCTGTATCCTGCTCACCTGTCTGCCCTACCGCGGCAGTGTTCCCGCCGTTTTTGTCCTGGGCATTGTATTCCCAACCATTTTGGAATACGTGACCGGTTGGGCCATGGAGGCGATGTTTAAAATGCGCTATTGGGACTATTCCACACAGAAATGCAACCTAAAAGGCTACATCTGTCTGTCCTCCTCTCTGGCGTGGGGCTTTTTGTCCCTGCTGCTCATCTATGTCCTTCATCCCCCCATCGGACATTTGGTACAGCAACTTCCACCTCTGTTCGGTGCACTCATCGCCGTTCCGGTGACCATCATGTTCCTGTCCGACTTTGCGATGGCATTCCGCACCGCGATCAATCTGCGCCATCTGCTCGAGGAGCTGGAGCATCTTCGCACGCAGCTGGACGAAACCCGTGTTCAGCTCGAGCTGGCCCGCGCCGAGGCGCGCGATCTGCTGGAAGAACGTCGTCTGCAGCGGCAGGCAGAGTTGCTCCGCCGCTCGTTCTCCCGCCGATTGGCTCACCTCACCCGGCATTACCACATCCGCGCAATGCTGCGTGCACATCCATCCGCCATGTCCCGCCAGTTCAGCGAGCCACTGCGGCAAGCACATGACCGCGCCGTTGCTTTTCGCCGTCAGGTCCTGCACGCCATGGAGGAGACCGCGGAGGACATTCGATCTTCCATGGAGGAGCGAATGCGCTGACTCGGAACTGCCTTCGGATGATTTCTCTATGCACAAAGAACATAAACACAGGGAGACAGTGACTCTGTCTCCCTGTTTGTGTATCCTATTTCCGCACTCCATCCGTACAGCATTCTATTCCGTTTTCTGCGATTCCGGCAACGGAAGCTCGTCCTCTGTACCGAACACGTCTTTCCGGTTCTCCAGCAGAAACGTCAGCGCATGCGGCACGATATCCACCGTCGCCTCAGCCGTGATGCCTCCCGCCTCTCCATCCAGCGTCCACGCCACGTCCTTCTCCGAACGCACACGGATATGCGCTCCATGCCGGAAATAAATAAATGGACAATCCGTCACCTTTTGCTGCACGAGCGCAGCGATGATCTCATTGAGTTCCAGCGGATTGCTCGGCATTTTAATCAACAGCACCTCAAATAATCCATCATTCAGCGACACCCCTGCCTTTTGAATGCTCAGCATTCCGCCAATCGACGTGGAATTAGACAATTGACCGTAAATAAAGGTATCCTCCATAACTTCGCCATCTACTTCCACCGTCATATGGTAGGAGCGAACCGACGCCAGCGACTTCACACCCTCCAGGATATACGCAAAGTGGCCAAGCGTATTTTTCAGCATCTGCGGCGTCTCATACGATACCTCTGTGAACAAGCCAAATGCCGCCACATAGGTAAAATATTGTCCGTTAAAGCATCCGATGTCGCACGCAAACGGAGTGCTCTCCGTAATCTGCTCCATCGCTTCCTCCATTTTGAACGAAATTCCCAAGGTAGATGCAAAATCGTTCGTCGTGCCGCCCGGGATATATCCCAGCGCCGGTCGAGACTCTTCCGGCAGCAGCATCAGACCAGAAACCACCTCGTTCAACGTCCCATCGCCGCCCACACAGACAATACGGTCATACTGTACGGCAAATTCTGCCGCATATTCACTCGCATCCCCTTTTTTCTGTGTCGGGAAAACCGTGACATGATACCCCTCTTGAAAGAAATAATTGATAAACGTAAAAATCCGCTCCCGTGCCTGATTTTTTCCCGCTCTCGGGTTGATAATCAGCATCAGTTTCGGATGAGTCGGAGTCTGCATCTCATACCCTCCTTTGGAGAAACCATTGCGACACCGCAGACCCAGTTGGTCTTTTCTGCTGGATAAAAATGTGTGAGATTATCATACGATGTTTACAAAAACTTTGCAATACTTCCGCTTCGATTTTAACCATATCTTCACACAAAACACACAAAACACCACACCGAAAACTCGGCGCGAACAGCTTGCATTTTTTCCAATTATTGAGTATACTATAAAGACTATGATTCAACAGACTCTCTGTCTCAGTAGCTCAGCTGGATAGAGCACGCGCCTCCTAAGCGCGGGGTCGGGGGTTCAAATCCCTTCTGGGACGCCACGAAAGAAACCTCTTTTGTCTACCAAGACAAGAGAGGTTTCTTTTCATGATTGAATCATTCTCTGATTTGTGATATGTTTAGTTTAACAAATCGAAATTTATTGTTGAAGGGATGAGTATGAGCAGCTTTCATTATGAAGGAAAAAAGATTTATTATGAAGAAATCGGCAACGGAAAGCCACTGCTCCTGCTCCATGGCAATACCGCTTGCGGAAAAATGTTTGCACCAATCCTGCCAATGCTTTCTGAAAAGCACCATGTAATCGTTCCTGACTTTCTCGGATGTGGACAATCAGAAAGATGTGAAAAATGGTCTTCGGACCTTTGGTATGAATGGTCAAGGCAGGCGACTGCCCTTTGCAAATATAAAGGATTTGAAAAAGTGGATGTGATTGGCAGCAGTGGCGGCGCTATTGCAGCCATCAATATGGCGCTGGAAAATCCAGATATGGTCAACACCATTGTTGCAGACAGTTTTGAAGGCTTATCTGCAAATTCTGACATCACCGAACAGATTCGCATTGGCCGTGAATACGCAAAGCAAAATGAGGCTTTTCGGAGGATGCTTAAATTAATGCATGGCGATGATTGGGAAAGCGTGGTTGATGCGGATACAGAAGCCATAATTGCCCATGCAGAAAATATCGGTGCATTCTTTCATAAACCAATAGATGAGCTGAAGGTCAGCCTGCTTCTTACAGGCAGTGCAAAAGATGAAATGTTCCCGGCAGGGCACTATCATAAACTGTTCGAGAGCATTTGTAGCAGAACGTGTATGGCTAAGTCTCATATCTTTGAGCAGGGTGGTCATCCGGCAATGATGAGCAATATGAAGGAGTTTATTTCGTTGTGCGAAGAATTCTTTGCATAAATGATGGAACTACAAATTCCAGTTAGTAGTGATCAAAAATAAATACGATATCTTACATAGCCTTGTGGTGACCAACCCTCATCACAGGGCTTTTTTCAACCGTGCAGTCGGTGTACTGCAGACTCTGGTAATAGCTCTCGGTGCAGGTCTTGGTATCTGAGGCGCAATCAACCTTCTGGAGGGCTACGGCAACGACAACCCCGGCGCAAAGTCTCAGGGTATGAAGCAGCTGATGTCCGGTGGCGGCGTAGCGCTCATCGGTATCACTCTGGTACCCCTGCTTTCCGGGCTCTTCGGTTAATCTGAGAGAAAACTGCTTGCCGGAGCAGTAAATCCGGCCATGCGGCGCAAGCTGCCTGCTTACATATTGCTATTTCATTCTTTTTGGGGATATAGTAATATAAACATGACACACAGTTGTCGTGTTTGCCTTGATATCATATATCTGGAAGTGAAACCATTATGAAGATAGACAGAATGATAGGGATTTTATCCCTTCTGCTCCAAAAAGAAAAAATGACAGCACCAGAACTTGCAGAGCATTTTGAAGTCTCGAAAAGAACGATTAACAGGGACATTGACGATCTATGCAAAGCCGGGATCCCGATCTGCACAACACAGGGCGTGGGTGGTGGTATTCAGATCATGGACGGATACCGAATGGATCGTACCCTTCTCACGTCAAGGGATCTGCAGATGATTATGGCAGGACTTCGGAGTCTGGACAGTGTAAGCGGCAGCCATTATTACAGTCAGCTTATGGATAAAATCAAAGCCGGATCCTCTGATTTTGTTCACGGAAACGATACGCTCCTGATTGATCTCTCTTCCTGGAACAAAGAGGCCATATCCGAAAAAATTGAGTTGATACAAGCTGCCATCGAGGTAAAGCAGGCGATTCGCTTTGATTATTACTCTCCGAAAGGGGAAAGCACGCGCCTGATCGACCCCTATTATCTGATCTTCAAGTGGAGCAGCTGGTATGTCTGGGGATTTTGCAGAACAAAGCAGGACTTCCGAATGTTCAAGCTGAACCGCATGGATCATCTGGTGCACTCCGGAGAACCTGTGGCAGAGAGAGTAGTACCCATGCCGGAATTTGAAACAACGCAATTCTTCCCAGCCAATGTTCGCCTGAAGGCGTTGTTTGATCCTTCCATGAAGTGGCATCTGATCGAAAGCTATGGAGCCTCGTCCTATCAGATTCAAACGGATGGCACACTGCTGTTTGAGATGGAAATGGATGAAGATGGCCTCATTTCCTGGCTGCTGTCCTGCAGGGATAACGTGACCGTGCTGGAACCACAGTCTATTCGGGAGAAGCTGCGAAAGATCACTTCTGAAATTGGAGCAAAGTATCAAGAACAGGAGGAAAAATGAGGATGGCATTTGATTTTAAGAAAGAGTATAAAGAATTTTATATGCCAAAGAACAAGCCGGAAATTGTGACCGTACCGAAGGCGAATTACATTGCCGTGAGAGGAAAAGGTAATCCTAATGACGAGGGCGGTGCCTATCAGCAGGCGGTGGGTATCCTATATGCCGTGGCTTATACGCTTAAGATGAGCTATAAGACGGATTACCGCATCGAGGGCTTCTTCGACTATGTGGTGCCTCCGCTGGAAGGCTTCTGGTGGCAGGATGGCGTTGACGGCATTGATTACAGCGACAAATCCACCTTCAACTGGATCTCTGTGATCCGCCTTCCCGATTTTGTTACACAGAAGGACTTTGGCTGGGCCGCCGGGGAAGCGGAGAAAAAGAAACATCTGGACTGCAGCAAGGCGGAATTCCTGACCATCGATGAGGGCCTTTGTGTTCAGATCATGCACATCGGTCCGTTTGACGACGAACCGGCTACGGTGAGCACTATGAATGAGTATCTTCTGGAGAACGGCTACGAAAATGATTTCTCAGACAGCCGCCTTCATCACGAAATCTACCTGTCCGATGCACGCAAGGTTGCTCCTGAAAAATGGAAAACGGTCATCCGACATCCCATTAAACGCAAGGAAGCATGAAAAAAGGAGGCAGACCTATGAATCAAGCTCTTGTTGTCATCGATATCCAGAATGACATCACAAAGCATTATAAGGATATCATTCACGGTGTGAATACGGCCATTGACTGGGCTGAGAAACGCGGCATGTACATCGTGTATATCAAGCATCATAATATCACCGCCGGAACACGCACCTTTAAGCCGGACACAAAAGGCGCTGAACTTGTTCCCGAACTGAAGGTAGTATCCGACCATATCTTTGTTAAGACCAAGAGCAACGCTCTGACTAGCGAAGCCTTTGCCGGGTTCATTTCCGATAACGCGATCGGCGAGTTTTATATTACCGGTGCCGATGCCACGGCCTGTGTGAAGTCGACATGCTTCAATATGACCAAAGCCGGATATATCGTTCATGTCATCTCAGACTGCGTGACAAGCTACGATTTGAAGAAAGTTGACGAAATGCTGGATTATTATGAAAAGAAGGGCTGTGAGGTAAAGCCTCTCTCTGAGTACATGAACTGACTGAGAACAGCTCAATGCGGCAGAAAAGTAAGTGAATGAAATTCGCTCAATAAGACAAGGAGGTGTCCGTATGGAGTTCATTCGTGTCACTGCTGAGAATATAGAGAAAGAGCATATTTGTTGTGCTATTTCAAATAATAAAGATATTCAGGTATCCTCGAAGAAAGCATGGTTATCCGAAAGATTTGAGGATGGGTTAGTCTTTTTAAAGAGTACAGAACGCGGAAAATGCTTTGTTGAATATATTCCTGCTGAGAATGCGTGGAATCCGATTTCTGCGGATGGGTATATGTATATTGATTGTTTGTGGGTAGCCGGTTCTTTTAAGGGCCATGGATATTCGGCAGAGCTTCTCAATTCCTGTATCGAAGACAGTAAAAGAAAAGGGAAATATGGTCTGTGTATTTTATCTGCCCGGAAAAAGAAGCCGTTTCTTGCAGATCCGAAATACCTGAAATATAAAGGTTTCACGGTATGTGATGAAGCGGACAACGGTATCCAGTTATGGTATTTCCCTTTTGGGGACAATGCCCCTGTTCCGAAATTCAAAACATGTGCCAAATCTCCGCACATTGATGAGATGGGATATGTTTTGTATTACACCAGTCAGTGTCCGTTCAATGCCAAATATGTTCCTGTGATTGAGAAAATTGCGAAAGAAAAATCGATTCCATTTCGATCGATTCACTTACAAAGCAAAGGTGAGGCTCAAAATGCCCCAACGCCTGTTACGACCTATGCCTTGTTCTTTGATGGAGAATATCTTACCAATGAACAGATGAATGACAAAAGATTTTTAAAGCTGCTGGAGAAGTAATTGAAATCCGGATTGATGAACGAATACATATGGTTCGCAAGGCTACTCTGAATAAAATCGGTCGTTTCACGAAGCAGGATATCAGGGAGCAGTGTCCTTCTTTGAGCCTTAGTTCTGTAGAGGGTGCGCTGCGGAAAATGGTGGCATCCGGCGAACTGAATCGTGAAGGAACCGGAAAATCAACCTGCTATATTCGCTTGAAATAGTGTATAAGAGTTATAAAAATCGGAATTTGTGAGGGTGATTGAATGACAGGAACAAACGAGTTTACAACAGAGCGCCTGCTGTTGCGCAGATATCATATGGACGATGCTCGGACTCTATATGAAAAGTTCGGATGTGATCCTCAAATGTATGAGTTTTCCGGTTGGAATCCATATGCAACTCAATTTTTGGCGAATGAAACCGTCCAGAGGTTCATAGATAGTTATAAAAACACAGAATTTTACGGCTGGGCTATTGAGTATAAAGGAAAGCTCATCGGCACGATTGGAGCATATGATTATCATTCGGAAAAGAATCAAATAGAAATAGGAATGAGTATTGAACGTGCTTCATGGGGAAAAGGATTTGCAACAGAGGCTCTTATTGGTGTACTGAAATACCTTACAGTACAAGAGGGTATTGAAGTCATAACGGCTTGGTGCGCTTCTGATAACATCGGTTCCATGAAAGCAATACAAAAAGCAGGCATGAAACAAACCTCCACTGAAAGTAACGCATTAGAAATTGGTGGAAAAAAGTACGATAAACTGATTTTCAAGTATTTATCACAGTAACAACTTCAGAGATGATTTTCTCTGGGCAACCATAGGGAAAGCTCAGCGCTGTTCTTTGCGCTGAGCCTCTTTTTCTTTCTCCGACTCCTTTTCATCATACCCAAGCAGCCGGGCAACATTAGCCTTTGTCATCTTCAAATCGCGCATTTCCTGTCGATCCGCAGCGTATTCAGGGCAGAGCGTTTTCTTTTCCGACAGCAGTAAAGCATACTCGTCCTGGAGACTTTGAGCGGCAGGTGACAGCATCTATCGTATTTTCTACGGATCTTATCCGCAACAAGAGCAGCCACCGGCCCTTTGCGGTTTCCGATTCCCAGAGCAATCACGATCCATTCTTCGAGAATCCAGTTGTGGATGATCGCACCGATACCGTGAAAGCGTTCAAGAATTTTCTTGGTGCGCTCCGGCGGAAAGTAACGATTATTCCCTCACCGTTCAATTATATCAAGAAAATTCGATTTGAAGTGTCAAGAATCAGCCATCTCCATACCGAGATGGCCTCCTCCCTCATGGACAGCAGCCATGATGTTCCTCACTGTTTGCCGCAGCCGCCGTGATCTCTTTGAGAAGCCCGATTGCTTTCTCGCTGCCTTGTGTACTGATTTGATAATACGTCCATTTCCCTTCTTCCCGGCTTGTGACAATACCAGAATCACACAGTATTTTCATATGATACGAAAGAGAGGACTGGGGCATCGCCATCTCATCAATCAGGACACAAGCGCACTTTTCTCCGCTATGCAGCAGCTCCAGGATTCTCTGGCGCCGTTCATCACACAACGCCTTGAATACCTTTGCACGTTCTTCATATACTGTTGCCATGCGTTCACCTCAAATCAACTTTTCTTGATTTATTATATGTCTCACATCGAACGATGTCAATCTGTTTTTTTCTCCAATGACAGGCCGTATCCACCGTCGGCAGACCGGATCCCTCTCACAACTCCTCGTGCGCGTGATCGTAAAG
Source organism: uncultured Butyricicoccus sp. (assembly GCA_964387535.1). Classification (GTDB taxonomy): domain Bacteria; phylum Bacillota; class Clostridia; order Oscillospirales; family Butyricicoccaceae; genus Butyricicoccus_A. The sequence goes on along the minus strand of CAYLXH010000010.1, from coordinate 1,683 downwards.
CGCCTGAATCTCCTCCGGCAGGTGATCGGGCAGCATGTCGTGCAAACGATCCTCGCTGCCATCCGCAATCGCCTGCTCATAATACCAGCATTTAAACTCCAGCATCGCCCGCACTTGTTCCAACTTATGAATCTCACGTTCCACGCGCTGCTTCTGACGCACAAACAGCTCCCGCCGCATGGGATAGGTACTGTTTCCCTGCGAACACCACTCCATAAATTTTTTGATGTCTTTGATTTCCAATCCCGAGCGTTTCAGGCATTCAATTACCCGAAGCGCCTCCAGCTCTGTCTCTCCGAAGCGCCGGATTCCCGACGACCGCTTCATATCCGGAAACAGCCCTTCTTTGTCATAATAGCGAAGGGTCGAAACCGGAAGTCCAAACCGTTGCGATACTTGTCCGATCGTGTACATCATGATTTCTCCTCACAACTCCATCCGCAGCAAATATTTTTTAAAAATATCTTGACCTAAAGTCAAGTTTAGGTGTTACCATAACAATATCATAGCCGTGTGCACCTGTCAATATACCCTATAAGGAGAACCTACGATGTCAAAAAACATTCTAATCCTTCATACCAGCCTGCGCGCACAGAGCAATTCCGACCTGCTCGCAGAGCACTTTGCTGCCGGTGCCGCAGCCGCTGGAAATCATGTTGAAACCGTATCCTTACGGGATAAAACCATTTCATTCTGCCAGGGCTGTCTGGCCTGTCTGCAACGCGGACAGTGTGTCATCCACGATGATGCCGTTCCCATCGCAGACAAAATGCACGATGCCGATGTTCTGGTATTTGCAACCCCCATTTACTACTATGAAATGAGCGGGCAGATGAAAACCCTTCTCGACCGTTCCAATCCACTGTACGACTCCGATTACGCATTCCGTGACATCTATCTTCTGACTGTAGCCGCCGAGGATGATCCGCATGTGCCGGAGCGAGCCATCCAAGGTCTGACCGGCTGGATTGACTGCTTTGAGCGCGCTTGCCTTGCCGGAACCGTATTCGCAGGCGGCGTCACTGCTCCAGGAGATATTCAGGGACATCCGGCACTGCAGGCTGCCTATGACATGGGCGCCGCAATCAAGTAAGGAGGACGATCATGCAAGAATCACTGTTGTTAACCAAAGACTGGGATAAGACTTTTCCAAAAAGCAGTCTGGTCAGCCATCGAAAAATCACCTTTCACAACCGGTATGGAATCACACTGGCTGCCGATCTGTATGAGCCGAACCATGCCGACGGCCGACTGCCTGCCATCGCCGTCAGCGGTCCGTTCGGCGCAGTAAAAGAGCAGGCCTCCGGGCGGTACGCACAGGCGATGGCGGAGCGTGGATTTTTGACCATTGCCTTTGACCCCTCGTTTACCGGCGAGAGCGGCGGAACACCGCGCTATGTGGCTTCTCCCGACATCAACACCGAGGATTTCCAGGCCGCCGTAGACTTCCTCTCGGTCCAGGACAACGTCGATGCCGAAAAAATTGGCATTCTCGGCATCTGCGGATGGGGCGGTATGGCGCTCAATGCCGCTGCCATCGACACAAGAATCAAAGCAACCGTCGCCTCCACCATGTACGACATGACCCGCGTCACGGCCAACGGCTATTTCGACTCGGAGGACAGCGAACAGGCCCGCTATGAAAAGCGTGTCGCCCTCAACGCACAGCGAACCACGGACTAC
>CAYLXH010000009.1:8962-27323 GCA_964387535.1 uncultured Butyricicoccus sp. | reverse complement strand
GACCACCGATATCGAATTCCTGTTCCCGTTCGGCTGGGGCGAGCTGTGGGGAATCGCAGACCGCACGGACTTCGATTTGACACAGCATCAGAAGACCTCCGGTGTTTCCATGGAATACTTCGACCAGGAATCCGGCGAGAAGTTCATCCCGTATGTCATCGAGCCATCCCTCGGCGCCGACCGCGTTGCACTGGCTTTCCTGTGTGATGCCTACGACGAAGAAGTAGTCGGTCAGGACAAGAAGGGCAACGATGACATCCGCACCGTTCTGCGTCTGCATCCGGCTCTCGCTCCGTATAAGGCTGCCGTTCTGCCGCTGTCCAAGAAGCTGCACGATCAGGCCATGCCGATTTACGAGCAGCTGGCAAAGAAGTTCATGATCGACTACGACGAGGCCGGCTCCATCGGCAAGCGCTATCGCCGTGAGGATGAAATCGGCACCCCGATGTGCATCACCGTGGACTTTGAGACCGAAACCGACGGCTGCGTTACCATCCGCGACCGCGACACCATGGAGCAGATCCGTCTGCCGATTGATGAGGTCGCCGCTTACATCGAAAAGAAGTGTGAATTCTAATCGCTTCCCATACGGCAACGGGCGAACGCACAGTGCGTTCGCTCGTTTTGTTTCTCCTCTCTTGCGCTATCTCGATGGCATCCGCTGTATGCCGGCTCACTGCCGCTCTGTCGCGCGCATTGCCTGAAGGGTTTTGTCCATCAATTCGTTCAAATCCCAGCCGAGCATTTCTGCGCCGCGCTGAATCACCTCACGCGAACAGCCTGCCGCAAATTTTTTATCTTTAAATTTTTTGCGGATGGATTTGACCTCCATATCCTGTACACTCTTGGACGGCCGCATCAGTGCCGCTGCACCGATCAGCCCGGTCAGCTCATCCGCTGCATACAAAACCTTCTCCATCTCGTGTTCCGGTGCAATGTCCACCGTAATCGCGTAGCCATGGCTGGCGGTCGCATGGATGATCCGCTCGTCCAGCCCCCGCTCCCGCATAATCTCCTGTTCTTTGATGCAGTGCTGGTCGGGATATTGTTCAAAATCCAGATCGTGCAGGATGCCTACCGCCTCCCAGAAATCCGCTTCGTCGCCATATCCCAGATGTTCTGCATACCAGCGCATAACATCACCGACTATCCGCGCATGCTTTTGATGAAATTCGCCCTTGTTATATTCCGCCATCAGGTCCCATGCCTGCTGTGGAGTTGGTATCATATGGATTCCTCCTTTGTTTTTTCCAGTATAGCACAGCTCTCCTTTAAATCCAAGTATTTTTGTAGGAAAACAGGTTATATGTTTTTTTGCCGACGGACTCCTGTCGTTCTATTTTCATCTGGATTCTGTTTCCGAGCAATTGAACGATATTCCGTGTTATTATATAATAAAACAAGAAAAGGATGTGATGTATAATGACTTATGATTTTGCAACACTGATCAACCGTTCCGGCCAGGGATCGGTCAAATGGAACCTGATGCACCGCGACTGTCCGGATCTGGATGATAGTATTGTGCCATTTTCTATTGCAGACATGGAGTTCCGCCACCCGCCCGAACTGGTCGAGGGGCTCAAGCAATACAGCGAGTCGATGATCTTCGGCTATACCACCGCAACCGATTCCTACTATGAAAGTGTAGAAAACTGGATGGAGCAGCGTCACGGTTTCCGTCCGCCCCGGGAATGGTTTGTAGAATATCCGGGCGTGGTTCCCGCGCTGCACGATCTTGTGCAGCGGCTCACCGCTCCGTCCGACGCCGTACTCATCCTGACTCCGGTGTACTACCCGTTCCGCTCCGCGGTGCGGGATCACGGACGCACACTCATCGAATCCCAGCTGATCGAACGCACATCAACCTATGGCATCGACTTTGACGACGTGCAGCAACAGCTCGCCCGTCCGGACGTCACCATGATGCTGCTCTGCTCACCGCACAATCCGGTCGGGCGCGTCTGGACAGAGGACGAGCTGGTCCACCTGTGCCGTCTGTGCCAGGAGCATCATGTCCTGCTGGTATCCGATGAAATCCACTTTGACCTGATTTTGCCGGGCTACCACCACACGTCGCTGGCGGCTCTGAGCGACTATTTGGACAACGTCATTGTGTGCACGGCACCGAGTAAGACCTTCAACCTCGCCGGATTGCAGACTTCCAATGTCTTTATTCCCAATCCGGAGCTGCGCACCAAGGTGCGCAAGGCGCGTGGATTTTTTACTCTGAACGCCTACGGCTACAAGGCCTGTGAGCTGGTGTACACCCAGTGCGGCGACTGGCTGGACCAGCTGTTGCGCGTCATCCAACGCAATCATACTCTTGTGCGCGACGTCCTGCACACGCATATACCGGAAATCAAGGTGTTCGACTTGCAGGGCACCTATCTGCAATGGATGGACTTCCGCGCGCTGGGCATTCCGCCCAAGCAGCTGGAGCAGTTCCTACATCGGGCCGGATGGTACTGTGACGAGGGATATATATTCGGAGGCGGCGGACACGGCTTTGAGCGTCTGAATCTCGCCTGTCCGACCTGGGTGATCGAGCAGGCGCTGGGTCGTCTGATTGAGGCGGTTCACTCCTCCAGGGAGACTTCGTCATGATCGTCATCGCCCGCATTCACACCGAATTCTCCGAAAAATTTGGCATCCCTCGCCAGAGCGGATTGGTTCCGGAGCTGCACGCCCGCATTGTCTTTGAGCCGGATTACCGCAATCCCGATGCCCTGCGCGGTCTGGAAGGCTTTTCTCACATCTGGCTAATCTGGCAATTTTCCGAGTCGGTCCGCAGCCGATGGTCTCCCACGGTTCGTCCGCCCCGGCTCGGAGGAAATACCCGCATGGGCGTGTTTGCCACGCGCTCCCCGTTCCGTCCCAACCCCATCGGGCTGTCCTCTGTGCGGCTGGAACACATCGACCTGCACACCCCGGACGGTCCGGTTCTGTATGTCTCCGGTGCCGATCTGATGGATGGTACGCCGATCTATGACATCAAACCCTATATTCCAACAGACAGCCATCCCGACGCGGAGTCCGGCTTTGTCACCCACAATGAGTGGCAAACGCTCACCGTCTCCATCCCGCCGAACCTGCTGGCACATATCCCAGATGCACATCGCCGCGGTCTGCTTGGTGTACTGGAGCAGGATCCTCGCCCTTCCTATCAGGACGACCCTTCCCGCGTCTACGGCATGAGCTTTGCCGGCTGCAATGTCTCGTTCACCGTCTCTGGCTCCACGCTGACCGTGACCGACATTACACCGGAACTGTCCAATCCCTGATGGATTCGACGTTTTCCTCCCTCCTGCATACGATAGAGCAGGAGGGATTTCTATGAAACGAAACAAAAAGCCAAAAAGGAGCTTTTCCAAACTCGGTATCATCCTCGTCTTTCTTCTGTACGCCGAGCTGATGGCGTTCGGGCAGATCGCCATGTGGTTCTTTGGTGATCTGAGCAGTCTGGACAGCATGTGGCTGTACGCTGTGCCGCCCATTCTGGCTTTGCTGGGTTATTTTCTCAAGGCGACCAAAGAAAACACCTGCGGCGGCATTGTCTATGACTGTGCCCTAAAAGAGGAAACCAATCACCCGGAAGACACAAAACAACCAAACGCCGAGGGAGCAGGCAAGCCACCACGGGAAGAAACAGCATAATTTGACATTCTCCAGAATCCTGATTATACTGAAAAAGACGGTGGCTTCCGTGAGGAAGCCACCATTCTACGAACACAGAAAACCGCCTCCGCACTGCGTACGGAACGGTTTCTTTCCCTGCGGAGGTACTATAACATGGAACAAAAACAAAATCCACTGGCCACGCAGCCCATTCCCCCACTGCTGCGCAAATTTGCCATTCCCAGCATCATCGCCATGCTGGTCAGTGCGCTGTACAACATCGTGGACCAGCTGTTTATCGGACAAAGTGTAGGAGAACTCGGCAACGCAGCGACCAATGTCGCCTTTCCGCTGAGCACCTGCTGTATCGCCATCGCACTGCTGTTCGGCATCGGTGGCGCGTCTGCCTTTAACTTGACGATGGGACGCGGAGAGCCCGAGCGCGCTGCGTATTACGTCGGCAACGCGATTACGATGCTGTTTTCCTGCGGTCTCCTGCTGTGTGTCGTCGTCCAGCTGTTTCTCACTCCGATGCTCCTGTTTTTTGGTGCACCGGACAACGTGCTCGGCTACGCATGTACTTATACCAGCATTACCTCGTTTGGATTTCCCTTCCTGATTCTCACCTCCGGCGGAGGTCATCTGATCCGCGCCGACGGCAGCCCTAGGATGACCATGGCGTGCAGTCTGACCGGCGCGGTCATCAATACCATCCTGGATCCGCTGTTTATCTTCGGCTTCGGCTGGGGCATGGCCGGTGCCGCTCTCGCCACCATCCTCGGTCAGATCATCTCAGGCTCCATGACCATCTGGTACCTGTCCCATTACAAAACCGTGCGGTTGGAAGCAAAACACCTTCGTCCGCGCGCTCACTATATCGGCTGGGTGATGTCCCTCGGCACCTCCCAGTGCTTCAACCAGGTTGCCATGACGATCACCTTTATCGCACTGAACAAATCGCTGGCCTACTACGGTGCGCTGTCCATCTATGGCGAAGCCATTCCGCTCGCCTGTGCCGGCATCATCAACAAGGTCAATCAGATTTTCTTCTCGGTCATCATCGGCCTCTCCCAGTCCATTCAGCCGATTGCAAGCTTTAATTACGGCGCAAAGCAATATTCCCGTGTCCGCCAGGTCTACTTTCTCGCCATCCGGCTCGGATTTGCCATGTCGCTGCTGTCCTTTGCCGTGTTCCAGTTGATCCCACGACAGATTATTTCGCTGTTTGGCTCCGGTGACGAGCTGTATTACCAGTTTGCGGTGTCGTATTTCCGTATCTTCTTTTTCTGCATCTTCCTCAACTTCCTGCAGCCCATCAGCTCTACCTTTTTCACTGCGATCGGAAAGCCGATCAAGGGATTGCTGCTGTCTATGACACGGCAAATCTTCTTCCTGCTCCCCCTGGTTCTCCTGCTTCCGTTATTGTTCGGTCTGGATGGCATCCTGTTTGCCGGCCCGATTGCGGATTTCGCCGCGGCCGTCGTCGCCGTCTGCATGATTCGGCGGGAGATGAAGGAGATCCGGCAGCTCGAACATCAAACCGCCTTATCGTAGTTCCAAACTTTTATGCATACAACATGTGCGCTGCGGCCATTCCGGCTTCCAGCGCACATGTTTTGTTACGGCTCTGTATTCAGTTCAATCGAACCCATGTCACAGTTCAATTGCAATTGGCCGCCGTTCGTCCCGATTTTCTGTTCTGCTCCGTCGTCCAGCTCCTCGCCGTTGAAGGAAACGCTTCCCAGGCCAATGTCGGCGGCAACCCGCGCCACCTTCGAGCCCTCCAGCAGCGTCAGTTCGATGGCTCCCATGTCAACATCCATCGAGCTGTTCCGAGTCAGCCGCAGCGTTCCCTCTACTCCTCCCGTGTCACAGTCCAGATCCAGCGAACGCGTATCCAGCGCATCCAGCGTGATCGCTCCCGCATCCACATCCAGCCTGCTCTCCTTGGCAGACAGGTCTTTGAGCTCCATCGCGCCGGCATTCAGCTCCACATCCAGTGTGTCCAGCCGCAGATCCTCCGGTACCGTCAGCGTAATATTCGGATCCAGCTTTCCACTCCAGCCGCCAAAGCTCCAGTTGAAATCCGGCTGACGAATTGTCAGCACGCCATCCCCGGCTTCACACGTCAGGTATTCCTTCTTGAAATTGCTTTCCAGTTTCCAGCGTTCCCCTGTCCGGACTACCACCTCACTCATATCAACGTCCAGCCGGAGTGACGTGATGTCATCGGTCTCCGGAAGCTGACGTTCGGTCACTGTGGACTCCAACTGCTTTTCCAGCTCTGCGAGCTTTGCTTTTTTCTGCGCCGAACTGGTGCAGCCGCTGCACAGCAGGCAGACTGACACCAACGCCGCTGTGATGGGAATGTATCGTCTCATGCTCTTACTCCTTCTCGGTTTCTGCGCGGTCCACGCTGTCGCCTTATTGCAGATTCAGCCGTCTGCTCAGGATATAATTCGTGATGACAAAATAGATCACAATCTGCACGGCAGACACAGCCACCATCAGCAGCAGCATCACATTCACGGTCACAGTTTGCGGAGCGCTCATGAAGAACGACATCCAGCCGCTCGGTATCATCCACCCGGCGATGTTCGCTGCGAGCACGGCGACAACCTGAACAATCACGCCGAACAGGACATAGGCGCCAAATGCCCACGCCGTGCGATGGCGCTGAAACAGATTTCCGATGGCCAGACACGCATAAATCTTCATACAAAATCCGAATAGTCCGGCAATCACTCCCACCAGCGCTTCGATCGGTAGCGTGATAACGCTCACTCCGAATTCTTCCCACAGCTTTGACAGCATGAGCGGGACACGCGAGAACACCGCGCTCCACATGATCATATCATCTGTAGACGCGAGCATCGCCGGTGTCATGATAACAGCCAGAGAGATCAGACACAAGATGCCGGTCAGAACAACCCAAATCACCGACACAATCGCTTTGGACCAGATCAACTGGGACGGCCTCGCCGGAAGCGTGAACATCAGATATCCCTCGTCCTTGAGCAGGTTGTTGTTAAATCGGGTGATCGTGTACACCAGCGCCATGACCCATACGGCAAACAGCGCAAAGATGTAAAGCGTGAAGATCACACCCGCCGGAGCGAAAAAGGTATCCGCATTCCACACCGTCGCAAACAGTACACCATTGAGCAGGGACAGCACCGCAATCGCGAGAAAGGCCGGCAGATAGATACGGCGTGTCGCCCGAAATTCATAGCCAATCAATTTTCTCAGCATGCGAACACCTCCCGGAACAGCGCATCCACGGATTTTCCCTGTTCTGCCCGAATGTCATCGACGGATTTGTGCAGAACAATCTCCCCATTGTTCAAAAACAGCACATCATCCAGTACCTTCTCAATATCCGAAATCAGATGGGTGGACAGCACCACGGTGCTGTTTTCACTGTAATTGGTCAAAATCGTATTCAAAATAAAATCTCGTGCCGCCGGATCCACGCCGCCAATCGGCTCATCCAGCAAATACAAATCCGCCTCACGGCTCATCACCATGACCAGCTGAACCTTCTCCTTCGTGCCCTTGGACATCGTCTTGATAACACTTTTCCCCTCAATCCCCAGACGGCGCAGCATATCCTCTGCCTTCGCCCGGTTGAAATTGTCATAGAACGTCTCAAAAAAGTGCAGCAGATCCGCTGTTGTCATCCAGTCGCTCAGATATGTGCGCTCGGGCAGGTAGGATACCTTGCTGTGTGTGATCACACCCGGTGCGTTGCCGTCAATGGTGACATCCCCCGATGTCGGCGTCAACAACCCGTTCGCCAGCTTGATCAGCGTACTCTTGCCGCTCCCGTTCGGTCCGAGCAGGCCAACTATCTGTCCGCGTCCCAGCTCAAACGTCACATTTGTCAGCGCCTGCTTGCTTCCAAAGCGTTTACTGAGTCCGGTGCACTGTAAAATCGGTGTCATTTCTGTTCTCCTTTCTCACCCGCCTGTCGGAGAAGCTCAATGATCTCCTCCACGGAATACCCCATTTCTTTCATCTTGGATAAAAAAATCTCTACCTGTTCCATCGCAATGTCCTTTCGTTTCCCCCGAATTTGCTCGATGTCCTCGGTCACAAAGCGGCCCGCTGTCCGCTGAGAGTAGATCAGTCCCTGGCGCTCCAGCTCTGCCAGCGCGCGCTGCATGGTATTGGGATTTACCCCCGCCTCGGCAGCCATCTCCCGCACCGACGGCAGTCGGCTTCCTGCCGGATAGTCCCCCGCGGCGATTCCCTGCATGACCGTTTCAATCAACTGCAGGTAAATCGGCCGATCATCCGATAAATTCCACTGCATTCTGCTCCTCCTTTGCTCGATTGTATCATTGTACTTATGTACTAATTGCTTGATACAATAATACATTAACACAGTTCTGTTGTCAAGAGAAATCCCATATATTTTTAAAAAAAAACACTCTCCTGCTTTATAACGCAGAAGAGTGTTCGGTTTCATGATGTCGCTCTGTTACAGAATATCAATGTACTCGCCAGCCAGTGCCTTGTTCATGCTGCGCACCGCGCAGAACTTGCCGCACATGCTGCATGTGTCGCTGTGATCCTCCTCCGGCGCACGGTCGCTGCGAATGCGCTTTGCGGTCTCCGGATCAATCGCGCAGGCATACTGGGCGTCCCAATCCAGCGTGCGGCGTGCATCCGCCATCTTGTCGTCGATGTCTCGTGCGCCGGGAATTCCCTTGGCGATGTCCGCCGCGTGCGCCGCAATCTTGGACGCAATGATTCCCTGCTTGACGTCGTCCACGTTCGGCAGCGCCAGATGCTCCGCCGGAGTGACATAGCACAGGAACGCAGCGCCGTTCATTGCGGCAACAGCGCCGCCGATCGCGCTGGTGATGTGATCATATCCCGGAGCAATATCGGTGACCAGCGGTCCCAGGACATAGAACGGAGCGCCCATACACAGGGTCTTCTGCACTTCCATATTGGCCGCAATCTGATTGAGCGGTACATGTCCCGGGCCCTCTACCATGACCTGAACATTGTGTGCCCATGCGCGTTTTGTCAACTCACCCAGACGAACCAGCTCTTCGATCTGGCAAACGTCCGTCGCATCCGCCAGACAGCCCGGACGACAGGCGTCGCCCAGAGAAATCGTGACGTCATATTCCTCACAGATGTCCAAAATCTGGTCAAAGTACTCATAAAACGGGTTTTCCTCCCCCGTCATGCTCATCCATGCAAAGACCAGGCTGCCACCGCGGCTGACGATGTTCATCTTTCTCTTGTGCTTGCGAATCTGATCAATCGTCTTGCGGGTGATGCCACAGTGCAGCGTGACAAAATCCACGCCGTCCTCCGCATGCAGACGAACAACGTCAATGAAATCCTGTGCCGTCAGCGTCGCCAGATCGCGCTGATAGTGAATCACGCTGTCGTAGACCGGCACCGTGCCGATCATCGCCGGGCACTCCGACGTCAGCTTGCGGCGAAACGGCTGCGTATTGCCGTGGCTGGACAAGTCCATAATGGCCTCCGCGCCCATATCAACCGCACTCATGACCTTCTGCATCTCAATGTTGTAATCCTTGCAATCGCGGGAAACGCCGAGATTGACGTTGATCTTCGTGCGCAGCATGCTGCCGACACCCTCCGGATCCAGACAGGTATGGTTTTTGTTGGCGCAGATGGCAACCTTGCCCTCTGCCACCAGACCCATCAGTCGTTCCAGCGGCATATTCTCTTTCTTTGCGACGGTCTCCATTTCCGGGGTAACAATTCCGCGGCGCGCCGCGTCCATCTGTGTTGTGTACGTTCTCATGGTGTCCTCCTCTACATACATCGCGGACAAGCAATCCCGATTTCCTCAACGCGAACGTTTGCCAGATCGCTTTCCGCAGTGAAATGGTGCGCTGGCAACCTTCCATCCGGCACAGGAGCCATCCCGGGCAGCACCCGTGCTGCCCACCGGCCCGTTCCGTACGATTGAGAAGTTCCAGCGCCTGTTCGGAACGCATAGGTTCCGCGTGTCAATGATCCGTTCATGGTAATCCTCCAACGCATGCATTGATTTTCTATTGCGGCAGAAGGCGGTGCCCTCAGTCTGCCGCACGGATGACGGGAAGAATCTCCTCCCGGTTTCCTCACACTATTGTCACAGCGCCGCCACCTTGGCGAGCAGGGCCTGAACGGCGGCCGGCTTATCCTCCGCCGCATACAGTGCGCTGACCACGGCGACACCGTCAATGCCGGTGCCGGCCAGCAGGTCCAGATTATCCAGCGTAATGCCGCCGATCGCACAGACCGGGATGCTCACCGCGTCACAAATCGCGCGCAGCTCCTCGTGCGCCAGCGTCGTCACATTGGTCTTGGTCGTGCTGCCAAAGACTGCTCCGCAGCCGAGATAATCCGCCCCGGCCCGCTGCGCCTGCAGCGCCTCCTCGACGTTGTGCGCACTCCCGCCGATCAGGAAGTCCGGCCCCAAAATTTCACGGGCCCGTTCAATCCCCATATCGGACAGTCCGACGTGTACGCCGTCTGCCCCCACCGCTTTGGCGATGTCCGGCCGGTCATTGATAATGAGCGGCACCCCGTACCTGCGGCATACCGGAAGCAGCTGCTCGGCCTGCGCGATGATTTCCTCGTTGCTCTGATTCTTTTCCCGCAGCTGCACACAAGTCACCCCCGCCTTCAGCAGGGTTTCGGTCACAGAAGCCAGCGTCTCCCCTGGTTTCAGCCAGCTCCGGTCACTGACCGCATACAGTCTCAGCTGTTCTTTGTGCATCATACTATCTTCCATCCTTTCGGTTGTTCTCCGTCCACCAGATCGACCGCGTCAAACAGCGCGGTGTGGAATGTCCCCATTCCCGCCTGCTGTGCATCCGTGTGCCGTCCGGCGAGCCAGGCACTGGTCTTCCACAGGCGGGACGCCGTGCACACCGCATCCCACCCGCTGAGTCCTGCCCCGCTCAGCAGTGCACACAGGGCCGACAGCATACATCCGCCGCCCGTCACGCGGGAAATACGGTCGTCGCCGCCGCAGGCCTGCAACACCTGCGTTCCATCCGCCATCGTATCCACACGTCCGCTCAGCAGCACCGCGCAGTCATACGCCCTGGCAAGTCGGTCTGCCAGCTCCGCGCGCTGCTGCTGGCTGACCGCTACGCCGCTCTCCACGCCGCTCTGCTCCACGCGGAATCCGAGCAGCGTGTACGCCTCTGCCGGATTACAGCGGATGACATCCACCTTCACTGCATGCAGCAGTTCCCGAAGGTGCCGGCGGCGAAACGCACTCGCCCCCACACCGACCGGATCCAGTACCACCGGATGTCCCAGGCGGTTGGCCTCCCGTCCGGCGGCCAGACATGCCGCGAATTTCGCCTCATCCGGCGTGCCGATGTTGAGCAGCGTCGCCTGACACAGCGCCGTGATTTCCGCCGCCTCGTCCGGGTGCTGCCCCATAATCGCACTCCCCCCTGCGGCCAGCAGAAGATTGGCAACATCGGTCATCGTCACGATATTGGTCAGGCAATGTACCCGCGGCCGTCGCTCCCGCATCTGCCGCAGACAGCGTCCATACTCCATCTCCGGTCAGTCTCCCCTCTTCAGATACGAATTCAGTACGCCGCGGCGCTCCAGCATGGTCAGCACAACAAATGCGAGAATGCTGCCCGCCACCGTAGAAATCAGGAACGGTACCACATAGACAAACGCGGTTTCCGGCTGTAGCCCCATCAGAGCCTTGGCAATCGGATACGCCGCAATGCCGCCGAGGAAACCTGTGCCCACCGCCTCTGCCAGACAGGTCAGGCTGAGTCTGTGCGTCAGCCGGAACATCAGCCCACAGCACAGCGCGCCCACCATACTGCCTGGAAAGGCCAGCAGACTGCCGATGCCAAACAGATTGCGCAGCAGGCTGGCGCAAAATGCAATGCCCACTCCCCATCCGGGGCCAAGCGTCACCGCCGCCAGCACGTTAATCATGTGCTGTACAGGTGCACATTTGCTTCCGGCTACCGGAATACTCAGCAGACTGCCGACCACCGCCAGCGCGGTAAACACGCCTGCCATCGCTATTTTTCTTGTCGTTAACGGTCTTTTCATCGTTCTTTGCCCCTTCTCATTTGCCGCCCCACGAATTCTTCAATCCCGAAGCAACAAAAAGGGAGAGACGCAACGCATCTCTCCCATACTGCCAAATTGGTTCTGGTTGACTTCCCTACGTTGGCATGATCCAAATCAGGTCAACGGGTCGAAGCGCATTTGCTTCCTCTCAGCCGGGCATCCGGCTCCCCGAGTTCACTCTTTTTGTCAGTATAGCACGATCGGACTCGGGATGCAAGAGCAAAAAAATAATACACTCCTTCTCCCTCCGTAAGCCCCTCGCACCTGCTCTGTCATCACTGAAAAACAGAGACCCGCGGCGCCAACCAATCAGATCGGCACCGCGGGCTGCGTTATTATGGGAAGTATTCGCTTACTCTCACTCTTTGCTGATTTCCGCTGTCTTAAACAGGAACTTGACCGAGCAGTCGGTGTCTTTGTGCGCACCGCCAAACGGGGCCTCATCCTCCGCATAGTCCTGAATCGCTTCCAGACGATCCAGCGTGCCGTTCAGGTCGTCATTGATGGCGTCCGTCAGTGCATGAACGCCGTCCTGATCAAACTGAATCATTCCGTCTCTCAGCTCCTGTGCACCGGCCAACAGCGACTGGGCCCCGTCCACCAGCTGATACACGCCGTCATCCAGTTCATCCGCGCCGTGTGACAACTCCACGGTTCCCGCTTTGAGCTCTGCCATGCCGGCATCCAGTGCAATCGCTCCGGCATCCAGCGAATTGGCTCCATCACGTAATGCCGCCGCGCCATCATCCACCTGCTTCACACCGGCTTTGACCTGTTCGGCTCCATCGTCCAATGCCGCCGCACCAGCCAACAGATCGTCGGTGCCCACCGCCAGTTGAGACGATCCATTCTTCAGCTTCTGTACCCCGGCGATCAAGGCGTTGCTTGACGTCTCCATCTGCTCCATGCCGCCGATCAGCGCACCGATATTCTCATCCGAAGCCAGAGATTCCGCACCGGCTGCCACCTGATCGGCTGTGAAAGCAATCTGATCTGTGCCATCTGCCAGCTGAGACGCTCCATCGGAAACCGACGATGCTGCCGACTGGATGGAGTCCGCCCCATTTGCAATACTGCTCAAACCGCTCGTCACATCGCCGCCGAGCGCACCCTCTACGCCTTCATCCATCTGCTGGCTTGCGACAACCGCCTGATAGGCCTGTGAAATCGCCGAATAATTCGGGTCATCCTCGCTCATGCTGCCCAATACTGCCTGTAGAAGTGACGCTGCACTGCTGTCATAGTTTGCCGCCTCTGAAGCGGTAGACTGCGCGCTGGAGATTCCCTCCTGCACCGAGGACGCACCGCTCTTGATCGAAGCCGCTCCTTCCGCTATCCTGTTTGCCGCCGGAACAATTTGTTCCCGAAGCTGAGAGGAAATCGACGATGCTCCCGAGCGGATTCCAACCGCCGCCTCATAGATGCTGTTGTCATCGCCCTTGATCGCAGAGCGCACCGCCTCGAGTCCGGCAATCATGCTGCTGATGCCGTCCGGCAAGTCGGCAATCTGTGTCTGCAATGAGCCAATGCCATCGTCCAGCGCTGCCGCACCCGACGACACGGACGCCGCACCGTTCTTCAGCTCGCCCGTGCCGTCCTTGAGGGACGCTGTGCCGTCTACCAGTGAGCTGGTTCCCTCACGAAGCGTCGAGGCGCCGTCCTTGAGAGACGCCGTGCCCTCTTTCAGTGAAGCGGTTCCCTCCTTGAGCTGTCCTGCGCCGCTGTCCAGTGTCCCTGCGCCATCCACCAGTGCATCCGCACCGTCCGCCAGCGTCCCGGTACCGTCCACCAACGTACCCGTACCGTCTGCCAGCTGTTCGGATCCGTCCACCAGCTGTGCCGAGGCGTCCTCCAACTCATCCAACGCATCGGTCAGATCATCCATGGAATCCACATTATCCAGCCCAATTTCTTTGAGGGCATCATCCGTGGCAACCGTCAGCGTCGTCATCAGCTCGAAATCCTCGACGTCGGCTTCCATGACCACGCGCTCCGGTATGTCAATTTCCAACTCCGAGTCGTCCAGTCCCAGACTTTCCTTGAGTCCCGGCAGCGCCATGCCGACGACCACCGCCCGGTCACCGTCACTGATGACCTTGCCGTTGCGCACGGTGATGTTGCTTGCCTTGTCCGTATCCAACAGCATTCCGGATACCATGGCATACGGCTGATAAATCGTGGCCTCTTCTCCGTTGATGGTGACGGTTTTTGCCGTGTTGTTGGTGTAATCAAACGTGATCTTGAGATGTCCGTCCGCACCGGCCAGCTCCTCGGCCGACGCCTTCCGTCCGTTCAAATAATACCGAACGGATACTTCCACCGGGAGCTCCTCCGTCGTCGTTCCCTGATAATAAATATCCTTTCCCCCGGCATTCCAGGTGATGGATCCATCCGGGTTTGTCGTATAGCTCTCATCGCCCTCCACGTTTTCAATATCGCGCAGCGTCGTTCTATCATCTAGCTGGTCCGTTCCATGCTCGTTTTTCAGCCACGAACTCACAATGGTCTGTTCCTGATTGCCGTTCGCATCCGCAATCACGTACACTGTGGACTCTTTTTCCTCGCTGCTCGTCTCCAACGTGCTCTCTGCCGCAGCCTGAACCGCAGCGACCTCTGCATCCTTCTGTTTTTTCTCCGGATCATCCGCAGCAGCTGCCGTTGCGCACACCGAACCCACCGTAAGGCTCATTGCAAGGAGTGCCGCTGTCATTCGTTCTTTCATGAGTCTCTCCGTCCTTTCGCTCAAATTGTTGTTCTCTGCTCCCGCGCAACGTCGCGCAGCCCTCCGGTTGTTTTGCAAATAATACGATCAAGCAGCAACAGCATGCTTGGCAGGAACAACAGTACTACCGCCATACTGATCATCGCACCGCGTGCCAAAAGCAGACACAGCGCGCCGACCAGGTCCACACTGGAATAGGCCCCCACACCAATCGTCGCGGCAAACAGGCACAGGGCACTTGTGATCACCGAGTGCATGGATGTCTGAATCGAAATGTTTACCGCTTCCTCGCTGCTCTTTCCGCTGGCTCGTTCCAGTTTGTACCGCGTCGTCATCAAAATGGCATAGTCCACCGTCGCGCCGAGCTGGATGGTTCCGATTGTGACCGATGCGATGAATGGCAGCGTGGTATGGGTATAAAACGACAGTCCCAGATTCAAATAGATCGCCAATTCAATCACTGCGACCAGTATAACCGGAAGCAGCCCGGATTTCAATGCCAACAGAATCAGCACAAAGATGGCAACAATCGAGACTGCACTGACGACTTTGAAATCGTAGTCCGTAATTTCAATCAGATCCTTGGTGCACGCTGCCTCTCCGATAACCATGCCACCCGGATCGTAGGATTTCAAAATCCTGCCCAGCTTGTCACACAGCGCATTGACCTCATCCGTCGCCACCTGATATTCCGACGACACCATCATCAGTTTCCACCGATCGGTCTCCAGCATTTCCTTGACTTCGTCCGGGATCATTTCCTCCGGCACGGTTCCGCCGAGGAAGGAATCCAATCCCACGGCAAACGACACTCCGTCAACATGTTTCATCTCCCGGAGCATCTGTCGGCTGTCCCTGCGGGACAGATCCGAATCCACCAGCAGCATAGATATCGAGTTCATCCCGTATTCCTCATCCAATTTTTGATTCGCCTGCACGCTGTTGAGCTGTCCCGGCAGTCCACTATCCAGCTTGTAGTACACATCCATACCCTGGTATCCGATTACCGCTGGAATCCATAAGATCAGCATCACAAGTACCAATACACGGTGGTGCTTTACCACAAATGCGGAAATTTTTCCGCTTGGGATGCGCAGCAGACGGTGAGAAGTCCGTTCCACAATCCCATCAAAGGTGAGCAGCAGCGCCGGCAGCACGGTGACACAGGTGATCACGCCGAGAAGGACGCCTTTTGCCATGACAATACCCAGATCCAGTCCTAAGGTAAACGTCATGAAACACAGCGCGATAAAGCCGGCAACCGTCGTGAGCGACGAGGCGGTAACCGATGTAATCGTCGCGGCAATCGCGTGCGCCATCGCATCCGCTTTGTCGCCCGGATGAATCTTTTTCTGCTCCCGATAACTGCTGTACAAAAAGATGGAGTAATCCGTCGTGACGCCGAGCTGCAGCACCGCGACCAGTGCCATCGTGAGAAAGGAAATTTCTCCCTGAATCACATTGCTGCCCAGGTTATATACAATCGCCAGACCGATATCCGCCAGAAACAGCAGCGGCACCACAAACGAATCCAGACAGATCATCATGACCAGACAGGTCAGCACGGCGGCAATGATGACGTAGAGCGGCATCTCGCGCTCAATCAGATCTCGGGTGTCCGCAACGATGGCAGACATGCTCGACAGAAAGCACTGCTTCCCCGCCAGATCCCGAATTTCTTCAACGGCATCCAGCGTCTCATCCGCCGACGTCGTGCTGTCAAAGAACAGAAACAGAATCTGTCCATTCCCCTGATCAGAATAAAAAATATCCTGAACCTCCTCCGGCAGCATCTCCGGCGGGATGTTGAGATCCGAGAGTCCCAATACATCCGCCACGTGATCTACGTCGGCAATCGTTTCTTTCAGCGCCGAAACCTCTTTGTCCTGCATATCATCGCAGACAAAAATACCGTAAGCACCCTTACCGAACTCCTCCATCAGCGCATCCTGCCCCTGCATGGTCTCAATGTCCTCTGGCAGATAACTGAAAAGATCATAGTTGATATGGGTCGCCACAACGCCAATCGCCGACGGAATCAGCAGCAAGGCCGCAGCAATCAAAATGAGGATCCGGTGTTTGACAACAGTTTTACCAAATCGCAACATGTATTTCACCCCTCAAAATGACCAATAGTCATTTTTACTGCAACCAGTATATACCTGAGCATCGTTCAAGTCAATAAAAAAAATGACGAGTAGTCATTTTTTGTGATTCCTGACGTTCTGCCTCTGCTGCCGCAATCAGATTTTGTGGAGTTTTTCAATTTGACTTCTGTCCCTATCCCCGCTATGATAAGAATATGAGGATTTTGCGCACATACGCCCTCACCATCATACCAAAAAGGATGTGGTTACATGGGAAAGATTGATGAAAATAAACAGCGCAAAAAGGAGCGTCTGTTCGAAACCGCATTTTCTCTGTTCACCTCCAAGGGAATGGCCAAAACCTCGGTCTCTGACATCACCTCATCGGCAGGAGTGGCAAAGGGTACCTTCTATCTCTATTTCCGCGACAAATACGACCTCGGCGACAAGCTGATTGCCCACAAATCCGCCAGTTTGTTCCGTCACGCCATTGACACGCTGGAACACTCGGAGGCCGCATCGGTCGAAGAACAGATCATCGTGATCATTGATGACCTGCTCAATCAACTGCAGTCCAACCCCATTCTGCTGCGTTTCATCAACAAAAACCTGAGCTGGGGCATTTTTCAGCACGCACTGCATCAGGCAGATGCCGTCTCCGAGTTAAGCTATGCAGACTATTTCGACCGTTTGATTCACGCGCAAAAGGATGTCGTCTGGATTGAGCCCATGCTGATGCTGTATACCATTGTCGAGTTGGTGAGCAGCACCTGCCACAATATCATTCTTGAGCACAATCCGGTCGGACTGGAACAGTACAAGCCGTTTCTCTACGAGACCGTGCGCGCTATCATCCGCACACACCAACGTCCGCTGTCCGCCGGCGAATAGACCAACAAAATCAGCTCGGCAAACACCGAGCTGTCCACTGTTTTGTAATGAAAAAAGGGCAACGCCGCCATGGCGTTGCCCTTATCTGTTGTTCTGTTGTGACCGGATTACCAGTAGCAAATAACTGGCATTCCTTTTTCTACCAGATTAAACAGGCTCTGTGCATTCGAATACGGCATGTTGATGCAGCCGTGTGAGCCGTTATACAGGTAGATGCTGCCGCCAAACGCACCGCGCCAGGTCGCATCATGGAAACCGATGTTGCCGTTAAACGGCATCCAGTAGTAGGTAAATACATCGTAATCAGCTCCTACCATGCGGTGATTCGTATCCTTATAGGTAATGCTGTAAATGCCGCCCGGCGTGTTATGTCCGGTCGACGGGTTTCCGGATACAAAGCTGCTCGTCAGCAGACATTCCCCATTTTTGATAAAATACAGGCACTGGGCGCTCAGGTTGACCTCAACATAGGTCTTGCCGTAATCGCGCTTTCCGTGCGAAGCGGCCTCCTGTAAATACTCTGGCTTGATCGTTTTGGACTTGAAGTTATTCAACGCCTTCATGAGTTTTTCCTTCGTGGCGTTTTGATTCATCCACCAGCCGTAGTCGCCGTTTTCAATCGTAATCTTAGATCCGCCATAGGTGGTAAATTTGTGCGGACGATAAATGGTGTCATGCTCCGAGGCCAGTTCTGCCATGTAGTCTGAGATTTTCTCCTCATTCAGCGACACCGTAACTGCTTTTTTGTTGACCTTCAGCCACTTGTGGATCAGGTCGCCGTCCACGACCTCGCGCTCCTTGCCAAACTTAATCTTCACCGTCGTGTTGATGTACTTGTTCATCAGTTCCACAACTTCCGCCAGCTTTTCATTGTCGGAGCGGATCTCCGGTTCCCGATAGCAGTCTGCCGCTTCCAGGTCCAGTTCCTGTTCCAGTTTCTCGATGCTCT
>CAYLXH010000009.1:0-8952 GCA_964387535.1 uncultured Butyricicoccus sp. | reverse complement strand
CACGCAGCTGATTGCCCTCTACTTCCGGAACGACAGTATAGTCCTCACCGCTCTTATACTTGGATACCGTCGCATCCTCCGGTTTTGTCACATTCTCACTCTGCACGGCATCCAGTTTCGCGATCTGCTTATCCAGCTTGTCCTTGTCATACCGTACTTCCATGCTCATGTCGATGTTCGTCGGGCTGGCCAGTCCTGAAATCCACAGCGTGCTGGAACGGTCTGCCATCGCCTTGTCCAGCGTATCATCCAGTATTAGCTCCAGATCAATCTTGCCGCTGGCAATCGCTTCCTCGTCCCCGCCGCGTTCCTTGAGCGTCAGAGCGTAGGCGGCAACCTCGTCCTTCAGAAGCTGCTTGGTTTCTTCCACGGTTTTTCCCCCACAGTCAATGCCGTTTACCGTTGTTCTCGGAAGAAAGCGCTCCGAATAATAGGCCATACCTGCCAGATACGAAATCACCAAAACAGCGACAACCGCCACGGCGATCAGTATCTTTACCTTGTTTGATTTTATTGTCTCGGTATTCACGTTTCTGCTCCTGTTCCTGCACAGACAGAGCACTGCCCGCGCATAGTTCTCCAACATGAACCCCCATGGTCAACCGTACTGCTCCCCCGTCGAGGCTTAATACTGCATTTTTGTCAAACCACGGGATTTCTGTCGATTTTTCTTTCTTATTATAGCGACTTCCCCATCCAGAATCAAGCATCTCAGTAGAAGAAAGCAAACAAATCCAAAAAAAACCGTTTGTCCTATTTTCGCGATCTCGTTGCTCACACAAAAAGCCTGCCGACTGGCCGTCAGCAGGCTCCTGATATTGCACGGAAACAGGGTATTCTGTGCCGCACTAGCGCTGCACCTTACGCAGAAATGCCTGGGTGCGCGGATTCTGCGGATGATCCAGAACCTCTTCCGGGGGACCCTGCTCCACTATGTATCCATCCGCCATAAAGATCACGCGGTCCGATACCGCTTTGGCGAAGTCGATCTCATGCGTGACAATGACCATCGTCATCTTCTTCTCCGCGAGCTGGCGCAGAATCTTGAGCACTTCTGCCGTCAGCTCCGGGTCGAGCGCCGAGGTCGGCTCATCAAAAAACAGCATCTTCGGATTCATCGCCAGCGCACGCGCAATCGCCACGCGCTGCTGCTGTCCGCCCGACAGCTGACACGGATAGCTGTCCGCTTTGTCCTCCAGACCGACGTCCTTCAGCAGCTGCATCGCTTCCTTCCGCACCTCTTCCTTCTCCCGCTTTTGGATATGGATCGGAGCATCCATCAGATTCTTCAGCGTGGAGTAGTGCGGAAAGAGGTTGAAGTTCTGGAAAACCAGACCATAATACCCCTTGATTTCCCTGAGCTTCTGCTTGGACGCGTACTGCCCATTGTTCACGGCTGTCTCGCCACAGTAAATAAGGTCTCCGCCGTTCATCGTCTCCAGCATGGTGGCACAGCGCAGCAGTGTGGATTTGCCCGAACCTGACGGGCCGATGATCGAGACGACCTCTCCCTCTTCTACCGTCATTGAAATATCATGCAGGACATCCAGATCGCCGAAGCTCTTTTTCAAATGATTGATTTCCAACAGTTTCATACGATCTTCCTCCTCACTGATAGTACGCCAGTCTGCGCTCCAGCCGATCCATCACAAAAGCGACCACATAGTTGAAGATGTAGTAGAACAGACCCGCGACAAACAGCGGGGCAATCGACGCCTCTGCTGCGGCGACCTGCTTGGCCAGCGTAAACATCTCGGCATACGCGAGGACGAACGCCAGCGACGTATCCTTGGTCAGCGTAATGATTTCATTGGTGACCGGCGGAAGCACGCGCTTGACCATCTGCGGGAAGATAATTTTGCAGAACGTCTGTGCACGGCTGTATCCCAGCACCTCCGCCGCTTCATATTGGCCTTTGGGGATGGACTGGATGCCGGCACGGTAGATCTCCGCAAAATACGCGGCATAGTTGATGGAAAATCCGACAATCGCTGCCCAAAATCTCCAGGTGTTGGACACAGCGATGCCAAAGACGTAGTACGGGCCGAAAAATACTACAACCAGCTGCAGCATCAACGGCGTTCCGCGCAGAACCGAGATGATAAAGCCCGCCACCAGAGAAAGCGGCCGGAATTTCGACATGCGGCCAAAGCAGACCAGCAGTCCCAGCGGCATGGAGAACACCAGCGTCAGAACAAACAGCATCAGCGAAGCCGAGATGCCGGCGCCAATCTGCTCAATCACAAAAAGTATGTATTGCACAACAGTCCCTCTTTCTCTTTTCCTGCACAGGCAGAAAGCAAAGCGGCGGTCGCCATCTCCCGCCGCTTTGCCGTCAATCCCAATGCATGAGTTCTCTTGTTCGTCACTCAGACCGGCGTGCGCTTACTCCAGGCACCAGGTGTTCGCCAGGAAGCTGTATGCGCCGTCATCCATCTCAGACCACTTTGTAATGATATCATCAATCGTGCCGTCCTCCGACAGTGCCTCCAGCGCCGTCTCTACCTGCTCGCACAGTGCGGTATTGCCCAGCTTGAATCCGATGCCATACTGCTCGGAAGAAATCTCGTCCGCCAGAATGGTGAAGCCGCCGTCACGGTTTGCGATCTCATAGTTTGCCACACCAATATCCATGGCAATCGCATCCACTGCACCTGCTTCCAGATCCATAAATGCCGTATTGTAGTTGGAAACCTGAATCAGCTGACCCAGGGAAGAAGAGATCTTCTGTCCCATCTCGGTGGCATCCTCGCCTTCCAGCGCGGCCAGTGCCGAAGAATCCGCCTGAACGTCCATCACCTTACCAGCCAGATCGTCGACCGAAACGATGCCGGAATCCGACTTGACAACAACGACCTGTGAGTTGTCAATGTACGGCTTGGTCCAGGTGTAGTCATCCTCACGGCCATTGATCGTAAAGCCGTTCCAGATGCAGTCAATCGAGCCGGAATCCAGCTCCATATCCTTGGAATCCCAGTCAATCGGCTGCTTGACCAGTTCCCAGCCATAGTAGTCGCAGACTGCCTGAGCCAGATCCAGGTCAAAGCCCGTGTACTCGTCGCCGTCCTTGAAGCCGTACGGCGGGAATTCGGCGTCAAATCCAACAATCAGCTGTGTGCGATCCTCTGCCGCAACAGCAGAACCCTGTGCTGCCGAACCCGTGTCGGTCGAAGTGCTTCCGGAGGAATTGCCGCAGGCTGCCAGAGGCAGAGCCATGGCGAGAGCCAGAAGCAGCGCCGTAATCTTTTTCATGTTCATTCTCCTAACGTCATGATTTTCGTGTGATGCTGTCGCACCATAGTAATATATTACTCATTTAGCACAGTAAAGTCAACGGTTTCTCGCATTCTTTTTTTGTTTTTTCTGTGCGAAATCACGAATGTACTGTGCTCCTGCCAGCATCAAACCGATTACCGCCAAAATCATCGCCGCATACCCCGGAAGATACCATGGGGCACCCAGCTTTTCCAGCAGAACCAGCGGCGATCCGGGTGCCGCCTGGAGCAGAAAACAATAATTGACCTCCATCCGCCGGTCCACCCAGTATACCGGCGGCACCACCGCACACAAAAACAGCACCGGCTTCCAGCACGCATCCCGCCGCGGGAAAATCGCGCCGTCAGCCGTCTGCGCAACAATATATAACACCGTGCCTGCGTGAATCGCAAAGCTGTGCAGACAGAAATAATTGCCCGGCGGATAGATCACCCAATCCGGAAACAACAGCGCGGCGCAGGCCCCCGGCAGACACAGTGCATACAGCGTCTGGCCCACCCAGTCCCAGCCTCGCCACGCGTGCGCCAGACACAGCCAGACTGCCATGCTGCATAGATGCAGCGGGAGCACGGTCCGACCCCAATGCCCCCCGCTCTGCAGCACCGCAATTCGCACCAGCTCGCTTCCCGCCATCCACACCGCACCGATTCTTCCCACCATCCGGCGTGTGGCCGCCTTCCAGCGCGGGACGCACCGCGCTGCCAAAACGCACAGCACGGTCTCCGCAGCCAGCCATGCCAGATGAAACAGCCCGAACCGGGAAAAACCCGCGCCGTCGGGAAGATCTGCCTCGAAGGCAAAAAAGGTCTCCATACCGCATCTCCTCGTTGTCTGTCTCGCGATCACCATGTCAGGACGTTCTCTTCAGTTGGTCCCTCCAGACGATCTGTGTACATTTTTTCGGAGCAAGAATTGACTTCTTTTGCTATAAATGATACTATTAGAGTGGAAATATGTCGCATAAAAAGTGGAATTTACTGATTTCTTTTTATGTATTTTTTCCTGATGCTCTTTGTGCGGCGCAGAATTTACTTATTATGCAGCGAAGAGAATGGAGGTCTTTCAATGAAAAAAGTATGGATTGTTGGCGCCAGCGGACATGTCGGCTCCGCCCTGCTCAAGCAGCTGGACGTGCTGGAATATGAGCTGCTTGTCACGGACGCCAAAGAGGTAGACGTCACCAACCGTGATGCGGTTCGCTCCTATATGAAAATCAGCCGGCCCGATGTGGTAATCAACTGCGCCGGTTTGACTGACCTCGATGCCTGCGCGGCAAACCCGGACGAGGCGTACCGCATTAACGCCATCGGTGCGCGCAATCTCGCCATGGAGACCGAGCTGGCAGAGGCCAAGCTGATTCAGCTGTCCACCGATGATGTCTTCGCGCAGAACTCCTCCGAGCCGTTCAATGAGTTTCACCCGGCTCAGCCGCGCTCGGTTTACGGCAAATCCAAATATGCCGGAGAGCTCCTGGTCATGTCACTGACCACACGATACACCATCATCCGCAGTTCCTGGGTATACGGCACCGGGAACGACTTTGTCAGCAAGGTTCGTCAGGCCGCAGCCGACCAGACCCCTCTGAAGGTTCCGGTCAATCAATACGCCGCGCCCACCAGCGCCCATGAGCTGGCAAAAGTCATCGCCACCTTTATTGACCAGGATCTGTTCGGTGTCTACCACGCTGTCTGCACCGGCTCGTGCAGCCGCTATGAGTTCGCACAGGCGATTCTGCGCTATCTCGGCAAATCGTTGGAGCTCATCCCCATCGAGAGCAATGACGAGTCCCGCCCGACGTATTCCATCCTGGACAACATGATGCTGCGTCTGGACGGCCTGCAGCAGCCGCTGCCCTGGGAAACCGCCCTGGCGGAATACATTCAGGAATCAGGAGGAATGGAATAATGGCAAAAAAGAACTCGAAAAAACTGTCCCTCTCCACCATGATCTTTATCGCCCTGCTGGGCGGCGCCGTCCTCGGCGTACTGATTCACTACTTCATGCCGGCCGGCACCTTCCGTGATACCGTTCTGATCGGTGGAATCTTCTATGTCGTCGGACAAGGCTTTATCCGCCTGATGCAGATGCTGGTCGTTCCTCTCGTCTTCTGCTCCCTGGTCTGCGGCAGCATGTCCATCGGCGACACCAAGACATTGGGTAAGGTCGGCATCAAAACCGTCATCTTTTATCTCTGCACCACGGCACTGGCCATCACCGTCGCGCTGAGCATGGCACTGCTCATCAATCCGGGTGTCGGTGTTCAGCTCGACTCGGTCGATACAACGGATGTCACGGTAGCTGAACCCACCAGCTTTGCAGACACCCTGCTCAACATTATCCCGAAAAACCCAATCGGTTCCATGGCCAACGGCGATATGCTGCCAATTATCGTATTTGCGCTGTTCGTCGGTGTTCTGCTGGCCAAAATGGGCTCCAAAGCATCCACTGTTTCCAACTTCTTCAGCCAGTTTAACGATCTGATGATGGAGATGACGATGGCTGTCATGAAAGTTGCCCCGATCGGCGTATTCTGTCTGATCGCCAAGACCTTCGCAGAGATCGGATTTTCCGCGTTCCTGCCCATGCTGAAATATATGGGCGCCGTCATCATCGCCCTTGCCATCCAGTGCTTCGGCGTCTACCAGATCCTGCTGTTCGTCTTTACGCGCCTCAATCCGATGCGCTTTATCCGGAAGTTCTTCCCGGTTATGATGTTTGCCTTCACCACCGCGACCTCCAACTCTACCATTCCGCTGTCCATCGACACGCTGGAAAAGAAGATGGGCGTGTCGCGCAAGATTTCGTCCTTCACCATTCCGCTCGGTGCCACGGTCAACATGGACGGCACCTCCATCATGCAGGGTGTTGCGGTTATCTTCATCGCCCAGGTGTACGGCATCGCTCTGACTCCGGCTGATCTTCTCACGGTTATCGCAACCGCAACCATCGCGTCCATCGGCACCGCCGGCGTTCCTTCTGTTGGTCTGATCACCTTGTCCATGGTTTTGACCTCGGTTGGTCTGCCGACCGAAGGCATCGCTTTGATTATGGGTATCGACCGTATTCTGGACATGCTGCGCACCGCCGTCAACATCACCGGCGATGCCGTCTGCACGACCATCGTATCCGCTCAGAGCAAAGAACTCAATCGCGAGGTATTCAACCGCGACACGAACGGTTAACCTACCTTTCATCCCACGGACTTCCAAGGGCAGCGCTCAGCCGGCGCTGCCCTTATTGTTTTCTCTTCCACGCCGCGCCGACCGCTGTGACCACTGACACCGTCAGGAGCACCGGGAGCAGTACCATGCGGTACAACTGCTCCGCCCGCTGGAAATCTCGTGTGCTGCCGACCAGTGCCATACACAACACCGCACACGCCACGGCGGCACACCAGAGCGCCGCCCGGCGGGATACTGCCGGAATGCTCTCGGACACGCCGTCCGACACAAAGCACAAAAACACCGCGGCACGTGCTACTCCACACAGCAGCAGGCTGCCGGACACCAGCACCTCACCGCGCTGGAACGTCTGCCCCAGCTCGATCAGCCCCGCCGCCGTAAATGTCGGATACCACACCGCCTGCTGTCCGGCAAGTCCCAGCACCGCCAGATTGCGCAGCGCCGTACACGACAGCAGCACGCCGGCCGTGACCACTGCCTTCTGTGCGCCCATGCGAAGCCGGGTACCTCGCCCGCCGAGCAATACGAG
Organism: uncultured Butyricicoccus sp.; assembly: GCA_964387535.1. Classification (GTDB taxonomy): domain Bacteria; phylum Bacillota; class Clostridia; order Oscillospirales; family Butyricicoccaceae; genus Butyricicoccus_A. The sequence continues at coordinate 1,965 of CAYLXH010000009.1, read as the reverse complement.
CACAAACCAGCACTCCGAAAACGGAAGCGCCAGACTGCGCACCGTCTCATGCGAAATTCCCCTCCATCCGTCTGCCAGAACGGGCTGGAGCTGCGCAACATCCGCATCCGGCAGCGTGAGCACCAGAGACAGCACAAGTGCCGCCAGAACCACCCACATGCACGGCTCCGCCCAGAGAGCCAGACGGATCAGGCCCCCATCCGCTACCCATCCGGCCGTAAACACCACGACGGCTGCAATCAGCCACACCGGCCACAGTTCCGGTGCTGTGGTGCGCAGGAACACCACAAACGACAGGGTTGTCATGCAAAGGCCCCAGAACGCCAGCAGCGACAGCAGGAGCAGCAGCACCGTGCCCCCGATTCGGCCATACACGCCGTGCATGACAGCAAATCCATCCGCACTCAGCTGTTCCGACGGCATGCAGGTCAGCGCCACCAGCAGCAGCGCGGCCGCCGCCGCCAGCAGCACGGCAAACCAGGCGTCCCGTCCTGCGGCGGGCATCGTCAGTGCATAGCCGCACAGCACAAGCAGAACCAGCGCCCAGCATTGACGTCCCCGAATGCTCTCTCTCATTTGCGCTCTCCTCCCTGTGTCGGCCGGAGCGACACCTGGACCGTCACCGGCAGCGCAGCGTACTGCGCCTCCCAACCCTCCGTCGAGTAGCGTTTGGGCTGCTGTCGGTACCAGATTCGTCCCAGACCCAATGCATCACTTCCCTGTTTCTGGAGCACAGCAAGCAACTCTTCACACTGGGTCTGGAGAAGCTGCGCCGCCTCTTGTTGCCGCTGTTTTGAGGAATCCGGCACCTCTGCGGTGATCGTCAGCGCCGCGCGCACCGTTCCATTGTTCTCGCGCACCTCCCACGTCACCGATGCCTGCTTCAGCGTCACATGCATCGTGTTGCCCTGCAGATACAAGGTGATCCGCCGCGTATCTCCGCGCAGCAGAGCCAGCACCGCCGTCTGCTCCTCTTCCAGCCAGCCACATTGCTGTGCACCGTGAAATACCGCACTTCCCGCCAGATGCGCCGCTCCATGCTCCACACGCAGCGCCGGCAGCACCAGATCCACACCCTCTGTCCGGCTGACATCCAGCGCCTGATACAGCGGCACATCCACGGCACGTCCGTCCCGCACCGATTGATCGAGCAGCGTCGTCAGTGCATCTGCCTCCTGTTCGGTCTCCATCAGCTCCTGCCCGGTCGCATCGCGCACCACACACAGGCGCACCGACGGGCGGATTGTCTGCTCATCCGACAGCGTCCGAATGATCTCGGTCACATCCTCCTGCGCTGCCGCATCCGAGGACAACACAAACGTCTCCGCCGTAATCCAGAACGCCGCCGTCCCAAACCGGTCCAGACCCTGCGTCAGCGATTGCGCCGTCACCGTGTTCGTCTCGGTTTTGGGCGCCGTGTCTTCCGCAGAAACCGACACGGTTTGCGCGGTGAGTTCCACCTGCTCTCCGTTCACGTCCAGTGACGCCGCCGCAATCGGTGTGCGCTCCTCCACCTCCTGCATCGAGCACCCGCACAACAGCAGCACGCCGACCGCGAGCGCCACCCATCTCACTCTCATGAGCGGCCTCCCCGCCGTCCGGCCAGAAACCGGTGGGACGGCTTCATCGCAAACCACGGGAATCGCAGCAGGACATCCCGCCCGCTGTATTTCTCCCGCGCCAGCAGGTTGGTCAGATATGGAATTCCCATGGACTCCAGCCGGCACAAATGCGCCAAAATCAGCGCCAACCCGAGCAGCATGCCATAGATCCCGAACACCGCAGCGCAAAACAGCAGGAAAAATCGGAACAACAGCGCCGGCGTGCGCAGCTTGGGCACAATCAGCGCCGTCACGCCGGAAAAGGCCACGATAATCACCATGGGTGCGGACACCAGACGGGCGTCCACCGCAGCTTGTCCCAAAACCAGTCCCCCCACAATCGAGAGAGCCTGTCCCACGGTGT
>CAYLXH010000008.1:25714-28215 GCA_964387535.1 uncultured Butyricicoccus sp. | reverse complement strand
CACGCGATCCAACCTCGGCATCTCCGATATACGTCAGATGCGATGCCATCGTATCGTCACCGATGACTGCATTCTTGAGTTCGACAAAATCGCCAATTTTTACGCGGTCACCCACCGTACAATGCGGCCGGATATAGGCATACGGTCCTACTGTGCTGTCTGTCCCGATTTGACTCTGCCAAATCTGTGAGGCATTGACCGTTGTCCGGTCACCAATCACCGCCTGTTCCAATACCGTATTCGGCCCAATTGTGCAGCTCCGGCCCACCGTACAGCCCGGATAAATCAAGCTGCCCGGGAGAACAATGGTTCCCGCTCCAATCTCTGCATCCGGTGCAATCCATGTGCCGCAGGGATCCAACAGCGTCACCCCGCGTGCCATCAGCTGCTCTACTTTGCGCTGCTGCAGTACCTGCTGTGCTGCATACGCGCTGGATGCGGAAACGACCGTCGGGTGCTGCGAGTCCAACAAATACTCCACCCGTTTATCTCCAGCCTGCTCTGCAAAAATCACAGCCTGTGTCAAAGACTGTGGATTGCGCTGCATGACAGCATGCAGCGTTTCTCCCCGAAACGCCGCAGCCGCAATCTTCCGACCCTCCGATACCGCAATTACTGCCTGCGGGTACTGAATCGGCATGCGCTGAAGCTTTTCCAGCTCCATCCGCTCTGCCGTGGGAACGGGCACAGTGCAAACCAAAACCATGCCATCAGTGGGAATCTCCGCGGCACAAAGTCGCTGTAAAAAAAGCTCTCCCTCCTTACACAAAACGGAAGGCAGATCAAATCCCTCTTCGTCTGGCGCATGCACATAAACCGCAGACCAATGATCCGGCAATGCCTTTGCCATATGCTGTACCGCAGCAGAAAACAGGACCGGGCGCTGAAAATCAAACAGCCCATCTTCACTGCGGCATCCGCCAAGCAGAATGGCGCTCCAGGAAGCATGTATCATACAATTCAAAACCCTTTCAGCGCAAGACACAGCAACTCCAATGATCTCTCTTACAGGTGACGTTACCCTCTTGCAAAGATACAGTTTTATTATACTCTTTTTTTTCTCAAAAATCATCGGTAAATCCATGAAATTTTCTTCCTTCTCACCTACTTGCACTATCACATTTGTCACGATATAATAAAATCACTTGTTTTCCACCGCGTGTGATCCCGAACAGGAGGCTGCCATGTTACTTCAATCGCTCATTCCCGCAGAAACAGAATACTGTGTGCTCCGTTCCGATGTGGTAGACCGTCTGTTGTCCTGCCGTGACGGCGACGGCGCTCTCGTCTACCTCTATCTGATTCGCCACGGCACATCGACAGAAGAAACCGATATCATGCGTGACCTGAACTTCACCCGCGACCGGCTGGAGCGTGCGCTGTTTACACTCAACCAACTCACGCTCCCGTCTCCCCCTGCTTCGGCAGAGCGGGCCCAGGAAACCGCACCTCCGCGCTACACGGTATCGGAACTGCGCACGCAGCGCAGCAGCGACCACCGTTTTCAGGCCGTCTGTCAGACCGCAGAATCCATTCTGGGTCGGACACTGACCGAAGGACAGCTGCGCACTCTGTTCACCGCCTATGACCATCTCGGCCTGCCAGCCGACGTCCTGATCGACCTTCTGACCTATCTCAAGCAGGAAAAAGGCGTTGTCAGCCGTCGAGACATCGAGGAGCAGGCATTTCTCTGGGCCGATATGGGCATTCACACCGCGCAGGCCTCATCCGCGTTTCTCTCCCGCCTCGAACAGGAAAAACCGCGCATCGCTGAAATGATGAAAGCCCTGGACATGGCAGGCCGCTCTCCTTCCCCCAGCGAATACCGTTACTTATCGGAATTTATTCGGCAGGGCTTCACAGCGGACGCCGTTGCCCTGGCCAAAACCCGCCTTTACGCCCGCATCGGTCGGTTCAGCTGGAAATATCTCAAAGGAATCCTGGACAGCTGGCACGACAAGGGCGTGCACACCGTGGCGGAAATTACCGCACTCGAACCGGAAAACACGACAAAGCCCACTTCATCCACTCCTCAGCCCGCCCCCTCCGATACACTGTCAGACTGGGAGCGCGACTGGCTGAATCAGTTGAATGCCCGCACCGAAAAGGAGGATCCACATGGCGTATGAAAAGACCATCCTGTCCGCTGTTTTGCGGCAGCTGGAAGCAACCCGCTCCGAACATCAGGCCGAAGCAGACCAGCGCCGTGAACTGCTCTATGAACGGATTCCCCGTCTGCGCAGCATTGACCGCGACCTCCAGGGAACCTCCGCCCGCGCAGTGCGCGTCGCTCTGGATTCCGGCAATGATCCTGAGCAAGCAATCGCCCGTCTGCGCGACCACAGTCTCGCTCTTCAGGACGAAAAGCGCGCTCTTCTGATCCAAAACGGTCTCTCTCCGGACTACCTGACCCCGGCCTATGATTGCCCTCAGTGCCACGACACCGGGTATGATCAAGGCCGCCTGTGCCGCTGTGTACGGCAAAAATATGCCGCGGAGCA
>CAYLXH010000008.1:23712-25704 GCA_964387535.1 uncultured Butyricicoccus sp. | reverse complement strand
CCTGTCCACGATTCTTCCGATTGACACGGAAAACTTCTCTTCGTTCCGGTTTGATTATTACAGCAACGCGGTCGACCAGCGTCTCGGAAAATCCCCGCGCTTTGTGATGCATGATAACTACAACCAGTGCCGTCGATTTGCCGACTCGTTTGGCTCCGACTACCAGAACCTGCTGCTGTTTGGCTCCTCCGGTCTGGGAAAAACCTTTCTCTCCTCTTGTATCGCCCGTGCCGTGTCGGAACGCGGCTTCTCGGTTGCCTATGATACCTCCATCCACGTATTTTCCTGCTTTGAATCTGTCCAGTTCCGCGGAGACGACAGGGATGCTGCCTCCGCACAGCTCGAGAAATACCGCTCTGCCGACCTCTTGATTCTGGATGATCTCGGCACAGAACTGGCAACCGCTTTTACCACCTCTTGTCTGTACGACCTGCTGAACACCCGCCTGATGCAGCGACGTCCCATGATCATCAATACCAACCTGATTCCTACTGAGTTGGAAAAACGCTACTCTCCGGCAATTGCCTCCCGCATTTTAGGTGAATTTCAGCCGCTTCGCTTCATCGGTGACGACATCCGGCGCATCCGCCAGCGTCAGCAGATCTGATTCTCATGTGACCGAAAAAATGATAAGAAATCGTTACAGTCATTTCATACTCTGTTTACAAAATCTTACCTGCTTTGTTGTATGATAAAGCCGTAGATGAAAAAGCCATTCATTCTACCGTAGGGATATGCCGGTATCCCTGTTATCTCTTACCCCCTTTATTTGTGAAATGTATGCAATGCAAAACAGCTGTCTGATTCAGACAGCTGTTTTGCTGTCTCAACGGATGTTTGGTTGCAGTTTCTGTTGAAAAATGCTATACTGCTAGCGGAGTATTCCACATCCCCTCAGCAACACGATCATGGAGTTAATTGATATTATGGCACTCATTTTTCATGCCGCCGATCTGCATATCGGCGCACAGTTCGACTTTCTTCCGGAGCAGTGTGCCAAGGAAGCCGTCCTTCGTCAGCTTTCCGCTCTCCAGGACTTTCTGAATCAGGCATCCTCTCAACATGCCGATGCCGTACTGATCGCCGGAGATCTGTTTGACACTCCGGAGGTTCCGGCTTCCCTTTCCACAGCAGTATTTTCCTTGTTGGAAACCTGTACCGCTCCGGTCTTTCTGTCTCCTGGCAACCACGACTACTATCATACACGCAGTCCCTATGCACATAGTCTGCCGTCCAACGTCACGGTATTTACCGAGCGAATACTGACGCCGGTTGCCCTGCGCGACGGCAATACTGTCATCTGGGGCGCTGCATTTCAGGATCGGACCGCATCCATCCCTCTGTCCGCTCCTCTGGACCCCACAAAGGTCAATATCTGTCTGGTACACGGAGAACTGGGTGGCGACCATGGCTACAACCCGATCACCGAAAGCGCCGTGCTGGAAAGTGAATTTGACTACATCGCTCTCGGACACAACCACCGTTTCAGCGGCGTATTTCGTCTGGGTGGCAGCACACTGAGCTGTCCCGGGTGCTTTGCCCCGACATCCTCCTCAGAAACCGGTACCAAAGGCTACTTATCCGGCACCGTAGACCACTCTGCGGTCGTGATGGATTTCACTCCATCTTCTGCCATCCGCTTTGAAGAGGTCAGCGTTCTGATGAGCGGTCTGCTCTCCACCGTTGCATTCGTCCAAAATCTGCTCCCCCGACTCCCCTCTGATCCCCAGAATGTCGCCTGTACGATCCGTATGGTGGGTACTGCCTGTATCCAGCCGGATCTGGACATCTTGCTTCATTCCCTTCAGCAAACCTTTTTCCACATACAATTCATTGACGACTCGGTTCCTCTCGAGGATTTGTACCGATATGAATCCGATGAGGGCATTCTCGGCATGGTTACCCGTGATTTAAAGCAGCAGATTGACCAAGCTGCCACTGAAGAGGCGCACGCCAAACTGACACTCGCACTAGAATACGCTTTGGCCGCAT
>CAYLXH010000008.1:0-23702 GCA_964387535.1 uncultured Butyricicoccus sp. | reverse complement strand
AGAGGGCCGAGAATGGGAGGCTGTAACACAATGATTCCTGTACATCTTCGGAGAATTCTGCTCCGCTCTCTGCTGTCTGCCGGTATTATTCTATGCGGCATCCGCCAGCTGTTCAACGGAAACTATGAGAATGTGTTTCTCTGCATTCTTTCTCTGTTTTTACTCGGTGTTCCCTATTTATTTGAACAGAAGCTTGACATTCACATCCCGAATACCCTGGCAATGATCATCATGCTGTTCGTGTTCTGTGCAGAAATTCTGGGAGAGATCAATGCCTTCTATCTGAAATTCCCCTACTGGGACACCATGCTCCACACGACGAATGGATTTTTGATGGCCGCCATCGGCTTTTCCCTCATTGATTTATTCAACCGCAGCGAACGATTTCTGGTCAAGCTGTCCCCACTGTTTGTCGCCATTATCGCCTTTTGCTTCTCGATGACCATCGGCGTGCTGTGGGAATTCTGCGAGTGCGGCGCGGATCTTTTCCTTCATACCGACGCCCAGAAAGACACCATTTTGACCTCGATCTACTCCGTCTCGCTGAATCCTGAGGGCTTGAACGTCCCGGTTCACGTCGAACTACAGTCTCTCACCGTCAACGGGGAGGACTGGATGGAGCAATACGGCGGTTATCTCGATGTTGGTCTGTATGACACGATGAAAGATCTGTTTGTCAACTTTATCGGCGCCGTCACATTTTCTGTTATCGGGTTCTTTTACGTCAAGCACCGCGGGCGCGGACGGTTTGCCCGCCGATTTATCCCGACCGTCTCTTATACGGATAACCGGGACCCCTTCGGCAACCCTCTCCCAGGGAGCGAGGATCCCCCATCATAACCTGTATTCTGACACAGCAAAAGCCCTGCCGCACGGCAGGGCTTTCGCTTACTATGGATACTGTAGTTTAGGAATTGTCAACGTATATGCCGCGTCATTTGGCCAGTGTAGCCCCCATCTCACGGCAGGATTCCAGCGCTTCCGCATCCGGTGTTTCGTTGCAAATCACATACTCGCAAACCTGATTTGCGCCTGCATCCTCACACCGCTCGTTCCAATCTCTCATCCACTGGCCATCTCCCCAGCCAAATGAGCCGAACAGCGCAACCTTTTTTCCTCCCAGCACGGGCTCACACTCGGCGAACATCGGTTCAAAGGATGATTCTTCCAACTGTTCCGCTCCCATTGACGGGCAGCCAAACCCTACCGCATCATACTCAGCGAGGTTCGCCGCCCCAAACTCGTCCGAATTCAGCAGCACAGCTTCCGCACCGGCATGTCTTGCACCGTCTGCAACCGCCTCTGCCATCGCCTGTGTATTGCCCGTTCCGCTCCAATAAACCACTGCAATTTTTTTCATACTATTCCCTCTTTTCAGCAAATATTTGGTAACATCGATCACGCAATGACGGTCAGTTGCTGCAGCGAGCTCCCCTGCAAAAACAGCTTTCCGTAAACCCGGGTGCAAAGACGAAACTGATCAAACAGTGCTCTCGCCTGGGTTTCGTCGGAATACACCTTCCAGTACCCCGCGCATTTATAGTTGTTGCCTTTGTTTTCAATAAATCCGCGAACGTCCGCCAGTGGATACCCCAAAAATACTCCGATTTCATGCGGAAACCCTCTGTTTTCCCCAACCCGCTCCGCCAACTGACGGATCAATCCGCACAGGCCGTCCGGCTGGTATCCGTGTTCTTTCAGAAAATCCTTTACCCCCGGCGCCTTTAAATCACTCCACAGCTTGCGCGGACGAAAAACATAAACCAACGCCTTGCCTCCGGAAACACGGAGCACACGGAGAAGCACTCCTTTTCCATTTAGGCATCCATTGCACCGCTCCACCTGACTGCGCAACCCATTTTCATCCTGACACACACAGGTGAACAGATTCCCCGTCGCCAATGCCGCCAACGTAGGTGCACAATAACTGATCATAGACTGTTCCAGCATCTCCTCTTCCTCCTCACGAAACGATATGCTCATCCAGAATGCTTTTCAGTGCTGCCATGGAACTGGAGTGTGACCGCGCTACAATCGTCTCGCTCCCCTTCAGGTTGCTCATCGCACACCGTACCATTTTATGCGATACCGTATTGGTAAATAAAATCAGGAGATCCGGGCTGCCGATCATATCCTTCATCGAACTGCTCATCTGTGTGAAAACCTTAGACCGACAGTGATATTTCTTACAGAGGTTTTTATAACGACAGACCATACAATCATTCCCTCCGATAATGACAACGCTCATGCGATTCCCTCCTTTATTGTTAGCTTATGCTAATCTTGTTTTTTGGAAAAAGTGCCTCGCGGCACCTGTTTTTTTGTTTAGTATATCCTCTGATCCTGCTTTTTTCTACTCCAATTATTAGAAAATAATCCATTTCGTTCAAAGATTTCCTTCATCTAATCGTTCTCCTTTGTCCTGCCGAGAAGAAAACGCCGTGAAGCAACAGCTGTGTTCCACGGCGTTTCTCTTTCTACTATCCCGGCGGTCAATTGAAGCTTCCTTCCCCTGCGTTCCGAAACATACGTTCCACGCGTTCCCGCAGCTGTGGGTAGTCCAACAGCTGCGGATCGGTTTTGAGCAAATCGTCCGCCGCACGCTTTGCCCCCTGCATCAGCTTCACATCCCCGGTCATGCTCGCCATTTTGAGCGGTGGAAGTCCATGCTGCCGCGTCCCAAAAAAATCTCCCGCACCGCGTTGCTCCAAATCCGCCTGTGCAATGGCAAATCCATCACTTGTACGGCACAGCGTCGCCAGTCTCTGTTTTGCTGTCTCTCCGCGGTCTGCTCCATAAAAAATACAGTACGACTGCCTCGGTCCGCGTCCGACCCGTCCACGCAGCTGATGAAGCTGTGACAGACCGAAACAATCTGCATCCTCCACCACCATCAGCGTGGCATTGGGCACGTTTACCCCTACCTCGATCACTGTCGTGGAGACCAAAATATCAATCTCTCCCCCGGCAAACTCCTGCATGACCGTCTCTCTGTACAGCGCCCGGGTCCGTCCATGCACCAGTCCAACCCGTCGGTGCGGCAGGACATGCCGAATCCGCTCCGCACAGCGTTCTGCGCTCATCCGTTCGTTCTCGCCGTCCTCTACCAGCGGACAGACGACATAAACCTGTCCTCCCAACTCGCACTGTTTATCAATAAATGCATCAATGCGCCGACGCATCGACTCCCCGACTGCATAACTCTCAATCTTCTGTCGTCCCGGCGGGAGCTCATCAATCACAGACACATCCAGATCGCCATACATCAGCAGCGCCAGCGTGCGCGGAATCGGAGTGGCCGACATAACCAGAAGATGCACATTGTCTCCCTTCTGTGTCAGTGTTGCCCTCTGCGATACCCCGAATCGGTGCTGCTCATCCACCACGGCCACCGCCAGATTGGCAAACTGCACCCGTTCTCCGAGCAGAGCATGGGTTCCAATCACAATATCCAGCTCTCCCGTCGCAATCTGCTCCTGAATCTCCCGTTTGTGTTTCGGCGTCATAGAGCCGGTCAGCAGACCACAGCGTACATCCAAACGAGTAAACAGCGGAGCCAGCGTCTGCATATGCTGCTGTGCCAGCAATTCGGTCGGCGCCATCAGCGCCGCTTGTTTTCCATTCCTCGCCGCAAGCCAACACAGAGCCGCCGCTACGATCGTCTTACCGGAGCCAACATCTCCCTGCACCAGTCGGCTGAGCGGCCGTCCGGCCCCAATGTCCAGACAACATTCTTCCATCACACGTCGCTGTGCTCCCGTCAGTTCAAACGGCAGGGCACGATAAAACTTCCGACAGCTCAGATCACGAAATGCAATTCCCGGTACGCCGGCTCGTCGTTCGCGCAGCTGCCCCAGCCCACAGGAAAGCAAAAATAATTCATCAAAAATCAGCCGTGTACGCGCTGTGTTCGCCTGCTCCACACCGTTTGGGCGATGAATCATGTGCAGCGCATCAACCAACTCCGGTAATCCAAACGCCTCCCGCACGGTCTGCGGCAAATAATCCTCGGTCTGCGGCGGCAGCACACACAGCGCTGCACTCGTCACTGTCTCCAAATCGCGCTGGTGCAGCCCTGCTGTCAACGGGTAAATCGGAACCACCCGGCCCATCTTTTTTCCCGTCCCCACCGGCTCAAATTCCGGATTGATCAGAATCAACCGACGTCCTTCTCGCTGTACCCGGCCATAAAATGCATACTCCTGTCCGATCTCCAGCGACGATGCGGCGTACCGATTGTTAAAAAATCGCAGTCCTACCGCTCCCGTGCGGTCGTACGCCATACTGTTGGACACATCCATGCCGCGGCGGATATGGGCGGTTTTCACCGCAGCACCCAGTACCGCATGGATTCCCGCAGTTTCTCCCTCCTGCAGATCGCACACCGGTATCACTGCCGTCCGATCCTCATAGCCGCGCGGATAATACTCCAGCGCATCCTGAAGCGTATTGATTCCCAACCGGTTCATCGCCTGCGCTTTTTTGGGGCCAATGCCGCGCACAAAGCGAATTTCATCCTCCAGTGTCATATTCTTACACCGAGTACTTGCGAATCACACGGACGACAACGCCCAAAATCACACACTCATCACCCAAAATAGGCGGATACGATGGGTTTTCCGGCATCAGCCATACATGGCCGTCACGTCCGACTAACCGTTTGCAAGTCGCTTCATCATCAATCACCGCAACCACAATCTGTCCATTCTGCGCAAAATTCTGCTTTCGGACGACAATATAGTCTCCGTCCAGAATCGCAGCGCCAATCATCGAGTCGCCCTGAATCCGAAGCGCAAAGTATTCCCCACACGAGGCATCCAGATCCGTCGCCAGATATCCCTCTGTCTCTTCCACTGCCAGAATCGGCATTCCTGCTGTGACCCGTCCCAAAATCGGAACGCGGTTCTCCTCGGTCGGCTCATCCTCCTCTTTTCCCGCCAGCGTGAGCGAACGAGTGCAGTGTTCTTCTTTTTGCAGCAGCCCAAAATCACGCAGCTTGTTCAGATGGGCGTGTACCGTGGACGGAGAGCGCAGCCCAACGGCGGCTCCAATCTCACGAACCGTGGGGGGATATCCCTTTTCTTTCGTAAATACTCGGATGAACTCCAATATTCTGAGCTGTTTTTCAGAAGGTCCTTTCATCTGGTCTGTCTCCTTTCCCGGTTTTCCTTTTTTATCATACCGCATTTCTGCGCAAAAATCAAACAGATGTTTGCATTTTACACCCTGTTTTAATCTGTATTTTTCAACACAAATTACATTTATGTCCAATTGTAATGTAGTTTTCAATTCTATTCCGTATTTTTTGCCCAAATACAACGGGAAAGCACCCATCATTTTGCGAAGTTTTCATCAAAAGCAAAGAATTCCCTTGTCCCTGAGTAGAAAATAATATACAATATAATTATATTTACATTCCATATTGGATAGAGGGTTTGCATCTGAAGGAGGAATTTTCATGACGATCAAGACCGATCTCGGATTTATCAATATTTCCCCAAATGTCATCGCTGATATCGCCGGCTGCGCTGCAATGGGCTGCTTTGGCGTCAAGGGTATGACTACCCGTTCCGTATCGGATGGCATCGCGCATCTGCTGCGCCGAGAAAACATGTCCCGCGGCGTCCGCATCGTCGAGGCAGAGGACGGCGGCGTCAATATTGATCTTCACCTCGCGGTGGAGCACGGCGTGAATATTGCAACCATTTGCCGCTCCATCATCAGTGAGGTTCGCTACACAGTCGAAAAAATGACTGGCATTGACGTCAAAAATGTTGATGTATATGTAGAAGCCGTACGCGCAGACTAACACGCAGCAAACAGAAAAAGGAGGCACTATTTTGTCAAAGTTAATTGACGGCCAGCTGTTTGCCGCGATGATTATCGAAGGCGCTCTGGCCATTGAAGCAAAAAAAGAACAAGCAAATGAACTCAACGTGTTCCCGGTGCCGGATGGCGACACCGGTACGAACATGTCCATGACCATGGCAGCTGCCAAAGCCGAAATGTCCAAACTGACGCAGACCGATCTGGCTTCTGCCAGCAAGCTCACTGCATCTGCGCTGCTGCGCGGTGCACGCGGAAACTCCGGTGTCATTCTCTCGCTGCTTTTCCGCGGCATGTCCAAGCATCTGAAGTCATGCACTGAGGCCAACGGCTCCGATCTTGCCCTTGCCTTCAACGAAGGCGTTCAGGCGGCCTACAAAGCTGTCATGAAGCCGGCCGAAGGCACCATTCTGACCGTTTCCCGCGTCGCAACCCAGCACGCGTTGGAACTGTGCCAGTCCAATCCGGAGCTCGGCTGCGGCGAAGTGCTCGATGCCATCGTTGAACGGGGACAGGAGGCCCTGGCGGAAACCCAGCACCAAAACCCGGTTCTGGAAAAGGCCGGCGTTGTGGATGCCGGCGGCTTTGGATTCCTCACCGTTGTCTCCGGTATGCGAGATGCTTATCATGGCATCCGGCATACCTATGCCGCTCCTGCTGAGAATACTGCCGAGTCGACCGCGTCTGCCGGCACATTTTCCAGCATCAGCGAAGAAGATATTACGTTTACCTATTGCACCGAATTCATTGCCGAGCGCAAAGATCTGTCGCGCAATGTACAGCGTCTGCGCTCCTTCCTCAGCTCGATTGGTGACAGCCTCGTTGTCGTAGATGATGATGACATCATCAAGGTTCATGTACACACCGATCAGCCCAATGAGGCATTGGCTGCCGGCCTGAAATTCGGCCCGCTGCTCACAGTTAAGATCGAAAATATGCGTCAGCAGCACTCTGCAAAAATTGTGGAAGAGGCTGCCGGTCTGGAAAGCACGCGCACCATCGCCCCGCCTGAAAAGCCCTATGGGTTTGTCTCCATCGCGGCTGGCGAGGGACTGGTCAGCGTCTTCCGCGACCTCGGCGTAGATACCATCGTTGAGGGCGGCCAAACCATGAATCCGTCTACCGACGATATTCTGCACGCCATTGACGCTGTCCCGGCAGAAACCGTGTTCGTCCTGCCGAACAACAAAAACATCATTATGGCGGCCGAACAGGCTGTCCCGCTGTGCGAGGGAAAGACCGTCGTCATCATCCCCACACGCACCATTCCACAGGGTATTTCCGCTATGCTGTCCTTTGACGAAAGCAGCGATATCGAAACCAACCGCCAGTGCATGGTCGAGGCCGCAGCCAGCGTGCGCACCGGTCAAGTTACCTATGCTGCCCGCAACTCGGATTTCGGCGGAAAGAAAATCAAGCAGGGCGAATATCTTTCTTTGTTTGAGTCCAAGCTATGTGCCAACAGCCGTAAGCTGGATGACGCAATCAAAAAGCTCGTGCGCGAGATGACACGCACAGACTGCTCCTTTATCAACATTATTTATGGCGAGGACATGACGGAGGACGATGCCGCCCGTGTGGAAAAAATGTTTGCCAAGGAAGCGCCGGATGCTGAGATCACCATTATTCCGGGCGGACAACCGGTATATTACTTTATTTTGTCCGTAGAGGGTTGAGTTCTGCATGTCCATTTTTGATATTTTTGCAAAAATCGAATCGGAGCGCTCCAACCGAACCTCACAACCCATCGAATGGCTCGTTGTCGGTCTCGGCAATCCGGGAAAGAAATATGAGAACACTCGCCACAATGCCGGTTTCCGCGTCATGGACGCGCTCTGCCGCACGCATCATGTTTCCTGTGACCGCTCCCGTTTTCAGGCGCTCACCGGAGAAGCTGTTCTGGGCGGCTCCCGTGTTCTGCTGATGAAGCCGCAGACATTCATGAATCTGTCCGGAGCTGCCGTGCACGAAGCTTCCTCCTTTTACAAAATTCCCCCGGAACATATCCTTGTGATCTTTGACGACATCTCGCTCCCTGTGGGGACGCTGCGCATCCGTCCTAAAGGCTCTGCCGGCGGACAAAACGGAGTCAAGGATATTATTGCACAGCTCGGCTCTCAGGATTTTCCACGCATTAAAGTTGGGGTCGGTTCCAAACCACATCCAGACTATGACCTGGCAGATTGGGTGCTCTCCAACATCACTTCCGATGAACAGGACGCGATGGACGATGCCGTGCAGCGTGCCGTGCAGGCTGTACCCGAACTCATCGCCAATGGTGTTCCCGCCGCCACGCAGAAATTCAACGGAACGCGTATTTCACAAAAATAAGATGATAATAAACAGAAGGGCGTGACCGAATCGGTCACGCCCTCACTTTTTATTCTGCTATGATTTTCTCTTCCCTGTCTGTGTCCGAACAATCTGCCGACAGAGCTTCTTTCTCCTCAACCTGGTCTTCCTCGTCTGCGTTATCTTCTCCCGCTTCCTCGGGTTCCTCTTCGGTTTCCGCCGTTGCTTCCATCTCTTCCGGATCCAGCAACGGGGGATCCTCCATCTCATCCGGATCAAGCAGCGGCGGATCCTCTTCGGTCAGTTGCGCAACCAGTTCGGCTTTTTTCATCTCCTCTTCGGATTCCGGAGACAGCAGCTTCGGTGCTCTGTCCGGTACGGTCTCGAGCAGTTGTTTTGCTTTCAGTCCATACCAGGTCTCTCCGGCGTTCTCCTCCACAAAACGTACCGCTTCCTCCAGATTATCCTGCTCCTGCTTCCACCAATAAATTTTTGCCAAGCCCATATACGTCAGAACTGCCGTAAGGCGGCTGGGTCTCTTTGCCTCTGCCAGACGGGTATAGTACGGCTCCGCCTCCCACAGATTTCCTCGCTCCAGTTCCAGATCTATCTTGAGACCCTGATGCGCCTGAAGTCCTTGCTGATACGGTCTATCCGTCGGAATCTTCTGCACCAGCTCCCGGAAGGTCACCAGATTCTGTTCTGCCTTCTCGAGGTCACCTCGTTCCATATAATAGGTGACCACATATCGGCAATACAAAATTCGATAATTCAACGTCTTTGGCGAGGTCTGCTCTGGAATATAGCTGGCCTCTCCAAACAGCAGCTGCTCTGCTTTATCCAGATTCCCGATATCAAGATAACCCAGGATCAGATTCAGCAATACGATTTGCCGTCCATTGCGATTGAAAAAGTTTGCCCGTTGATTTTTGTTGAGGATTTCTTCATAACTCGCAATGTACTTATTCATCTCACAGTTCAAGCGCAACCGATTAATTTTATTGATCTTACTTTTCGTCATTGATTGCGCCATGAGTTCACACAGAAGGAACCAGGCAAACGCTCGTATCACACTTCCTGTGTAAAAGAAATAACCAAATCCAGCTACGGCGACAACACCAAACGCAATTGTTAGTTTTCGAAACAAAAACATTATTTGTGACCTTCTTCCATTATTACAGCGGTATTTCTCGCCGTATTAGTTAATTTAGTATACCATGTTTCTGAATACCGGTCAACCACAGGTGACGCGCAACCATCCAGAAAATACCGCTGTTTGCAGCCGCTGAGCTTTCGTACTGCATCATTCCTCCGACACATCAATGCGAAACACATTTATCACATCCACATCCGGGCAGCAAAACCGGTAATCCCCTGCTTTCGATAGCGGCAGAGTCCCTCCATACCGCAAAATATCCACAAAAGGGAATGCCGTGTGCATTGCCATCGGGCACAGCCGTCCCCGATCGGTGTCAAAGTCAAACACATCACCCACTCTGTGCCCGTGGTGACATCCGCTGCTGCCTCGCTGTTCCACCAGTGTCAGCGTGACCTTTGGTCGTCTCACAATGAACCCTCTCCTCTCTGCACGATAAAACGGTTTTTACGGACAGTAAGCAGTCCCTCTTTCTGCATCTTACCCAACTCGTTGGACAGCGCACTGCGATCCACACCCAGATAATCCGCCAGCTGTTGCCGGTTAAACGGAATGGTCACATCATAGGTTCCCTCCCGCGCTGTCTGGAACGACAGATAGGACAACAGTCTCCCACGTATCGTCTTAGGCGACATATGAAACATTCGGCGCGACAGGATGAGGTTTTTCTGCGCAGAAATCTGAAGCAGATTTTCCGTCAGTTTCTGATGCTGCGGACAGGTGCTCGGGCAGGTCTGCATGAGACGCGCTGCACGGAGGAATACTATCTCAGACTTCTCCGCCGCCACGACACAAACCATCAATGGTTCTCCGGGAATACAGGCATATGTTTCGGCAAACACTGCCCCTGCCGGCACCCGGTCCAAAATGCTTTTATTGCCCCACAGATCATTGCTTTCAATTTGTACACTGCCGGACAGCACCAATCCGAGGGACTGCACGCAGGAACCCGTCTGATAAATCGTCACACCTTTGTCATAGCTCTTCTGTTCCGCCGCCAGACATGCCATCATGGCCTGTATCTCCTCCGCTGCAATGCCGCGGAACAGCATGGTTTTCGATAAAAAATTATAATCCATTTTTTCTCCTTTTTGTTGGTATAACAACAGACCCGTTGGATTCATTGTAGTAAACTGAGTCCAGAAAGTCAACAAACCCACCCAACAAAGAAGGAGTGTTACCCATGATTCGAAGAGTCATTCAGATAGACGAAGAAAACTGTACCGGCTGCGGTCTGTGTGTGCACGCTTGCCACGAAGGTGCCATCGGCATCGTAAACGGCAAGGCGACTCTGCTGCGCGACGATTACTGCGACGGCCTGGGCGATTGTCTGCCAACCTGTCCCACCCATGCGATCAGCTTTGTGGAACGCGAAGCCGCCGCCTATGACGAGGCTGCTGTTGAGCAAAACAAACACAAAACAATGCAGACGGTTCCACATACCGGAAGAGGCTGTCCTGGCAGTCAAATAAGAACCATCCGGCACGACACAGCGTTATCGGATCCGTATGCATCTGCGCACAGCTCGGTCTCCGCATTGGGCAACTGGCCCGTACAAATCAAGCTCGCACCGCCGAAAGCACCTTACTTTGACGGCGCACATCTGCTGATTGCCGCCGATTGCACCGCATATGCTTACGCCAGCTTCCACCGCGATTTTATTCGCGGCAAAGTCACGCTCATCGGATGCCCCAAGCTGGACGCCGTGCCGTACCACGAAAAGCTCACCGAAATCATCCGCCAAAATGACATCCAGAGCGTTACCATCGTACGCATGGAAGTTCCCTGCTGCGGCGGCCTGGAACAGGCTGCAATCACTGCACTTCAGAACAGCGCGAAATTCCTGCCATGGAGCGTAGCAACCATTACCATTGATGGCCAGATCAAGGAGGATTGAGCAGAAGTCTTCATAAAATAACACGGAGGACAATCCTATGAAATTCTATGTCAACAACAACTGTATCGGCTGTGGATTATGCGCCGGAGTCTGCCCGGAAGTATTTGAAATGACGGATGCCGGTGTGGCACAAGCCATTGATGAGGATGTTCCCGCCGAACAGGAATCCGAAGCACAGGACGCAATGTCCGGCTGTCCAGTCGCAGCCATTGAGCAGAGCTGATTCTGTCAGCACAGCTCCTGCCGCCCGTGTCGGGCGGCAGGACCCTCTTTTCAACACCATTGGATGAACCTGCAATTCCTGCAGCAAATCCACCCACAGTTCAGGCATTCCCATGGTGCTGACCATGATTTTCCCTTAACGAACGGTATAGAAAGGAATGTACCCATGCAACAATCCATGTTTTGTTTTCAATGTGAACAAACAGCCGGATGCACCGGCTGTACCGGCCCCGCCGGCGTCTGCGGAAAATCCGCTGATGTCGCCGCACTGCAAGATCAGCTGACCGGAGTGCTGATTGGGCTAGCCCGCACCTGTGCCAACAACCCCAAAACACCGCACACAGATCGTCTGATTATCGAGGGGCTGTTCACAACCCTTACCAACGTCAACTTTGACGCAGAGCATATCCGCAATCAGATTGCACGCATCGCACAGGAACAGGCCCAGATCTCACCGGGATGTACTTCCTGTACCTCCCCTTGCGGCAACACAGATCCCTATGATATGAACGCTATCTGGAACGCCCCGGAAGATATTCGTTCTGTGAAATCACTCATTCTATTTGGCATCCGCGGCATGGCTGCCTATGCTTATCACGCAATGGTCCTCGGCTATCTCAACGAGGAAGTCAACGCATTTTTCTATCATGCACTCTCCGTCCTCTCCTGGGACTGGGAGATGGAGCAGCTTCTTCCAACTGCCCTGGAGGTGGGCCGCGTCAATCTGTTATGTATGGAGCTGCTCGACCGAGCCAATACCGAAACGTTTGGTACGCCAGAGCCAACTACCGTTCCTCTGACGGTGGAACCCGGCCCCTTCATCGTCGTCACCGGTCACGACCTGCATGACCTCAAGCTTCTGCTGGAACAGACCAACGGGCAGGGAATCTCTGTTTATACCCACGGCGAAATGCTGCCCGCACACGCCTATCCCGAGCTGAAACGCTATCCACACCTCAAGGGGAACTTTGGCACTGCCTGGCAAAATCAGCAGAAGGAATTCGACCGCCTCCCCGCTCCGATTCTCTACACAACCAACTGCCTGATGCCAGTGCGCGACAGCTATGCCGACCGCGTTTTTACCACATCTGTCGTCTCCTACCCGAATATGGTGCATATCGGCGAGGACAAAGACTTTACTCCAGTCATAGAAAAAGCGCGCGCGTTAGGCGGCTACTCTCAGCGGCAACGGTTCACTGGGATCAATGGCGGACAGGCTGTGACAACCGGATTCGCGCGCGGTGCAGTGCTCGGGGTTGCCGACACCGTCATCCGTGCCGTCCGGTCCGGTGCTATCCGTCATTTCTTCCTTGTCGCCGGTTGTGACGGTGCCCGCCCGGGACGCAACTATTATACCGAATTTGTCAAACAGACCCCGCCGGATACCATTGTTCTCACACTTGCCTGCGGCAAATACCGTTTCAATGATTTGGATCTCGGCACAATCGGGGATCTTTCCCGCCTCATGGACATTGGACAATGCAACGATGCTTACAGTGCCATCCAGATCGCACTCGCCTTGGCCGATGCGTTCGGCTGTGATGTCAACGATCTGCCGCTGTCCATGGTGCTCTCCTGGTACGAACAGAAAGCGGTCTGCATCCTTTTGACTCTGCTGCACCTTGGCATTCAAAACATTCGTCTCGGTCCTACTTTTCCCGCTTTTCTTTCGACCAACGTCCGGAATTATCTGATCCAACACTACCATCTTGCGCCGATCACCACCCCTGAGGACGACCTCCGGGCAATTCTGGGATAACACGCGATGAATTAAGACCAGCACATCAATTTGCTACCGCTCACTCATCTGGAGCAACGTGTTATAAATTTAGAAGAGCACGGGAACCATTTCGCTCAATATACACAAAGGCCGTATGCAGCGTTGGCTGCATACGGCCTTCTCCATCTTCATTCCTTCGGCAGCATAATCACCCCGGCATGTACGCCGCGGCGGCCCTGTGTCGCGCGGTGTGACCAGAACGTATCGCACATACACTTGGTGCACAGTCCGCTGTCAACGATATTGGTTACGCCGGCATCTCTCAGCAGCATTGCGTTAATTCCCTGTAAATCCGGGAAAAACTTCTTGCCGCGCGTTTGGATGTACGGCTTGACCGAGTTTCCCATCTCTGCAATCATGGCATCCGGCACATCGCTGTCCGTCTCAAAACAGCACTGCCGAATCGAAGGGCCAATCACTGCGCGGATGTCCTCCGCCTTTGCACCATACTGTTCTGTCATCGCGCGTACCGTTTTCGGCAAAATCCCCTTCGCCGTTCCACGCCACCCGGAATGACAGGCGCCAATGCTCCGGCTGACCGGATCATACAGCAGCGTCACCACACAGTCGGCATAAAATCCGCAGAGCGGTACCCCGGGCAGATTGGTCACAACCGCATCCACCTTCCAGCTATTGGGCTGGCCCAGCCCCATGCCCACTCTCTCTTCGGTTACAATTCCAACTTCATCATTGTGAACTTGCTTCGTGCAGGTCAGGCGTTCTTTCGGAACATCGAAAAAGTTTGCCAGAATATCATAATTTGCAAGAACATTTTCCCGTTCATCACCACGGTTAAATCCCAAATTCAGCGAAGACAGGTAATCCTTGCTCACACCGCCAAATTTTGTCGTAAACAGATGCGGAATCGGAATGGTCTCGCTAACATAGTATACCAGTTCACCACATCGCTTCTGTTGAATCTGTGTATTCATCGTATCCTCCCAATGGGTTAATCACTTTCCTCCGTCAATTCCCGTGCCGTTTCATATTGTTTTATTATACTATGGACAGAGAAAAAAATATAGTATCCATTGTAAATTTCATATTTGTAACTTTTTATTCCCTTTCTGGGTAAATCTCGTGCTTATTATCGCAAATTTCCTTGTTTTTGCGTCTCTCGTCCCTATTCTGTCACCGTGCCCGTTCATCTTGACAGAATGCATAATACCGATTAAAATGAATTGAATGTACTTGTGTTACGACGAAAGCGATCTCTCGTCAAATTCACAGAGTCATCCCTATTATCAAGCAAGATCGTTTGAAAAAACTTACAAAATCAGGAGGTGTTTTACAGTCCAATGCAATTGACCGGCATTATTATCGCCGCTATCGTTGGTATCCTAGTAGGTGCACTGCTGGGCTTTACTTATAGAAAAAGCATTGCTGAGAAGGAAATCGGCGGAGCTGAAGAAGAAGCAAAGAGAATCATCAACGAATCCATTAAGGCTGCCGAGGACAAGAAACGCGAGGCAGTATTGGAAGCGAAGGAAGAAATTCACAGAAACCGTGCAGATCTCGACCGCGAAATCAAGGAACGCCGTGGGGAGATCCAAAAATCCGAGCGCCGTCTGACACAGAAGGAAGAGACGCTTGACCGCAAGATTGATGCAGCGGACCAGAAAAACGAGGAGCTGACCCGTCGTCTGGCGAAGGTTCAGAAGTCCCACGAAGAGGCAGAAAAACTCCGTGCAGAGCAGTTGGAGCGACTGGAACAGATTTCCGGTTTGACACGCGAAGAAGCGAAGGATTTTCTGATCACTTCCATCGAAACCGAGGCGCAACACGATGCTGCCGTCAAGCTTCGCGAAATCAATCAGAACCTGAAGGATCAGGCCGACTCCATGGCCCGAGAGCTGATCACATCCGCCATTCAGCACTGTGCGGCGGACCATGTCGCAGAGGCGACCGTTTCGGTTGTCCCGTTGCCCAACGATGAGATGAAGGGCCGTATTATCGGACGCGAGGGCCGTAATATCCGTACCCTGGAGACGCTCACCGGCGTCGACCTCATTATTGATGACACACCGGAAGCGATTACGCTGTCCTGTTTTGATCCGGTCCGCCGGGAAATCGCCCGTTTGACGTTGGAAAAGCTCATCATTGACGGACGCATTCATCCGGCCCGCATCGAGGAAACCGTGGACAAGAGCCGCCGAGAGGTGGAACAGATCATCAAACAGGAAGGCGAGCGCGCGGTCTTTGAAACCGGAATTCACAACTTGCACCCCGAGCTCGTCAAACTGCTCGGACGCATGCGTTATCGCTCCAGCTATGGTCAGAACGTCCTGCAGCATTCCATCGAAGTATCTCACATCGCCGGCAGTCTTGCCGCTGAACTGGGCATCGACGTGATGCAGGCCAAGCGCGCCGGACTTCTGCACGACATCGGCAAGTCCATTGACCGCGAGATGGAAGGCTCCCACGTTGATATCGGTGTTGACCTGTGTAAAAAATACCGCGAGCACAGTGATATTATCCACGCAGTTCATGCCCATCACGGAGACATCGAACCGCGCACACTGGTTGCCTGTCTTGTCCAAACGGCAGATGCCATCTCGGCTGCACGTCCGGGAGCGCGCCGCGAAAATCTGGAGGCTTACATTAAGCGTCTGGAGAAACTGGAGGAGATCGCAAACACGACATCCGGTGTTTCCAGTTCCTACGCCATTCAGGCCGGCCGCGAAATCCGTATCATCGTCAATCCGGAACAGGTCTCCGATGACCGCATGGTACTTCTGTCCCGTGAGATCGCCAAGAAGATCGAGAGTGAACTCGAGTATCCGGGACAGATCAAAATCAACATGATTCGCGAAACCCGCGCAATCGAATACGCAAAGTAAACCGCCAAACCAACACCCGCTGATCGACATCAGCGGGTGTTTCTATTCGCACGAGAACTCCCCCAATTCCTCGATGCAATGGAATGCAAGAGCAGCACACACTCTCGTTGTCTCTGCTTCTCAATGTCGTTTCCAGCAGTGGCATTCAAATACCCTCGTGTTATTGTCCGGCGCTTCGTCCTATTTTGTTACCTTTTCCAGCAAAAAATAACCGACGAGAAGAAAAACTCCTCGTCGGTTGTTTTGTTATGATGAAATTGGTTTTCGACAGGTCAACAAAATGATCTGACGGTCATACGCCAATTGGCGAAGCAGCGACATTGCACAGGCCGTGCGCTCCTCATCATAGGTCAGGAACGGATCATCCAGAATGAGCGGTACGGTCTCAAACCGGGTATCCAGCAGCACCATGCATGCGGCCAGACGCAGCGCCAGATACAGCTGATCACGCGTGCCGGTGGACAGTCGCAGACGATCCATCTCGACCGCACTGTTTTCCGCGCGGCAGACTGCTTCGAAGTTGGTGTACATCTGCAATGCCGTGTATTTATTAGCCGTCAACACCTGTAGGTATTTCTGCGCAAGCTGATTGATCTGCGGTGCCATACGTCCGGTCAGCTCTGCATTGACGCGAACCAACGCCTGCCGTGCCTGCGCAATCGCATCGAGATTCCAGAGAATATCCTCGTGCTCATCGCGCAGTTCCCGCTGGCGCCGCTCCAAATCCGCTCGGCTGCCGAGCTCTTCACACCGTCCGCGGCACACCGCAATGGACTGCCGCAGTTGATCCAGCGTGTGTCTTGTCTGTTCCATGACCTCCTTGGCCTGATTCAGCTTCTGCCGCTCCTCCCCGTTTGGCCCGGTCAGCTCTAAAATATCCAGATACCGCTCTGACAGCTCCTCGTGACGCTGTTTGCGATCCAGATATTCCTCACGCACCGCAATCAACTGATCCATTTGCGGGCGGATCTCTTCGGGCGTCGATCCGGAGAGCGTTAACTGCTTCGCCAGCAATACGACCTGTTCTCGAGCCTGCCGTACTGCTTCTTCCGCCTGTTCCGGACGTGTCTCCGCCATAGTCAGGCGCTTATCCAGCTTCTTTCTCTCGCGGTCAAAATCCATGGGAGGACCCTGCAGTGATTTCGTACTATTATAGTACGCCAGCACCAGAAACACTACCGCCAATGCACAAAATCCATACGGCAGCAATCGTCCCAGCATTCCGCTCAGCGGAATGAAATGCACAAAACTGACTGCCGCCAAAACAACACAGACAATGGCAGCGACCAACGCCCATGGGCGAATGTGAATATCTGACTCTTCCCAATCCGTCTCATCATATTCACGCTCTTTTTCATCAATCCGCGTGCGGTAGCTCTCATAGTTTTTCGTGATGTCCTCGGCATCCGCCTGAATCTCCTGTGCCTGCCGGCATGCCTGCTCATAGTAATCCATGGCATTCTCTGCCGCCTTGAGTGCTTTCAGGTCCGGAAGCTGCGCTCTCATCTCACTGACCGCTTCCCGCGCCCTGCGTTCCTCTCGCTCGGCTTGCTCACGCTTTCCTGCAAACAACACCATGAACTGCTCATAGGTTTTGTGATACGCATCTTCCCTCTGCCGAAGCAGCTGCTCTGTCTCCGGGATCTGCGCCTCATATCCCTGTATCTCATTCTGCAGTTCTTCATAATGAACCAGCTGTTCGGACACGGTGTTCTGCTCTGCTTCCACACTGGCCAACCGTCCATGTGCTCCGCCTTTGAGTTTGGATTTCCATTGATCCAGCTGACCAATCGCACGGGAATACATCATCGCACTGTCTCCTGTCGTGGAAAGCGCCAAAATGCGGTCACTCAGTTCTTCTGCAGAAACCGCCTGATTCGTGCCGTCAATCAGCGCGGAAGATCGAAAGCCTTCCTCGCCCACACCGGTCAGGGTTTCTCCACAGTCTTTGCTGGTCAATTCCTGAACCTCTTCACCGGTGTCCGCATATCGTGCAGAAAACTCCTGCATCGGTCCGCCTTTTCCGGTCTGTCGGCTCAAAATAATGCGGCGTTCCTTCCATTCCAATTCCAAAATGCCGCTCATCGGGCACCCATCCGCCGGACGGTATTTCGTTTTATCTGAAAGCTGCTGCTTTCCATCCCGCTTGGATGTATTCAGGCCATACAACATGACCCGTATAAAATCGCACAGCGTCGTCTTGCCTCCCTCATTCGGCAGACACAGGACATTTAAGCCGTCTGCAAAACGGATTTCACGGCCATCCATTGTCCCAAAATGCCCCTGTGCTCGCAATATTTTCATAAGATTCCTCCGTAGCCCCTTTGATCAGGCCTTGCTATTTTGTCTATTATATCATATATTTCCCGTCTGACAACCACACGGTTTCCTTCGCAATTCCCTTCTGGTTCTGTCTTTTGCGGCACGAAGCGGTCAATTCTCGTCATTTTCAATCAAACGCTTCCGTTCTTTCCCTTGAAAGGCAACATCTTTGCCAAATTTTTTCTGCAAATCAATTTACAAAACTGCGCATTTAGTATAGAATATACATGAAAACAATTCGTCAACCTGCGCATTTTAGAGGGCTGTCGGCTCAATAATTTGTCACATAACATTAGGATATCTTGTTGAACTTTTGGAAAAGTTCTGGTACAATTATGCTATGCATAGGGATGGCTGTTCTGCAGCCGCTCTACCCGAATTACGTGCAAACAAAATTTTACTTTAAGGAGATGTCAAACATGGATGCTTTTAGCAAGGCCTTACAGGCAGACAAGAGAGAGATTATTATTGCCCCGACCATCTATAAGTGTGCAGATTTCGGTATGTTCGCAGAGGAGTTCAAACTGAATGAGCGCGACTGTGTCCTGACCAACGAGTTTATCTACAAGCCGTTTATGGAGCAGTACAACCTGCCGTGCAACTTCGTGTTCCAGGAGAAGTTCGGCGTTGGCTAACCGTCTGAGGCTATGATCGAGACCATGTACGAAGCAATTCCGTACGATTCTTACGACCGCGTTATTGCGATCGGCGGCGGTGCCATCATGGACCTGTGTAAGCTGCTTGGCTGCAAGCGTCCGTCTTCTGTACATGAGCTGTATTTCAAGCGCGAGCCGGTTATCCATGAAAAGGAAGTTATTGCAATTCCGACCACCTGCGGCACCGGTTCCGAAGTAACCAATATTTCCGTTGCTATCGTCAAGGACGAAAAGGACGGCGTTCTGACCGGTGGTGAGACCAAGCTCGGTCTGGTTTCTGACGACATCATCCCGAACAAGGTTTGTCTGGTTCCGGACATGCTGAAGACTCTGCCGTACAAGCCGTTTGCTTCTTCGGCAATTGACGCTCTGATCCATGCTACGGAGTCCTTCCTGTCCCCGAGCAGAAAGACCACGACATCTGAGATGTACTCCGTCAAGGCAATGGAGATGATCCTCGAAGGCTTCCGCCGCATTGCTGAGAACGGCCCGGACGCTCGTCTGGAGTATCTGGATGAGTTTGTAACCGCTTCCCTGTTCGCAGGCATTGCATTCCTGAAGGCAGGCTGTGGCACTGTTCACGCAATGTCCTTCCCGCTCGGCGGCACCTACCATGTACCGCATGGCGAATCCAACTACGCTCTGTTCGGCAAGATCATGGAAATCTATGATGAAATGAATCCGACCGGCGAAATCATGAGATTTAAGGAAATGGTGGCTCGTATCACCGGTTGCACCGTAGACAATGCAATCCCGTATCTGAACGAGCTTCTGGAGAAGGTTCTGCATCTGAAGCCGCTGCGTGAGTACGGCTTTACCGAGGCTGACATCACCGAGATGCCGAAGTCCGTTGAAGCAAACCAGCAGCGCCTGATCACCAACTCCTATATTCAGCCGTGGACGCTTGAACTGATGGAGCGCGTTTACAGAGAGTGCTACTAATATCAGCTTAGTCACTGTCTGAAGTCAATACCATTTCCTTCACCGTTAGCCTGTAAATTGCAGCGGGTACTGTGTTGTCCGCGGTACCCGCTGCTTTTTATGAAATATTATTTTATCGAGAAAGGAAACAATCCCACTATGATGACTAAAGAACAGTACATCGAATCCCTGCGTTCATTGAATCTGAACCTGTGGATGCTCGGCAAGAAAGTCGAGAACCCGGTAGACGACCCGATCATCCGTCCGTCTCTGAACTCCTTCGCAGCTACCTATGAGCTGGCTGAGGATCCGCAGTACGAAGATCTGATGACCGCAACCTCCAACATCACCGGCAAGAAGATCAACCGCTTCGCTCACATGCATCAGAGCACCGATGACCTGATCAAGAAGGTTAAGATGCAGAGACTGCTGGGCCAGAAGACGGCTGCCTGCTTCCAGAGATGTGTTGGCATGGACGCTATGAACGCCGTTTACTCTTCTACTTACGAGATCGACGAGGCTTGCGGCACCAAGTACCATGAGAACTTCATCAAGTTCCTGACCCGTGTACAGGATGAGGACCTCGCTGTTGACGGCGCAATGACCGACGTTAAGGGCGACCGTAGCCTGGCTCCGTCCAAGCAGGCTGACCCGGATCTGTTCCTGCACGTTGTTGAGAGAACTCCGGACGGCGTTTATGTAACCGGTGCAAAGGCTCACCAGACTGGCTACATCAACTCCCACGAAGTACTCTGCATGCCGACGATTTCCATGCGCGAGGGCGACGAGGACTACGCAATCTGCTTTGCTGTTCCGACTGATTCTGAAGGCATCACCCTGATCTATGGCCGTCAGTCCTGTGATACCCGTAAGCTCGAAGAGTACAACGACATCGATGTCGGTAACAAGGTCTACGGCGGTCACGAAGTACTGGTTATTTTCGACCATGTATTCGTTCCGAACGATCGCATCTTCCTCAACGGTGAAGTAAAGTTTGCTGGCATGATCGTAGAGCGTTTTGCTGGCTACCATCGTCAGTCTTACGGTGGATGTAAGGTTGGTGTAGGCGACGTCCTGATCGGTGCAACTGCTGTTGCAGTTGAGATGGCAGGTGCCGCAAAGGCATCCCATGTCAAGGACAAGCTGATTGAGATGACCCACCTGAACGAGACCCTGTACTGCTGTGGTATCGCTTGCTCCTCTCAGGGCAGCAAGACCAAGTCGGGCAACTACCTGATCGACCTGCTGCTGGCTAACGTCTGCAAGCAGAACGTCACCCGCTTCCCGTACGAGATCGCTCGTCTGGCACAGGATCTGGCCGGTGGCATCATGGTTACCCAGCCGTCTGAGGCAGATTACCGCAACCCGGTAACGCACGACTACATCGTCAAGTACCTCAAGGGTGTTGATTCGGTTCCGACCGAGGATCGCATGAGAATCCTCCGCCTGATCGAGAACATGACCATGGGTACCGCAGCCGTTGGCTATCTGCCGGAGTCCATGCATGGCGCTGGTTCCCCGCAGGCTCAGAGAATTATGATTGCTCGTCAGTCCAATATGGAAATGAAGAAGCAGCTGGCTAAGAAGATTGCTCGCATCGACTAATTGGTAATGCAACCAAAAAGGTGCTGACATTCCTGTAATATGTATGGTGATAGGCACTCATAGATTTTTCTGTGGGTGCCTATCTACCCGTTTACCCTATTTTTGATATAAAGAGGAACTCAAATCTATGTTAACGTGTACGGTAAAGTTCTGCGGCGGATGCAATCCCCGCTATGACCGTGGCGGTGCATATCAGCGTATCGCCGCTGAAGCACAGGACTTCGCCACGTTTTCTTCCCCGGCAGAAGGTGTCCACTATGACGTACTGCTCATCGTCCGTGGATGTACCTGCTGCCCCTATCTTTACGAGGAAATTGACGCTTCGCATCGCATCATTTGCACTTCAGAAACAGAGGCCGCTTCGGTCGCTGCCCATCTGCGTACACTTGCATAGCATAACTTTGACAACAACGGGACGGCAGCTGCGCCGCTCCTTGTTATAGAGCATCAAGTGAAAGGAAGATTCCAATGAAGAAAGTTAAGGTATTGCCTGCAGAAGAGGCAGTCATGCTGGTAAACGACGGTGACACCATCGCCACCGGCGGATTTGTCAGCTGTGCCTGCCCGGAGGGTCTGTCCAAGGCGTTGGAGAAGCGCTTTTTGGAAACAGGCCATCCGAAGGACATGACACTCCTCTATGCTGCAGGTCAGGGCTATCGCGGAATTCCAGGCTCTGGCGGCGACCATTTTGCTCATGAGGGCATGCTCAAGCGCGTTGTCGGCGGTCACTGGGATCGTGCCCCTGGACTGGGCAAACTGGCTCTGGAAAACAAGATTGAGGCGTATAACCTCCCACAGGGTGTTATTACCCATATGTATCGCGATATTGCCGCTCACAACATCGGCACGATCACCCATGTCGGTCTGTACACCTTCGCTGACCCGCGCAACGGCGGCGGCAAGCTCAACGACGTCACCAAGGAAGATCTGGTCAAGCTGATCGAAATCGAGGGCGAAGAGCGTCTTCTCTACAAGAGTTTCCCGATCGATGTTGTATTCCTCCGTGCTTCCTACTGCGACGAACGCGGCAACTGCACCGTACATAGAGAAGTAGGCCCGATGGACGTCACTGCGATGGCTCAGGCCTGCAAAAACTCCGGCGGTAAGGTTATCGTCCAGGTCGAAAAAATCGTTGCTGCCGGCTCTCTCGACCCGAAGCTTGTCAAGATCCCGGGCATCTATGTTGACGCCGTCGTCGTCGGCACCGATGAGGACAACATGCAGTGTATCGGTGTACCGTATGACGGAGCTGCTGCCGGTGAGTACACCATCCCGCTGGATGCCATTCCGACCATCCCGCTGAATCAGCGCAAGGTTGTTGCACGCCGTGCTGCTATGGAGCTGCCGGATGACGCCATTGTCAATCTGGGTACCGGTATGCCGGAACAGGTTGCCAGCGTAGCCGCAGAGGAAGGCATTGCGGATAAGATGACTCTGACCGTAGAGGCCGGCCCGATCGGCGGTATCCCGCTGGCTGGTCCGCAGTTCGGTGCTTCCGCAAATGCAGAGGCCATTCTCGAGCACAACGTGCAGTTTGACTTCTATCAGGGCGGCGGTCTGGATATCGCATTCCTCGGTCTGGCAGAGACTGCACCGAACGGTGACCTGAATGTCTCCAAGTTCGGCACCCGTCTGGCTGGTTCCGGCGGATTCGTTGACATCACCCAAAACGCAAAGAAGGTTTGCTACTGCGGTACCTTCACGGCAAAGGGTCTGAAAGTTGACGTTTCCGACGGCAAGATCAAGATCCTGCAGGAAGGCGCCAAGAAGAAGTTCGTCAAGGAAGTCGAGCACATCACGTTCTCCGGTGTCTATGCCAACAAGGTCAAGCAGCCGGTTCTGTACATCACAGAGCGCGCTGTATTTGAACTCCGTCCGGAGGGTGTCACCCTGATCGAAATTGCTCCGGGCATCGACCTTCAGACACAGATTCTGGATCAGATGGAATTTGTCCCGCCGATCGCTTATCAGGAAGACGGTACTATCAAGCTGATGGATGCCCGTATTTTCCGCGATGAGCCGATGGGCCTTAAGTAATTCATCCCACGTTCCCCTTCCGGCAGCTATTTCGACTGCCGGACACGATAAAACGATTGTTCCACAACCCAAACGAAAAGGAGAATACGTCTAATGAATGTTTATATTTGCTCTGCTAAGAGAACGCCAATCGGTTCCTATGGTAAAT
>CAYLXH010000007.1:0-29254 GCA_964387535.1 uncultured Butyricicoccus sp. | reverse complement strand
CCGATGTTTGGCATGACCATACCGGACAGCGCTTTACCGATTGCTTGAACCTTTTGTTTCATTTTCCTTCAACTCCTAACTTTTTTCTTAGAATGTACCTATCATAAGCACTTCGACAACCCCGGAAAAGCATTGGTATGGATGTTGTTTTACAGCTCTCTGGTGGTCGAGAAGCGGCTTATTCTGTTTTAGAAGGAACGATTAGGAATTTGCGTTGCTACTCTTTCCTTCTGTGATTATAATTATGATGTCAAAAACCATGTGACTCAAGAGGATTCTGAGGCAAAATTGTCCATAATGATTGACGACATCCTAATGAGCTGATACTATGGATAAGAATTCGGTGTAATTCCATGTGCTTTTGGTATAGTACAGCAGTTTTTGTTGCTGTTTAGAAGTTTTTTTGTAGGAAAAAGTGTGATAAGTCTGTGAGCAATAGGAGGGAGTGGGTTGATTTGTCTGGAAGCAAATGGATGAGTATCTGCTCCCATTTCGTTGTCACATTTAACGAGATATAGTATAATGTTACTATCGAATCTGGAAATGGGGGTAGCATCATGACACTTTCTCCTCGCGCACGGGAGGTATTGCTCTGTTTGCTTTCGCAAGAACCGCATGTGATGACGACAGCAGAGATTGCGAACGAGCTGCAGGTTAGTTCCCGGACCATACAGCGTATTTTGCCCGAGGCGGGAAAATGGTTGTCAAACTACGGCGCTGGCCTAGAGGCAAAAACGGGATCTGGTGTGCATCTGCTTGCAGATGAGAGTCAATGTACACGGATCCTCGATGCACTGCACTCGTCAAATCGTGCAGAATGGACGCGTTCAGAACGACAGACCGAAATTCTAACGGAACTGCTGTCTGCGCGGCAGCCGATTAAAGCAGCGTGGTTTTGCCAGCGATATGGCATTTCCAGTGGTACACTCAGTGGTGATCTGGATGAGCTGTCAGCGTGGGCGGAGCAATTCGGTTTGACCTTGTCGAGGAAAGCTGGGCGTGGCATTGAGCTGGAAGGGGAGGAAGCTGCCCTGCGATTGGCGATTGCCTCTATTATTGACACAAAGTCTCTGCTTCGCCTGCTGCAGGGAGATGATCAGGCGCATTCTCGTCTACTGTTTCCCTCTGGAATATCGGAGCAGAATGTGGCGCAGCTGGAACAGATTGTTGCCGCAGCAGAGGAAAAATGGAACATTGCCCTGACTGACAGCGGCTATGCTGGGTTGTTTGTCCGTTTATCGCTGAGTTTGAAACGGATGATGGATGGAGAGACCATTGTCATGCCGTCAGACCAGCTGGCACGGCTGCGGCTGATGCCGGAATACGCCGTTGCGGAATTTATTGCCGATGCGTTGCAGGATGCATTTTCGATTGTGATTCCGGCAGATGAGATTGGCTTTATTACGATGCACTTGGCGGGAAGTTCTGCGCGGAGTAACACGGATTATGACCGGATGGAGTCTACGTCGTTGGATGTTTATCATCTTGCACGCCGTATGACGAACATTGTGGAGTCCCAGCTGGGTGTCTGCTTTGACGACATTGAATCCCTGTTGAATGGATTGTCTATGCATCTGGAGCCAACCATTCGCCGGCTTTGCTTGGGAGGGACTATTGTCAACGGTGATTGCGGTGACATTCGCTCGAATTATCCTGAGCTTTATCGAGCAACGGAGTGCGCATGTTCGGTGCTGTGCGAAGAATTGCATTTGGAACATATTCCAGAGGCGGAGATTGAGTACATCACAGCACATTTTGGGGCAGCGGTAGAAGCGCTGTGCGAAAAGCAGCGGGTTGTCTCTGCTGTTGTTGTTTGTCCGACCGGCTTGGGAACATCCCGACTTTTGCAAACATTGCTGTCCAAAACGTTTCCGAGACTGCGTTTGTGCGGCACGCTTTCCGCGTTTCGCTTGGATGTAGAACAGCTGAAGCGAGATTCCATTGATCTGATTATTTCGACGGTTGATCTGGATATTGATTATCGATATATTCGCGTTACTCCGCTGATGACAGAGCGGGAAAAGCAGTTGCTGACAAATGTTGTAGACAGCCTCTCAGTACAGAAAAATACACAGCGGACGCAAACACATAAGACAGAAAAACCCCTTAACCGAGACGACATTATACAGATTAGTCTACTGGGATCGGAATTGTTTGAACTGATCGACCATGCCCAAATTTCTGCGGAACATATTGCTCACAGCCGTGCAGAATTAATTGAGTATGCGTCTCATCTATTTGCAGAGGACGATATCACAGCAGATATTATTTGCCAGCAGCTTCGTGCGAGAGACGAGTTGGCAGATACATATATCAAGCCATTTTATGCATTGCTGCTCCACTGCCGCACGGAATGTGTGACGCATTGTCGAATGGGATATGTTCGATTGCAGCCACCGTTTTATGAGGAGGGAAAAATGATTTTGGGTGCAATTGTGATGTTGATTCCACAAAACGATTCGGAGACGGCCTGCCAGTCTGTTATGAGTGAGGTCAGTGCGTTGTTGGTTGATCATCCTGAGCTGTTACAGTTTGCACGCAGCAATGATCTGCACAATTTAAAAATAGCGCTTACAGAGTATTTGCTGGAATATTATCGCCGTACGGTACGGGAATTACTGAATTAGGGCGAGGTTTTTTGTGTCCGACAAAACGGAACGAAATGACAGCGCGTCAATGAAGAAAACAAATAGAAAGAAGATGCCTTATATCAGTTTGTGTTAGGAAACTGATATAAGGCATCTTTGGCTGTTTGTATGATGGAAATACGGATTTTTGTTAAAATGCAACCGGAATGGATTGTTTTTACTGGTTTGGAGTAGAGAAAAAATGGAAAGATGATATTCTAATTACAGATGTGCTGCCTGCTGTTGTGATGGATGCAAAATAACGTGCGGCATAAAAATATCTTATGATTAGTCATTGCTAATGAAAGGGAGGAAAACAATATGAAACATTCCAAAAGCGTACTCGCAGCGATCCTAGCGGGTGTTATGACGGCGAGTATGCTGCCAATGAGTGCTTTGGCCGCAGAAAAAATTGTGATTAACAGTACCACAACTGCGGCATCGGATAGTACTCCGGTTGCTGTTGATGGATGCTATTATGCGGTTGTTGACATGGCATATGCAGATTTCTTCTATGGAGAACTCAACGACATCCCAGAAAGCGAATCTACGGAACTGGATACGACAGATAAGGTTGCAGCTTACCGGGAAACCGGAATGTACGATACGGTCACTTCGGCGACGACGACAAAATCGACCCGCTATTCCACGGCTTGGTATGAGACAGGTGTGGCAAACGATGAAACAAATGGTGAGGCAATCGGTGCCAATCTGTACGGCATCCAGGATGTTCAGATTAAAATCTCCGCTGCGGTTTATGATGCTGTGATGGCAGCAGAAGCGCAGGAAGGTTCCACGCTGGCCATTGTTCAGGGATATTTGAAGGATGCTGTTTATCATGATACAGCGTTTACGACAGAGTACAAGGTTCTGAATGCCGATGGCACGTTTTCCAAAATGATTACCGAGGAAGGAGAACAGAAAGTCGAAACAGATGTATCGTTGTCCACCAATACAGCTTGGGGCGACTATCAGATTGATCTGGGAACCAACATTCAAGACGATGCAACAACAGAGAATCTCTATGGCATTATCGTAACGGATCAAGAGGGAAATCACTACGGCATGCTGCATAGTGACAACACTTGGCTGCAAACGCGGGAATTTGCATGGGCAGTGGAAGATGTTGGAGAGATTCATGGAAATCATATTCCATATCAGCGGACAGATGGTCTGAAAAACGGGAATACCATCACGCAGATCAAGTATCTGCTGAAGGACACCGCAGATCTTGTTGTTGATACCAACACTTTTGTCAAGCACCGTGTGGACACGACGGCTGTGGTCACGGAATCTAAGACGACATCGAAAGGAACAACTGTTAAAATCGCAATTGAAAATGCTCCAGAGGATGCAAACTACATCGTAGGTTCGGTTGTGAAGGGAGCGCGTCATGGCACAGCGGTCGACCCCGACAACTACAGCTATAACGCCGCAACTGGCGTCCTGACGCTGAGTGCTGACTGCGCAGGGGGTGATGACTACGTTGTTACTCTAACGGATGAAAAGTACAGCGATATTAAGATTTCTGGTGTTTCTGTCACCAAGCGCATTACGGTTGCCGACTCGTCAATCACCAAAGTGAAAGGAAATAAGGCATTCAGTCTGAAAGCTGTTACCAATGTCGCGGATGCTGTTTTAACGTATACTTCCAGCGATAAAAAAGTTGTCACTGTGGATAAGAACGGCAAGGTCAGCATCAAGGGAGTCGGAAAGGCTACGATTACAATTAAAGCTCAGGTGACGACAACGGATAGTGACGGCAACACAGCTACCACGACGGAGGCTACGAAGACTGTCACAGTGAAAGTAAACCCGAAGGCTTCAAAAGTGTCTAGTGTCAAATCCACCAAAGCAGGACGAGCCACTGTCAAAGTTGCCAAAGTTTCCGGCGTAACGGGCTATCAGATTCAATATTCGAACAGCAAGTCAAAGATTGCTTCCGGTAAAAAGATTAAGACCAGTTCTACACAAAAGGTTCTGAAGTCGCTGAAGAAAGGCAAAAAAGTTTATGTGCGTGTTCGTTCCTATCAGAAGGTAAACGGTACCAACTACTACTCTTCCTGGAGCTCTGCAAAGTCTGTTACGGTCAAAAAATAACTCGCACTTTGTTTTGTAGGGGAAAGGCTGGAACTGTATGTTCCAGCCTTTCCCCATGATTTCTGGTGTGGTCAGAAAAGGTATCATAGTAAGGAGCCAAACAACGATGAAAATTCAAAGTAAATGTTCGACACTGCTGTGTACTGCGGCGGTGTTGCTGATGGTCACGGGTGTGGGATGTGGGAATCGAGATACCGAGGGAAGTGCGGGCACTGTGACAGAGTCTGGTGAGATTCCTTCGGCGCAGCGGGATGTGTTTGCCATGGATGCTTATATGTCCCTCACTGCGTATGGTGCCAATTCTAAAGTGGCAATTGACCAATCAATAGAAGAAATTACGCGGCTGGATGAACTGTTTTCCGTCAGTATCAAGGACAGCGAAATTGCATTGGCAAACGAAGGAAATACCGTTTTGCTTTCGAACGAGACGGAGGAGCTCATCGAGCAGGCGCTGAACATAGAACAAGCAACCGATGGTGCGTTTACCATTACGCTGTATCCATTCATGGGCGAATGGGGATTTACTACGCAGGAGTATCGTGTCCCAAGCAGCAAGAAGACGGATCAGCTGTTGAATTCTGTTGGAGGCAAGCATGTACATCTGGATACGGATAGCAATACGCTTTCTCTGGATAAAGGAACCGGGATTGATTTGGGAGGGATTGCAAAAGGATATCTAGGAGATCGCCTGCGCGAGATTATGAAGGAGCAGAGAGTCTCGTCTGCAATCGTCAGTTTGGGAGGAAGTACAGTCGAGCTGATTGGAAGTAAAATTGACGGACAGCCGTGGCGGATTGGCATTATGGATCCGGATGACAACCAGGAGACGATTGGTGCGGTTGCGGTTACCGATTGTGTTGTGGACACTTCGGGAGGATACCAGCGCTTTTTTGAGGAGGACGGCGAGATTTATTGGCATATTCTCGACCCTAACACTGGAAAACCAGCGAAAAGCGGATTGAGCTCAGTTACAATTATTGGAAATGATGGGGCGACCGGTGATGCGCTTTCTACAGCTTTGTTCGTTATGGGCTGTGACGATGCGATTGCGTATTGGAGAAATCATTCGGATGAGTTTGAGGCAGTGTTGGTTGAGGAGGACGGTTCGATTACGATTACCGAAGGGCTTCAGGGATGCTTTGAATCAAACAGCAGTTTTGATGTTGCCCTTGTCGATGAAAATGCGTGATATACACAGCGGTTTGATACCGTGATGCGCTATGGAGCAACAAGGAGAAATATAACATGAAATATACAAAGTATATGACACAGATTCTTCCTGCTGTTGCGCTGGCAGTAATGGCGGCGTTTGGATTCCAGCAAAGCAAACCGATTCTGGAGGCGATTGACTGGACGACGGCAGCGGCGGCAGAGGGTGATGTCGCACAGGAGCAGATGAAAAAGGCTCAAAAGGCAAAAGGAGACTATAAGGATGGAGTATACGAGGGCACTGGTATCGGATATAAAGGAGAAGTAAGGGTACAGGTCACCGTGGAGGATGCGCAGATTACAGATGTGTCCGTACTCAGTCATTCGGATGATGCCAGCTTTTTTCAGCGTGCAACTGCTTTGATTGATGTCATTGTTGAGAAGCAGACATGGGAGGTGGACTCCGTATCCGGAGCAACGTATAGTTCCCGAGGAATTAAGGAAGCGGTGGAAAATGCATTGACAGGAGCGGAGTCTGCCTCGGCTGTAGCGGCATCTGCCAACAGTTCGGGAGGAAGCATTTATGAGTCTTCCTATACTGGCTCAGGAAATTGGAAGGACGGCACCTATACGGGTAGAGGTATTGGCTTTGCCGGCGGGACGATAACTGTACAGGTTATCATTGCAGATGCAAAGATCTCTTCGATTTCTGTTCTTTCCGCGACTAATCAGGATGAACCGTATCTGTCTAAGGCCAAAGCGATGATCGACAAAATGATTCGTGCTCAAAGTCCAAATGTGGATACGATTTCCGGTGCAACATATTCTTCTATAGGTATAAAAAATGCAGTGATTGATGCACTCAATCAGGCATCGGGAGGAGCAGCTCAAACGGAGGATAAACTAGTAGATAATAGAAAGAACAATACACATGTCCCGACGGGCAAAACGCTGCAGGGCTCGTACAACAATGGGAGCTATACGGGCGTCGGCACTGGATGGGGCGGTGAGATTTCAGTGCGTGTTACTATTAAAAATAACCAGATGACTGCGTTGAAAATTGTCCGTGCAGAGAATGAAACCCCCTCTTTTCTGAATCAGGCCAAAGCGATTTTGAACTCAATTCTAAGCGAACAATCTACTTCGGTGGATGTCATTACAGGCGCGACGTACAGCTCGAAAGGCATTTTAGAGGCGGTGAAGGATGCTTTAGATCAGGCAAAAAAGACTACGGAGGAACCGGATGATGTGGAGAAACCGGATGACAGCCAAGAGGAGAATGCGGACGGCAGTATTGAAAACAACGATCGGCGTAATGGTACATATACTGGTACCGCGACTGTGTATCCGGACAGCGAGGAAGAGTTTGTGGCATATACGCTATCGGTAGACGTTACGTTTGAGGATGGAAAGACTACGGCAATTTCTGAGCCGGTTATTTCGGATGCCAGTATGAAGTCGTGGTGCATAATGGCATACAATGGTATTGCACCGCTCCTCTTGAATTCTCAGAGTACAGAAACAATTGATGTTGTTTCCGGTGCGACTTGCTCATCCAAAGCACTGATTGCAGCGTATCAGGATGCCTGCAGAAAGGCAGATAAGGATGCAGAGAAAATGGAAGAAGTGCAGCCGGATGATGACAGAGAAAATGATGAGAATGGAGAAGAGGATGCTGAAAAACCAGAGGAGGGAGAAAACGATTCCACTGCTCCGGATGAAATTCCGCAAAAGCGCAATGGTACCTATACAGCCAGCGCGACGGTATTTCCGGATGAGGATGAGGAATTTGAGGCGTATACCCTTTCGCTGATGGTAACCTTCCAGGATGAGGAGACCAAAGCGATTTCTGGTCTGAACTATACTGATTCCAGCATGGCCGCTTGGTGTAATAAAGCGTATGATGGTGTGGTATCACAGATACTGAGTACGCAGAGTGCAGATGTGGATACCGTTTCTGGTGCAACCTGTTCTTCTCGAGCGATCATTGCAGC
This sequence comes from uncultured Butyricicoccus sp., assembly GCA_964387535.1. GTDB lineage: Bacteria > Bacillota > Clostridia > Oscillospirales > Butyricicoccaceae > Butyricicoccus_A. The sequence goes on along the minus strand of CAYLXH010000007.1, from coordinate 21,384 downwards.
CTATCAATCGGCTTGTGCTCAGGCGGACGCTGACTTGGAGGGGGAGCGATGAAGGTATTTTTGACCCGGACTATCAATGTTTTATTAGTGATTATTGTATTGCTAGTGTATCAGCAGCAGGCAATGGCGCGGTCTCAGGTTGTCTCTGCCTATCATACAGAACTGGAAGAGTATAAAGCAGCAACACAGGAACAGACCGCATCTGTTTACCAAGATGGTACTTACACAGGAACAGCGGCAGGATTTGGCGGAGATCTGACCGTAGAAGTAACCGTGAAAGACAGTCAGATCAAAACCGTTGTGGTGATTGATCATGCAGAAGACGCGGAATATCTGGAAAAGGCGTCCATCTTGCTGGATGAGATTGTGAAAAATCAGGGAACGGACGGACTGGATGTCGTTTCGGGAGCGACCTTTAGTTCCAATGGGATTTTAGATGCATTTGACCGTGCAATGGAGGGATGAGCAGATGCAGCAGAAACAGAAGTCGGTGAATCCTGTTGTGCGCCGCAGAAAGCAGAATGCCGTGCTCCGGTTTGTTATACAGGTTCTATTTTTCTTGGCAGCTCCTTCTGTATATGCCAGCGCGTTTTCTGGAATGAAGGAGATTGGAACGGAATTTTCTCAGGGGACTGTGTTACAGTGGAGTTCGTTTACCTCTCTTTTGGTATTTCTGATTGCGTTTACCGTGCTATTCGGACGATTTTTTTGCGGATATGCCTGTGCGTTTGGTGCGGTGGGAGACTGGATTTATGGCATTTCTTGCTTCCTGCAAAAGAAATTTCGAAAAAAAAATCGGGTGTTTTCTTTGCCTGATACGGTGATCAGACGGCTGCAATATGCAAAATACATAGTTTTGGCAGTGATATTGATTCTTTGCGTGCTGGGAAAGCAGAATGTCGTCAATGGCAACAGCCCATGGACCGTATTTTCGTTCCTGGCTTCTGGAAATCCACTTCCGTCTGGAATGGAGGTTGGAGTGGTTGTGTTGCTACTGATCGTCTGTGGTATGGCAATGCAGGAACGCTTTTTCTGCCAATTTCTTTGTCCGATGGGAGCGATTTTCAGCCTGCTTCCCGTGCTGCCGTCTGGCGTGCTAGTACGCAACAGAGAAAACTGTATTGCAGGGTGCAATGCTTGCACAAAGATATGTCCGGTGAGTTTGGAATTGGATGCAGATTCTTTCAAGGGCGGTGAGTGTATTCACTGTGGCAGGTGCAGTGGTCTGTGCCCGAAGAAAAATATTTCCGTTACCTTGTTTCCTTTTCGTGGCAATGAGGTATGGATGATTGCGGTCCAAGCAGGCGCTTTGCTGATTGGTATCTGGGTGTTGTAAAATGGATATGGTACGAAACAGCTTATCTCAGTTATGAGAACTGCTCCAGATTATACGGACAGCACAGGAAAGATCCCTCGAGTAGGGAAGTTGAGTGTTAGGCGAAGTGGCGCAGCGTCAGCAGCGCCACTTCGTTTTTAGGATGGAGAAAACGTTTTCCGATACAGCATTGTCATAACAATTTCTGCGTCTTAACATGGACGGTGTTATGCGATATTTTCCTGGAACTACACTCTCGTACGTTCCACACTTTTCCTGTCCTGATTTGTGCAAATTTCATTTCTTTTTGGGAATACTATGTTTGAGGTGATTATTTTGAACTATCCAGATTTGCATGCACTCCTGAAAGATGAGCCGGAGGCGAAACAGTATTTTGAAACGCTGCCTGATTATGTGAGAGAACAGATTAGCACTCGCCCGCAGGGTGTAAATTCCTTTGAAAGCCTAAAAGACTATGCAGACAATCTTCTGCGAGGAGACGATTGAAGGATAAATAATGCTGCAATCTGCCCAAGACTGTCCGGATATGACGTGAATAGGTAAACCACACAAAAATATTTCGGTAAAAATGTTTTAAAATAACTCCCATTCCATCCGGAACTTTGGATAAATACAGTTAAAAATGTTGGAATGGAAAGGCTTTTACTACTGGAAATCGTGTAACCGAGATAAGCGGTTTCAGGGTTGAAATCCCTGACTCTCCGCCATTGCCCCGAAATCGTTTTGATTTCGGGGTTTCGTTGTATTAAAAATATCATAGATTTAGAGTAGGTATTTGTACGATTGCGAAATTATCTAGAATTTGGTACTATTATGATATAACTTTCTTGATGTTATCTGGCATGATAAAAATCAGGTAAGATGGAAGCGATGGAACCATTGGTGCTTGTAGTTAAGAAAGGCTGGTCAATGAAATGGATATTCAAGCTCCGGATACATTACGGATCATTGAAGAGATTGGAGAGAAGTTTACGAGTGCGACTGGGCAGAGTATTTCTTTTATTGGACGTAACGGTCAATGGAAGGGCCCCCTGAATTTGAAATCGTTTACTCATTTCTGCCGCCGTGTAATTTGTAACGAAGATGGGTATAAACGATGCTCGGAATGCAATCTTGCCTTTGAAAAGACAACAAATAATCGCATTGATATCGGACAATGTCATATGGGGGTGTCGCTCGTTTCCGTTCCGGTTACAATCCAAGAGAAGGATTTTTTAATTTCTTATGGTCAGTTTTTGCAGGATGAGACCAGAGAAGCATTTTTTCAAGCATTACCAGAGCGTTGTATGAGGTTGGGTTTGGAACCTAAGGAAATGGAAGAACTGGCAAAAGAGTTTGAAGTACTGTCGCATGAGGAGCTGATGGATCGGATTGAACTGCTGAGATTATTTTCGAACTACGTTAACGCCATGGAAAATGAATTGCAAGCCAGAAACCAATATTATCGAGAGTTCCAAGAGAAGCAGGAATTGGAAAATCGCTTGTCTTTACAATGCCTGAAATCGCAGACCGACCAAAATTTTATGATTCGATCACTGACTGCGATTATGGATGAAGCGAGAAAGGAACATGCGGAGCGCACAGAGAGATTGTTGGGTGATTTACTTCATATTTTGATACTGCGGAATGAGTTGACGGAGTCAGAAGCAAGTCCAGACTCCGTGCAATCTTTAACGCAGGAAGTTATGAGATTTCAGACGATGGTATTGAAATCTTATGACCGGATGCCAAAACTGGAAGAATTGGAACAGAGCAACAAAGCTGTTATGAAAGCAATACTAATCCTTCAGACCCGCTGGCAAGAGGATCTGTCGCTTCCAATGGTGGCAAAGGAATTATTTCTGGCACCAAGTTATCTGAGCAGAATTTTTAAACAAGAAACCGGAAAAACCTTCAAAGAATATCTGACAGAGATTCGCATGAAGGAAGCGCATCAATTGCTGCAGGAGGATATAACGGTCAATGAGGTTGCCCATCGGGTGGGATATCATGATGCCAGTTATTTTACGCGTGTGTATAAAAAACACTTTGGCTATACTCCAAAGACAAAAAAATCCTAGACAGACAAAAAAATACTATTTACTTACTGCTGAATTTGTAAACAAAGTCAAAAATCTCGGATGCTTTCCGAGATTTTTTGTTGTATAGTATAGATGTACAGAGGAAAAGTTTCTGGTAGAAACAGATAGGAGTGATAGAAATGACGAGTGCAGAGTTTCTTTCTATTTTACATGCGGAAATGGAGGCATCCACAGGCTGTACCGATCCGGGAAGTATTTGCCTGGCGGTAGCGAACGCAGTTCATGCACTGGGTAAAGATCCAGAAGGGATTAAGGTAACGCTCAGTCGAAATGTCTATAAAAATGCAGTAGGAGTAGGAATTCCTGGTATTTATCAATCGGGGATTGAGCTGGCGGCGGAGCTAGGAGTGTTGCTGCGCGCACCGGACAAGGGCTTAGAGATCCTTGCCGGAATTACGGAAGAAATGATTGAAGAGGCAAAGCGGGAAGTAAAAAAGGGCAAGGTAACGGTTGTCTATGGGGAGACTCCGGACCCGCTTTATGTCAAAGCGGAAGTCTGGAATGGAGAGGATTCTGCTTCCACTGTCATTGCGGCGGATTATTCGAACATCGTTGAGATTGAAAAGAACGGCAATTATCAAAAGAAGATAAAAATTGTCTCGGCAGAAACGGAGCAATATCCATTGCTTCAATATACCGTGCAGGAATTATATGACTTTATTTTATCAATGGATCCGGCAGATCTTACAATTTTACTCGAGTATGCCCGATATAACATGGATGCGGCACGGATGGATTTGGAGCATCCCAAGATGAAATTGGGAAAGCAGTTAAAAAATCGGGTGTCATCCCGGGGCGATATGTTAGATGTGGTCAACTGTGTGCAGGCAAACACGGCTGCAGCAGGGGAAGCGCGCATGAAAGGCATGAATGTGACCATTATGTCGGTCGCAGGAAGCGGAAATCATGGCATTACCAGTTTTGTCGGTGTGCTGTCTGCCGCAGAGGCATTGGGATGCAACGAAGTGGAGACGGTGAGGGCGCTGGCAATCAGTGCCATGATTACCATTTATATTAAAGGATATATTAAACGTATGACGGCATTTTGTGGATGTGGAGTTGCGGCTGCAACCGGTGTGGCGGCAGCGGTTGTCTATCTGCTTGGCGGTACATTTCAGCAATCTGTTCATGCGATGCAGTCCGTCATTGGTACGATTGGCGGGATGTTCTGCGATGGAGCAAAAGAATCGTGTGCATACAAACTGAGTATTGCCGCGTCGACAGCGGTACAATGTGCGTACTTAGCAATGAATGATTGCTATATTCCGGAACGGATGGGTATTATTGGAAGTACAATCGAAGAAACTTTTGCCAATATGGGGATGTTGAATGATCCTGGCATGTTGGAAACAGATCGAGTTTTGGTATCGATTGTTCAGAATAATCAGAAAGAAGGGGAATCCGTATGAAAGTATTAAAAGGCCGAGTGATTGATGGAAACGGTGGCCCCGCAATTGAAAATGGGGCTGTTGCAGTAGAGAAGAATCGTATTGCTTATGTTGGAAAAGGGGAGCAGCTGCCTGAAAAATACAGAGATGCGGAGACGTATTCTATCGAAGGCGGAACGATTATGCCGGGACTGATCGAGGCACATGTTCATATGTCCTGGGGCGGAGCCAATTCCATACACTGGATTGATTATACTCCTCAGCTGGAGATGGCAAGATCATTGAAAAACCTGGGCTTTTTACGAAATGAAGGATATACATCAATCCGAGATATGGGAAGCGGCTGTGTTTTTCTCAAAGCGGCGGTAGAGGAAGGATTGCTGGATCTCCCGCGCATCTTCGCGGCGGGTCAGATTTTAACACAGATTGGTGGACACGGAGATGCATATCAAAAATTGACTCTTGAGGCAAGTGAGCGTACATACGGACCAGCTTGCATTGTAACCGGAGTGGATGAGGTTCGTCGAGCTTGCAGGCGGAACGCGCGGAATGGCGCAGATTTTATCAAAATCATGACGACAGGAGGGGTGTTCTCTCAGGGAGATAAGGCAGGAGAGACCAGCCATTTCAGCAGAGACGAGATTCGAGCAGCCGTAGAAGAAGCGGAGAATATGGGATCCTATGTATCCACTCACGCACAAGCGAACAGAGGCATACGGATTGCGTTGGAAAATGGCGTAAAATGTATTGAGCATGGATTTTATCTGGATGACTATTGCATTGAGTTGATGCTAAAACAGGATTGTTACCTTGTTCCTACCTTGTCTATCATGCATATGTCAAAACTGTATAATGAATCCAATCCCAATGTTTTGCCGGAGCTCAGAGAAAAGACGATGCGTTCCTATGAGGCACATTACCGTAGCCTGGATAAAGCGCATAAGGCTGGCGTTAAGATTGGAATGGGCTGCGACTTTGTCAATGATGCTGCGCTGAAATGCACTTACGATCGGGCAAATATGGAGTTTGAACGAATGGAAGCAGCTGGATTTGCTCCAATGGAAATCATACAGGCAGCGACCAAGACGAATTCGGAATTGATTTTGATGCAGGATCAGGTAGGTACGTTGGAGGAAGGAAAACTGGCAGATATCATACTGGTTCACGGAAACCCATTGGACGATATCAAGATTTTGTGTGATGCAGATAACGTAAAAATGGTGTTGCAGGATGGAAGGATTGTGAAAGATATTCTGAATGCATAGGACTGAGAATTAAGAAAGGAGCAATTATGGATACAAAAATGACAATAGATCAGGTACCAGGTTTGGTGAGGCGTGAGATTGAAGCTCTGTGTTTAAAGCCTTTTCTGGATGCCTTTGCACAAGAAATTGGCAAAGAAAGAACATTGGAAATTGCAGCTACCGTGATTGACCAGCTTGCATTTGAGTCAGGACAAGAATATGCAAAGCAAATTCATGGCGATGTATTGACTGCAGTGAAGGAACAGCTTCTCACACATAATGAGGCGGGAGACTGTGATAATCGTGTGCGAGAAGAGGGAGAGCATTATGTTGCAGTTGATACCGTTGACTGTGAATATGTCAGGATGTATGAACGTCTGGGAATGCGTGAGTTAGGATACCTTCTTTCGTGCAGACGGGATGTTAAGTTCTATGAAGGAATCAACAGCAGCATGCGTTTGGTTCGAGATGGAACGCGAATGGAAGGGGCAGAGGTGTGTGATTTTCGGATTGAAATGAAATAGAAGGTAGAATTACTCTGTACTGTAACATGGAAATCGAATGAGATACTCTTGTTGCCAAATGCATCGGATTTGTTTTTTATCCGGTGCATTTGGATTTTTGAAGGTATGGGAGCGTCCTATTGATGCTGGATTTTCTGGAGAAAGGATCGGATTGAATAGTAGACTTATACGGTGAAAGATGAGGCACAACGAGCAAAGATAGAACCCAGCACGGATCACGTTGGGTCTTATACAGATACTGTGGATACCAACAGGCGACGTATTGAGATATCTCACCAAAACGACAGCCCGTGGTGAGACATATCACTGGGTTCAGATTGTGGATATATAATTAAAAAGAGGGAGGAACGAATTCATAGGCTGCGTTTTTGCTGCACAGGTCAAAAATAGGTGTTCCACGCTCCCAGAGTCGGATTCGAATGCTGACGTTATTGCTTTCTCGAATCGTTCCGGCCATAGCGCCTTGTACAGGGGAGCGAAGCGGATATCCATCATGGGAACGAAGAATGTCAATTTCCAGAAATTGTTTCCCTTGGGACAGGCAAATGTGCTCCGGCTCGGCTGTATGAATACGAACCCCGTTATAGGTAGCGAGACGGTATTCACGGCCGCGATATACAATCGCGCAGATGCATCCTTGAAAGCGGATACCGTAAAATGGAATCTGCGCAATTGACACCATAACGGAGCATGGCTCTGAAAAGCTGTTGCACTGCAGCCAGAGATAGGAGCGTGGAAACGAGGTACCGCTATCCATTTCAATATATCCGGTGCCGTTGTCAAAGCAATATTGTTCCCCGTTTATGCGCACACTTCCATGAAGTGAATGTGACATACTGATTACACCATGGCAGCACTCCATTGGAAAAAAACGAAAGGGGCCCATAATATCCGTGCGCAGTGGAGTCAGTTCTCCATAGACAATCTGACCGCTGACTCCGGGAAGTTCGATCCTGCATCCGTGTCGTGAAAACTGACAGCTGCCGGCCTGTATGATTCCGTTTGCTACCGATAGCTCTGGGATGTCGAATTGTTGGGAGCAGTTGGTGGAGATCATTTGTACAAACGCTCCCTGCTTGGTTCTTCCAGGAATGAAAGCAACCATGTTATGTCCGTTTTGATGTTTGAAATACCAACCCGTAAAGCCGTTCTGTTTCATGCCCGTTCCTCCGATAGAGCTCGAATGAGTTTTCTCTTCGCATTGCACATAGTATTGACGGTTTTCATTGGAATAATCCGTGTTGTTATGTTCAGAAGAGGTGAGGACAGTTCTGGGAGCATTTATTCTGTCCGGATGATATCATATTTCTGTTACTTTGTTGGAACGAAAAGATCGCATGAGTATGTACAGTGGATTGGAAGTTCGCGTTCCGTTTTGCGATCATCGTATTGCAGAGTATTTGTATCATGTGCCGTGGGAATGGAAAGATTATCATGGGGTAGAGAAAGGGCTTCTTCGGGAAGCAGCAAAAGGATGGCTTCCGGATGCGATCCGATTGCGAAAAAAGAGTCCCTATCCCAAAACACATAATCCGAATTATCAGAACATGGTTTCTGACCTGTTAGAAGAGATTTTAGCAGACGGGACATCATTGATGTTTGATTTTGTCAAACGGGAAGAGTTGGAGAAGCTTCTGTTGACCACGCGAACACAACCATGGTATGGGCAGTTAATGACCACGCCGCAGACGATTGCATATTTTGTGCAGATAGATCACTGGATGAGACAATATCATGTATCAGTAAAGTAAAACGGAAAGCATGAACATTGTGGGAACGATCAGATATTGTATGTAATTTTGAGTGAAAGGGAGGGAAAAATTTATCATAAATTAGATATTTACAGAGAAGGAGGAAGCGGCTATAATGATAACGTGAGTAAAGTTAACAGCCGCGTAACATTACCGAAAGGCGTGTTATGAGGAAAGTCCGGGCTGCGCAGGGCAGGATAACGGATAACGTCCGCCGGAGGCGACTCCAGGAAAAGTGCAACAGAGAGATACCGCCATGGGAACATGGTAAGGGTGGAAAGGCGAGGTAAGAGCTCACCAGTCGTTCAGGCAACTGAGGGACTCTGTAAACTCTATCCGCAGCAACACCGTGGAGGGACTTGAGAGCTTGCCCGGCTCGTCCCGAGGAGGTGGCTAGAGGCATGTGGTGACACATGTCCCAGATAGATGGCTGTTCAAATGACAGAACCCGGCTTACTCTTTGCTCATACTACCGATTGCAGGAAGACCGCCGGCCTTGGCGGTTTTCTTGTGTTATCGACGTGGAGGCAGAAAAATGAATGCATATGAAACATTTTTAGAGGATGTCAGCGGGAAAGAAGTGACCGTAATCGGTATGGGCGTCAGCAACACGCCTTTGATTACCCTGCTTTTGGAGGCCGGTGCTGAGGTCACAGTACATGATCGCAAGCCGGCAGAGGAGTTGGGCGAGATTTACGGCGGCCTGTCTGCTCTGGGCGTTACGTTCTGCGTTGGTCAGGAGTATCTGAAGGATCTGGGAGGCGACATTATATTTCGCACGCCGGGGATGCATCTGAACCATCCCGCACTGGTAAAAGCCAGACGGCAGGGAAGCGTTGTGACCAGTGAGATGGAAGTCTTCCTCAAGGTATGTCCTTGTCCTGTTCTCGCCATTACCGGTTCGGATGGCAAAACCACGACGACGACGTTAGTGTGTGAAATTCTGCGACATGCAGGATACACGTGCCACTTGGGTGGGAATATTGGTCATCCGTTGCTGGCAGATGTTCCGATGATGCGACCGGAGGACTATGCTATTGTTGAGCTGTCTTCGTTTCAGCTGATGGGCATGATGTGCAGCCCGATGGCAGCACTTATTACCAATGTCACCCCGAATCATCTGGACATTCATAAGGATATGAATGAGTATATTCAGGCGAAAACACAGATTTTTCTGCACCAAAAACCGGGAGCGAAATTGGTTTTGAATGCTGATGATGTAGTTTCTCAGGGATTTGTGCCGCAGCCGGGAGTGGAACTGCTGCAATTTTCCATGAAGTATCCGGTACAGGATGGCATTTATCTGCAGGATGGAGTCATCTGGTATGCGGAAAACGGTCAGAGCTGTAAGATCATGAATGCGGATGAAATCAAAATTCCGGGTGCCCATAATGTTGCAAATTATATGGCAGCTGCGTGTATGACCCACGGCATGGTATCGTTTGATGATGTTATTTCTGTAGCTCATGAGTTTGGCGGCGTGGAACATCGAATTGAGTTGGTACGGGTGAAAGACGGGGTTCGTTACTATAATGACTCCATTGCTTCCAGCCCAACACGGACAATCGCCGGCTTGCGTTCTTTTCCGCAGAAGCTGATTTTGATTGCAGGTGGATATGACAAACATATCCCCTATGATGTGCTGGGTCCGGAGATCTGTGCTCATGTCAAACAGCTGCATTTGGTTGGTGCAACAGCAGATGCCATTGAAGCATCTGTGCGTGCAGCGGAGAATTATCATGCAGAAGAGGTACAGATTTTCCGGTATGATGATTTTGAAGCTTCCATTCGAGGGGCAGCAGCCCATGCGAAGGACGGTGATGTGGTTATCATGTCTCCTGCCAGTGCATCGTTTGATTTGTTTAAGAATTTTATGGAGCGCGGCAACCGTTTTAAGGATATTGTCAACTCTCTCTGAGAGAACCAGAGAAACCGCCGGCTTGCTCCGGCGGTTTTGTTATGATATGGAAAATGCAGCTGTTTGACTGCACCCAAATACAATGTGGGAGTGTGCATATGGTACTTCTAAATGCAGAAAATATTGCGAAAAGCTGGGGAGAATACCAAATGTTTAACCATGTTCAGTTCACATTGGAGGAACATGATAAAGTTGGTTTTATCGGCATGAATGGCACAGGCAAATCCACTTTTTTGCGTATTTTAGCGGGAATTGAGGAAGTGGATGAAGGAACTTTGACGTATGCGAACGGCACGCGCATTGGATATCTTCCTCAGGCACCGGATTTTTCTGAGGATATTTCTGTGCTGGAGCAGGTGTTTCGCGGGGCGGATTCCGAATTTTCAGAGGAACGTGCGTATGAAGCCAAGACGCTGTTGACACAGTTGGATGTCACAGAATTTAATAAGTCAGTTCGTCTGCTGTCGGGTGGGCAGAAAAAACGCGTAGCGATTGTCTCTGCACTGCTGAATCCCAGTGAGATTTTAATTTTGGACGAGCCGACAAACCATATTGACAATGAAACAGCAGCCTGGCTGGAAAAGCAGCTGTGTGCTTATCGCGGTGCGATTGTCATGATTACGCATGACCGATACTTTCTTGATCGTGTGGCCAATCGCATTTGTGAACTGGATCATGGGCATCTTTATTTTTATCAGGAGAATTATTCGGGATATTTGATGCGAAAAGCAGAGCGGGAAATGAATGCAGCGGCGACAGAACGCAAACGTCAGACGCTGCTTCGGCGGGAGCTGGCGTGGATCCAACGCGGCGCCCGTGCACGGGGAACAAAAAGCCGCGACCGGATTGAACGGTTTGAAGCACTGAAAGCACAGGCCGGACCGACGACTGCGCCGGAGTTGGAGCTATCTTCGATTGCTGCTCGCCTGGGCAAAAAGACCATTGATGTTGTTGACATTTGCAAGTCATGGGATGGCATTCCTACTCTTAATCATTTCAGTATGACGGTTGCTCGTGATGATCGGATTGGTATTGTTGGTCGCAACGGTACCGGGAAATCCACCTTTCTTCGTTTGCTGACCGGTCAGACTGTGCCGGATAGTGGTACCATTGAATTAGGAGAAACCGTGAAGATCGGCTATTTTTCTCAAGACTGTGATCATATGGATCGCTCTCAGAAGGTTATCGAGTTTGTGCGTGATATTGCAGAGACTGTGCAAACTCCGGATGGGCCGCTTTCTGCTGCGCAGATTCTGGAAAAGTTCTTATTTACCGGTGAAATGCAGTGGACCAGGATTGGAGATCTTTCGGGGGGAGAACAGCGTCGCCTGTATTTACTCAGTGTGATTATTGGAGCGCCGAATATCCTGTTGCTGGATGAGCCGACCAATGATTTGGACATTGAAACCCTCAACATTCTTGAAAATTATTTGATGGTATTTGAGGGAGCGGTTATCGCGGTATCGCATGACCGATATTTTCTGGATAAGATTGCAAATCGAATTTTTGAATTCGGCCGAGGAGGTCAGGTTCGGCAATATCTGGGAAATTATGCAGATTACGAAAAAAAGCGGCAAGAGGAAGTAATGGAACCGCAGGCTCCGGTACGGGTAAAAGAGAAAAAGAAGATGGCATCTTCGATCCGCAAGATGAGCTACAAAGAGCAGTATGAGCTGGATCATATTGAAGAGGAGCTGGAAGAGTTGGAAGAACAGATCGCTGCGGTTGAGCGAGAGCTTTCCAAGGTGACAACGGATTTTGTTCGTTTACAGGAGTTGACGCAGCAGAGAGAAACGCTGGAACAGCGGCTGGATGAGAGGACGGAACGCTGGGTTGAACTGCAAGAGTTGGCCGAGTCTCTTACAAACCGTTCGTGATATATTGCAAAAAATCCCGTGCTGAACGGGATTTTTGATCAAATGATTATAGAATGCGCTTGCAAATTCCCAAAAAAATCAACAGGGAGCCACAGAGTACCGAACGAAACCGTTTGCTATGGATGGGAATGCTTGCGGCCATGTGGCTTCCCCCATAGACTGCGATGTAGCCGAAGAAAAAGCCAAGGAGAAAGCGAATACAAAGGCCGGGGACACTGGCGACAATACTCACTCCTCCGATGAGAGAATCAAAGGATACGGGGATTGCAAGCACCAATGCCTCACTGGGAGAGAGAGTTTGGTTTGCATCGGTGTCTGCTTTTGTATAATCGTGCGGCAGAGAAGTGATCCGATGCAAAAAGCCTGGAAGATGAGAGGACAGGCGATACAGGGCGGTTGCACATTGTTTCTCTAATAGTTGAGATAATCCGAGAAGGACGAGCGCAACACATCCAATCCAACGGATGCTCGTTTCCGGCAGAGCCTGAAACAGGACACTGCTTCCCACAGCAGAAAGAATCAGAAATCCGCTGCTGATGCAAGCCATAATGGCGCAGGACAGGGGCTGAATGCGGATCCCGGATGCACCGCAGGCGATGGCGGCAAACATCACATCTGCTGTGACGGCCAGAATAATCAATAGATCCATGAGCAATTCCTCCCGACAGATAAAGACCGCTTTCCGCAAAAGCAGTATATGTGCATTTGGGAAAGCGGTGTGTATTTTTTGTCGGGTAGATGGAAAAAAGGATCAATAAACCTTCCAGTATGCGGCAGAATAGGGGGGAAGCTCAGAACCTCCACCAAAATCGTGAGTGGCTCCGGTCAGTAGATTCAAGGCACGGCCCGCCTGGGCATCAAAGTGTGCAACAAATGGTTCCGAGTCCGCGTTGATGGCTACCATGACGCGCTCTCCCTCCCATTCACGCTCAAAAATGACCTGTTTGTTTGTGAGCAGGCGGCTGGTAAAGCTGCCGTAGCACAGTGCCTTGGATTCCTTTTTGGCCTTTGCCAGTGACGCAATCCATTCGGTCAGCGCATTGGAGACTGGTGCATCAAAACTGGGGCGCAGATTATCATCGCTGCCCTGTTGTTTGGTTCCTTCTGCACCCCATTCGCTGCCGTAATAGATACAAGGAATCCCCGGCATGCCAATCATGAGGGCATAGATGAGGGGAAGGTGGCTGGGATTGTTTAAAATGGAGGCAACCCGTGTGACATCATGATTGTCGACAAACGACAGGAGATGCTTGCCTTTGTAGAGTGTCCAGTATTCCGGACCGAACTGTCGAAGAAGAGAGTGAGTAATCTCAAACATATTCATGGAGTTGAACGAGGAATACAGGCCCTTATAGCAGTCATAGTTGGTGCACGAATGCAGCATGCCGTCTTCCAGGAATGGGGAACAGTCACTGCTCATCACTTCTCCGACGAGGAAAAAATCTGGTTTGAGGGTATCGCAGTAGGAACGAAGACGGCGAAGAAAGGTTTTATCCAAAGAATACGCGACATCCAAACGCAGTCCGTCGATGTCAAACTCGGTGACCCATTGCCGAATGCTGTCAAACAGATATTGAAGGACATCCTCGTTATTTAGATTGAGCTTGACCAGCTCGTAATGGCCTTCCCAGCCCTCGTACCAGAAACCGTCATTGTATCCAGAGTTCCCATCAAAATTAATGTGGAACCAGTCTTTATAGGGGGAGTACTGCTTTTTCTCCTGCACATCGCGAAACGCCCAGAAACCACGTCCCACGTGATTAAATACACCATCCAGGACGATTCGGATACCTTTGTCGTGCAGTGTGCGGCACATATCGGCGAAATCGTTGTTTGTGCCGAGACGGCAGTCGATTTTTTGGAAATCTCGAGTGTCATAACCGTGGTTATCTGATTCAAACACAGGGGAAAAATAAACTGCATTGCATCCGATTGACACAATATGATCAGCCCAGTCTTTGACTTTAGTGATACGGTTTACTGTGATCCCGTCGTTGTGCCGGGGTGCATCGCAAAAGCCAATGGGATAGATCTGATAGAAAACACTTTCGTAGGCCCACATAGGTGAGATACCTCCTTCTTTCATTTGGTGATTACCACCAAAGACAGTGTATCATAACCCGTATATTTTTAACAAGGGAGAATTTTTTTTCTTGTGTTATTCTTGAAATTCACTTGCATTTTCTGCGGAGTCATGGTAGAATTTTAAATCGGAAAACGGGCAATCCTCTGCTCACCGTGTTACGCAGGGCGTTTCCGTCACTTCCGCCGGAGAGCCGCAGGCTTTTGTCAACGGCGGAGTGAGAGTGGTTTTAAAAGAAGCAAGATTGTCTAGATTGAGAGGAGTATTATACGATGGACTTAGTTAAGGTTCTCGCAGAACAGCAGATCAAGACCGATCTGCCGGAACTCAAGATTGGCGATACGGTAAAGGTACACGCCAAGATCAAGGAAGGTAACCGCGAAAGAATCCAGATCTTCGAGGGTACCATTATCGCTATGAAGCATAGCGGTATCAACAAGACCGTCACAGTTCGACGCATTTCTTACGGTGTCGGTGTTGAAAAGACCTTCCCGGTACATTCTCCGAACGTTGCAAAGTTCGAAGTTGTTCGCCATGGTAAGGTTCGCCGTGCTAAGCTGTACTATCTGCGTGATAGAGTTGGTAAGGCTGCCAAGGTTCAGGAAAAGATCTGATTGGATCCATACAGGAACCCAAAGAGAGAGGACAGCAGTTCTCTCTCTTGTTTTTTGTCAATAAATTTGACAGAATAGAAGAAAACCATTGCCATTTTTTCGCAAAGCAGTTAATATAAATGTATATGCCTTGGTGAAAGGATGAGATTCATGGCAAAAAAAGAGGAAAAGGCTCCGGAACAGCGCGGACGTTTTCAGAGTGAATTGTTTGACTGGGGAGAAGCCTTATTGATTTCACTGATGGTTGTGATTCTGGTTTTTGTATTCTGTGTACGCATTATTGGAGTCGATGGACACTCTATGGTTCCGACGTTGCAGGACAGTGACCAGCTTCTGGTTTCCAATGTTATGTACACCCCGGAAAAAGGGGATATTGTGGTTCTGACAAAAGACGAATTTCTTCCGGTTCCGATTGTAAAGCGAGTGATTGCTACCGAAGGGGATGAAATTGACATTGACTTTACTACTGGGGAAGTTCGTGTCAATGGAACTGTGTTGGAAGAGCCATATATTGCGGAGAAAACTGAGGTACAGTATGATATGGAATTTCCTCAGACCGTGCCGGAGGGCTGCATTTTTGTCCTTGGTGATAACCGCAACAATTCCACGGACAGCCGCTACAGTGTGCTCGGCATGGTGGACACTCGATATGTGTTGGGAAAGGTAATTTGCCGCATTTTTCCACTCAGCAGCTTTGGCGCAGTGGGATAAGGAGTTAATTGTATGAATATTCAATGGTATCCTGGTCATATGACGCGGACACGCCGTCAGATGCAGGAACAGATTGGGCGGGTTGACGCGGTATGTGAGATTGTAGATTCCCGCATTCCACAGGTCAGCCGAAATCCGGATATGGATTCCATTGCAGGCGGCAAACCGCGTATGATTATTTTAAACCGCATTGATCTGGCGGACTCGAATATGACGCGACGTTGGGAAACGTATTATCGGGAAAAAGGCTATGCGGTTTTGACAACGGATGCCCGAACCGGATCTGGAATAAACCAGTTTGCGCCAGCCATTCGCTCGTTGCTTTCGGAAAAGATCGAGCAATGGAATCAGAAAGGGCAAATTGGACGTGCGGTCAAGGTCATGGTTGTTGGCATTCCAAATGTAGGGAAATCAACCTTTATCAATAAGGTACTTGGCAAAAAAGCAGCAAAGGCAGCAGACAAGCCGGGCGTGACACGCGGCCAGCAATGGTTTCGGGTGCAGGGCGGTCTGGAACTGTTGGATACCCCAGGTATTTTGTGGCCGAAACTGGATGACGAGCGAACCGGTATTTATTTGGCGGCAACTGGTGCAATTAAAGATGATATTCTGGATGTCGAAACACTGGCTTGCAAGCTGATGGAGATCCTGTACCGGCGTGCGCCGGAAGCGATTGCAGAGCGATACCGAATTGTGCTGCCCGAAGCAGATGAGGAACTGGATTTCCGGGGTTATGAGCTGCTGATGCGCGCAGCGCGCAAGCGTGGATTTTTGATTTCTGGAGGAGAACTGGATACGGAGCGCATGGCGCGGATTCTGCTGGATGAATATCGCGGCGGTAAACTGGGACGTATCACGTTGGAGACACCGGAAGAATATGAGGCAAACCGGGATGAGTCAACGTGAGACGGTGCTCCTGTCTATGGAGCAGGAAGAACGAATTCGATCAATGGGTTACTCCGCGGTGTGCGGTGTCGATGAAGCGGGCCGGGGCCCACTGGCAGGCCCTGTAGTGGCGGCTGCAGTGATTCTGGCTCCCGGAACGCAGCTTCCCGGTGTCAATGATTCCAAAAAGCTTTCGGAGAAAAAGCGAGAGCAGCTTTTTGATGATATCTGTGCGAAAGCGCTGTCGTTTGGCATTGGAGAGGCCGATGAACGGGAAATTGATGATATGAATATCCTGAACGCGACCTTCTTAGCCATGCGGCGTGCCATTGAAGCGATGGACTGTCCTGCGGATTTTGCCCTTATTGATGGGAATCGGATTCAGGGCCTTTGCATTCCGTCGGAATGCGTGGTTGGCGGTGACGCGAAAGTGCTCTCCATTGCAGCGGCATCCATTCTGGCAAAAGTTTCTCGAGATCGATTGATGCGGCAGATGGCAGAGCGTTATCCGGAGTACGGCTTTGAAAAGCATAAAGGCTATGGGACAAAAGCTCACTATGCGGCGATTGCGCAGTACGGTCTTTGTCCGATTCACCGCCGGACCTTTTTGAAGAAGGTGCTTTCTCTATGACACTTGGCGGTTGGGGAGAGCAGTGTGCATCAGACTATTTACAACGGCAGGGATTTCGTATTCTTGCCCAGAATTTCCGATGTCGTTTTGGCGAAATTGACCTTATTGCAGAGGATTCTGAATATTTGGTGTTTGTGGAAGTCAAGACGCGAAGAAGTACTCGCTTTGGAACACCGGCGCAAGCTGTGACACCGGCAAAACAGAGGAAATTGACCTTGACAGCGCAGAGCTGGCTGCAGGAGCATCCGACGCAGCGACAGCCACGGTTTGATGTTGTAGAGATATATGCACGGGGTGCTGATCGGCCCCCAACCATCGTTGTTCTACCAAATGCATTTGAGGCAATCGAATGAATTATTTTGATTTACACTGCGACACCATCTATGCAATTGCACAGAAAGGTGGTGCGCTGTCACGGCGCCGCGGGCATATTGATTTGGAGCGGGTACGGTGTTTTGACCATTATGCGCAGGTTTTCGCACTGTTTTGCGGTTCCAAACCGCTGGATGACGGGCAGGAGGCCCATCAATTGCTTCAGAAGCTGCTGGATACAGCACAGAAACAATTTGCCGACAATGCAGATTGTTTGCTGCTGTGTCGCAATGCAGAGGATTTTGCACGGGCAGAGCAGCAGCGGAAGATTGCGGCATTTCTTTCCATTGAGGGAGCGGAGCTCATTCAATCCGAAGAGGATTTTCACATGGCGATTGATGCGGGTGTGAGAATGATCACGCTCTCATGGAATCATGATTCGCTGTATGCATGTGGAGCAATGAGTGATCCACAAAAAGGACTTACAGCCGAGGGAAAGCGATTGGTCAAGGCGCTGGACCAATATGGTATTGTTTCGGATGTATCCCATTTGTCTGAGTGCGGCTTTTGGGAGCTGATGGAGCTCGTGCAGGGACCGGTTGTAGCTACCCATTCAAACAGTGCAGCGGTTTGTGCGCACCGTAGGAATATCACGGATCGCCAGTTCTGCGAACTGTGCCGACGGGGCGGATTGATTGGATTGAATGGGTATACCGCATTTGTGACAGCAAGCAATCCGGCAGCGATCTGCGATTTCTTTCCTCATATTGATCACTGGATGGAGCTGGGAGGCCAGGACCATCTGGCGATTGGTGCGGATTTTGACGGCTGCGACAGGTTGCCGGAAGGCTTGTCCGACGTATGTGGTATGATGACTCTTCAGGAGGAGATGCGCCGGCATGGATACAAAGAATCGCTGATTCAGGCATTATTTTATGAAAATGCAGCGAGATTTGTTCGACAAAATTTTTAAGTTAATTCGACCCATGGAGGTTTATTATGCAGTATATTAGTACACGCAATCGAGCAGAGGCAGTCTCTGCGGCGCAAGCCATCGCGATGGGAATTGCACCGGACGGCGGCCTGTTTTGTCCGACAGAGATTCCGAAATTGACACAGGATGAAATCCGAGCGCTGTGCAAGATGGATTATCGAGGCCGCAGCGCAATGGTAATTGGAAAATATCTCGAGGAGTTTTCTGCCGAGGAGCTGTCTGATTTTGCGGCAAAGGCATATGCCGATGAGAAGTTTGGCTCTCCGGATACGGCACCGCTTGTCAAGACGCAGGGTGGAAAATATATTTTAGAGCTGTGGCATGGTCCAACCTGTGCGTTCAAGGATATGGCATTGCAGATGCTGCCGCATCTGTTGACATCCTCTCTGCGCAAGACAGGAGAAACCCGGACCGCCTGTATTCTGGTTGCCACATCGGGTGATACAGGAAAGGCCGCATTGGATGGATTTGCCGATGTTGATGGTACCAAAATTATGGTATATTACCCGGTTGACGGCGTCAGCACCATGCAGAAGCTGCAGATGATTACGCAGAAAGGAAAGAATGTTCAGGTTTGCGCCATTCGTGGAAATTTTGATGACGCACAGAGCGCAGTAAAAACCATTTTCACGGATCCGGAAACATTAGAAAAGTTGGATCGACAGGGAATGATGCTTTCTTCTGCCAATTCCATCAACTGGGGACGCTTGGTGCCACAAATTGCTTACTATGTGTCGGCTTACTGTGATTTGCTGGAGCGTGGAGAGTGCTCCATGGGAGACTCGATGAATGTCTGTGTCCCGACCGGAAATTTCGGAAACATTTTGGCCGCATATTTTGCCCGTGAGATGGGGATTCCGATCAAGAAACTGATCTGTGCTTCCAATGAAAACAACGTGCTGACCGACTTTTTCGCAAACAATGGCACGTACGACCGAAACCGTCCGTTCCACACCACGATTTCCCCGTCCATGGATATTTTGATTTCCAGCAATTTGGAACGTTTACTGTTCCTTGCTTCTGGATATAATGATGAAGCAGTGGCGGAACTTATGGCAAAGCTGGCAAAGGATGGTACCTATACGGTTCCGCAGGAAATGTACCGACCGATCGGGGAGGCATTTGAGGCAGGCTGCTGCGATGACGTCCGTACCAAGGAGACCATTCGCAAGCTGTTTGAGGAGGAGCACTATCTCTGTGATACGCATACGGCAGTTGCTGTTGCAGTGTATGAGGATTATTGTGCCCGCACGGGAGATTCCACCCCAACTGTAATTGCTTCGACAGCCAGTCCGTATAAGTTCTGTCAAAGCGTGATTACCGCGCTGGGGGGAACCGTGACATCAGATGGAACAGAGCTGCTTGACCAGCTGCATGCGATGACCGGAGAGGCGATTCCCAAGCCACTGAACGCACTGAAGGGCCAGACTCCGCGCTTTGATTTGGTCATCGACAAAGAAGCAATCCTTGCTTCGACGGATCTGCTTTCCAAAATCTGATGGCATTATATGCAATCTCTGATCTGCATCTTTCCAACAGTGTGTCGAAACCAATGGATGTGTTCGGTGGAAAGTGGCAGGGATATATGGAGAAAATCGAGAAAAACTGGTGCCATCTGGTTGAACCGGAGGACACTGTCGTGATTGGCGGAGATGTTTCCTGGGGAATCAATTTGGATCAGGCGCTCGCTGACTTTCAAATGCTTCAACGGCTGCCGGGCAAAAAAATTATTCTCAAGGGAAATCATGATCTCTGGTGGTCCACGGTGCGAAAGATGACGCAGTTTTTGCAGAAAAATGCAATTGAAAACATTGAATTTCTGTTTAATAACTGCTTTGTCTATGAGAACATTGGTCTGTGCGGGACCAGAGGCTGGTTTTTTGAAGAGAATTTTAAGGAATGTCATGATGAGAAGATCTTTCGGCGGGAATTGGTTCGGCTGGAAACTTCACTGCGGGCCGCAAAAAAGCAGCAGGTGTCGGAGATTATTTGCTTTCTGCATTACCCCCCGATTTTTTCCAATTTTCGCTGCGGAGAGATTATTCAGCTGCTTCAAGAGTATGGTGTGAAGCGTTGTGTGTATGGCCATTTGCATTCTGACAGTCTGCGATATGCTGTAACCGGCATACAGGAAGGCATTGAATTTGTGCTTACATCGGGAGATTTTATTGATTTCACGCCAATTTTGTTAAAAAAATAAAAAAACATCTAGCCAAAAACAAAACAATCTGATAGAATAGATTGGATATAATTTTAGGAGGATTCACCACCATGGAACTCAAAAATGTTGAAAAGCTTGAGCATAGCCAGGTTAAGCTGACTATCTCCATTTCTGTTGAGGAATTAGAAAAGGGCAAGGAGACCGCTTATAAGAGAAATCGCAGCAAGCTGACGATTCCGGGCTTCCGCAAGGGCAAGGCTCCGCGTAAGGTGATTGAAAAGCTGTATGGCGACGGTTTCTTTATGGAAGATGCTCTGAATATTGTATATCCGGAAGCATTTGACGCAGCAGTAGCCGAGTCTAAGATTGTACCGGTTGCGCAGGCAGAGATTGCCGGTGTCAATCCGGAAGAGGATGGTTCGATGACCGTTGAGGTTCAGGTTGCCGTTGAGCCGGAGGTTACTGTTTCCGTTTACAAGAATATTGAGGTGGAACGTGCAGATGATGCCGTTACCGAGGAAGATATTCAGGCTGAGCTGAACCGCAGAGCACAGCGCATTGCAGGTACTAAGACAGTCGAGCGCGCAGCAGAAGACGGCGACACGGTGACGATGGACTTCGAAGGCTTTGTTGACGGCGAAGCATTTGACGGCGGCAAGGGCGAAGACTATGACCTGAAGCTGGGTTCTGGCACGTTTATCCCGGGATTTGAGGATCAGCTCATTGGCAAGTCTGCCGGTGAAGAGTGCACGGTTAATGTAACGTTCCCGGAATCCTACCCGGCGGAGGAGCTGCAGGGTAAGGCAGCAGAGTTTAAGTGCACGATTAAGAAGGTAGCTACTACAGTTCTGCCGGAGATGGATGATGAGTTTGC